>JAUSBS010000024.1 GCA_030651905.1 Coriobacteriia bacterium
CGATTCCGGCGGAGGGGGCGTTGATGGCCATCGGATGCTTGTAGGTCAGACCGGCCGGGGTGAACACGTTGGCAGCGCCGGCGGCCTTGCCGGTGGCCGATGCACCACTGCCGTGGCAGCGGTAGCAGAGGTTCTCTTCCCACGACGCGGTGACGTCCGTGTTCGCGCGGTACTGGTCGGCCGGAGCCGTGCCCGTCCACGTCACGCCCGTCGGCTTGGTCCAGGCGATCAGACTTGCGAAGTCCGACGCATGCGGGTCGTGGCAGTTCTGGCACAGCGCTTTGCCGTTCGCCGTCGACGCGGTGTAGTGGCCGGAGTTCGTGAACGCCATGTTGGCAGCCGACTTGTTCCAGCCCGGGAAGAGCGGCGAGATCGCCGGGTCCACGGCCGAGAATGCGACGCTGTACGGGATGTTGACCGACGCCGAACGTGTCGCGACCGGCGGTGAGCCGTCGTGACAGCGCAGGCAGAACAGCGCCATGTCGGTCGGGAAGCTCGGTGCAGTGGACGTCGTGTTGATGTTGTCGGGGTCGCTCACGCGAGCCAGCTGCCACCAGCTCGTGCCGGCGACCTTGACGGTGTGCGCGTTGTGGCAGTTGACGCAGGTGACCGAGCCCGAGGTCTGGAACCGTGGATACGTGCTCGACACGGACCACGCGTCGAGCCTCGGGGTCTGGCCCGGGTCGGACGTGGTCAGGCGCGCTACCAGCCTGATCAGGGGGTTGGCGATCGTGGAGTGGCCGGTGAGGTCGATCGGGTAGACCGCGGGGTCATAGTAGAGGTCGGTCCACGTGCTGCCACCGTTGCTGCTGCCCTGCACCGTGACGGCCACGGTCGTCTGACCGGAGGGAGCGAACGCTTCGTAGGTGAGGAATCCCCACTTGGTCGCGGTCGTGGTCGGCGTGATCGAGTTGCTCGTCAGCGTGCCGGTCAGGTAGTAGACGGTCGTCGCGATCGGGGGTGGGTCCGCCTTCGCGTACGCGAGATACGAGCCTGCGCCGGCGGGGTCGAGCAGCGCCGGTCCGGCCGTCCACACGGGGAGCGGGGTACCGTTCCACGTGGCGACGGCACTGACGTTGGAGCCGCCTCCGCGCGTTGCGAGAAGTCGGAAGCCCGCCGGAGTCGTGTCGCCGTTCCACTGTATGTCGCAGCCGTCGCCGATGTTGGCGTTGAACGGGTTGGCCGTGCCGTTGTCCAGAGCAGTCAGCGCGCCGGCGACCGTCGTGTTGCCGATGGAGAACAGGTACTCCAGGTTGGCGGCGCCGCGCATCGCATACAGGTAGTCGGTCGACCCGATCCTGAAGTAGACCATGCGGCTGCCGAGATCGGAGGTGCTGGACTGATTCCGCCCGACGTTCACGTTCGTGTCGGTCCAGTTCACGCCGCCTGCGTGCGGGTCCGGGTTGTCCATATACCACAGGTCACCGTCGCGGTTGTTGTCGGTGCCGTCGCGGTTGATGACGTAGAGCTTCTCGACGCGGGTCCCGCTTGCCGGCACCCAAGCGAGCGCGGCACCAGCGCCCAGGCGGCGCTCGGTCCCGCCCGTCTGGAACGCCGGTCCCTCGTAGTTGCCGGTCGTGGTGTTCCAGACAAGTGAAGTCCCGGTGAAGTTGTCACTGCGTCGGATGTTCGTTCCAGGCGACGTGGTGCTCGGCGTGAATCCGCCGATGAGCGCCCAGATGAACCCGTGGTCGGTATCCAGCACCATGTCCGACCCCGTCGTGGCGGTCTGCCACAGGTTGGTCGTCGCGGTCCACGTGCCCGTGCCCGAGTTCGCAGGCGGCTGGTAGGCGAGCAGCGTGTTCGCGCCACCGCCCTGCATCGCGAAGATGTACGTGTTCTTCTGCACCGCGCTGGCACCCGTGGCCGGGGAAGCCGTCGGATCGGTCGGGTTGAAGACCCCGTTCCACGCGGTGGCACCCGGCAGCAGCGAGTCGAGGCGCGCCACTGCATCGCCGAAGAACCAGAAGTCTGCCTCCGCCACCTGATCGAACCCGGCATACGTGCCCAGCACGACCGACCCGTCACCGTCGTCCAGATTCGAGACGGTCTTGTCGAAGTTCGGGGCACCGTTCGAGTCGAACTCGGCCTTGGTGCTCTGGTTGAAGGACGTCCACGCGGTGTCGATGTCGG
Source organism: Coriobacteriia bacterium (assembly GCA_030651905.1). GTDB lineage: Bacteria > Actinomycetota > Coriobacteriia > Anaerosomatales > PALSA-660 > JANYAK01. Next base: position 2,134 of record JAUSBS010000024.1, read on the forward strand.
TGCCGGAGACCCACTCCGTCCAGTTCGCGGTCACGGACCATGAGTCGAGCCGCGGCGTGACAGCCTGATCCGTGGTGGTCAGGACACCGACCAACTGCAGCTTCTGGTAGGTACCGACGGGGATACCGCTCAGATCGTACGGACTCACCGTCGCGGTGGCCACGCCGACCCACGCGGAGCCGTTCCAGCCCTCGACGCGAACGCCGGCGGTCGTCGCGCCAGACGGCAGGCTGCGGGCGAAGGTGAGCGTGCCCCACGACTGGATCGTGCCGGCGGAGACGCGGATCTCGGAGCTTCTCACGGTACCGGTAGGCCGGTAAACAGCAGTGCTGCCCGTGTAGGAGGGCGGATCAGCGATCGCGAACGCGATGCCGGCGCCCGCATCCTGGTTCTGAGGCGTCGCCGTCAGTGCGGACCACGTCCCCCAGTTGCCCGCCGTCTGTGCGCTGGAGGCGGGGATCCTGATTCGCGACATGGTTGCGTTCGTGCCACCGCGCGTGACGTAGATGTAGCCGCCGTTCACGCCGTCCCACTTGAGATCGCAGCCATCGGCGAGCGCCGCGGCGAACGGTGAGATGTTGAGCTCGGTCTTGACCGGCGTGCCGCCGAGGGTGCTGACGATCACGGTGTCGTTCGCCCCGCCCGTGTCGAGGCCGACCATCATGAGGTAGTCGACACCGGCGCCGTCACGGAAGTGAACGAGTCGGTTGTAGTCGGTGTTGTTGGTGCTGCGCGTCAACTGCAGCGCCGTCCCGCCGTCAGTGAACGTCTGAGCGCCGGTCTTGACGCCGGGCGCGGCGAGCCAGAAGAGCCGGCCGACCGAGCCGCCCGTCGCCGTGGTGCCGTTACGGTAAAGGACGAACAGCCGGTCGGCGGTCGGCGCGTACGCGATCCCCGATCCGGCGCCGAGGTTGCCACCTGAGAAGGTCATGTTGTTCTCGGAGGTGCCTGGGTAGTTCCACCAGTTGATGATGTTCGATCCGCCGCCCGCGGAGATGTAGACGGCCGACGCGCCAGTGTTCACCGTAGACTGGGATCCGACGTTGAACTGGCTGTTGAACGCGGTGGTCAGAGCCGTGTTGGCCCACGCGCCGACCCCGGTGCCCGCGGGCGGTGTGTACTGGCGGATCACGGGCGTCGTGGTCGAGCCGGGCTTGGTGACGTAGACCTTGCCGGCGACGCTGAAGAGCGTCGAGCCGGACCCGGTGTTGAACGAACCGTTGACCGGAGGGACGAACCGCCCGTAGTTGTTCGCGTTCCACAGGTTGTCGGCCGGGCGGTACTGGTTGAAGGTCTGCGAGCCGCCGTCGTGCTCGAACAGGTAGCTCTCCGCTGGTGGGTCGATGGTGGGGATGTAGGTGGCGAGCACGACGGAGCCGTTGCCGTCGGCCGTGTTGGTCAGCGTCTGCCAGTAGTTGGCCAGTCCGTTCACGTCGAACTCGGCCTTGGTGTCTTGCGAGAAGACCGTCCCGGACTTGTTGGCGACGTAGCCCTTGCCGGCCATGACCGGGTGTCGCGAGGCGCCCGCGTCGGTCCCAACGACCTTGAACTGACCCTCGACGTTGCGTCCGTTCCACGCGAACGGCGCGGTCCCGGTGCTCTGCGCGCCCTCGGTCGCGCTACTGCTGTGGCACGCGAAACAGAGCCCCGACTGCTCGTACGTGGTCGCGACCGTGTCGCTGCCGCGGTAGTCCACGAGCGAGCGCACCGGCGAGGCATGCTCGTTGTGGCATGCGAGGCATGCGATCCTCGGAAGCGCTCCGCCATTGGGCCGGGCGGCCCGGGTCGTGTAGCGCACGTTGGCCGGGTTGTGAGCCGCGCCGGTGACGCCGGTCGTCTCGTAGCCGGCCTGGTGGTCTCCGCCGGCAGAAATGTACGTGCCGACCCCGCCGAACGAGTCCATGACACCCATCGATCCGGTGCCGTGGCACTCGTAGCACATCTTCTCGCCGAACGGCGCCGCATCAGTGCTGTACGCCGGCGCGGAACTCGTGGAGCCCTGCGTCGAGTAGATGCGCAGCAGGCGGCCGTAGGACTGCGCCTGCACGGCGTCGTAGGACTTCCGGTGCGGGCTGTGGCAGGCGTCGCACTCACGGCCGAAGGTCGAGCCCGACATGTCGTCGGTGCGGTGGATCGACCACCCGCCGTTGCCGGTACCTCCAGACGCCCCCGTCCCGCCACCCGCGATGCCCGAGTCATCGTTGAACTTGCCTTGCGAGTCCATGGTGGACGCCGCGCCGAACGCGGATGTCGCAGACGTGCCTCCGTGGCACTCGTAGCAGGCAGCCGCGCTGCGGGCGCCCAGCATCGGGGAGATCAGGGCGCCGCCGTGCACGCTGTGGCAGCGCTGGCAGCTGCTGGTGCTCGCCGTGGCCGAGTAGGTCCCGTGCGGGTTCGGCGCCATGTTCGTCGATGGCGTGGAGGTGTGATCGACGGTGTCTCGCGCGACCACCGCGTAGTAGTAGGTGTAGGACTTCGCCGTCTCGGACGGATCCTTGGCGAACGTCGCGGTCAGTGTGGAACTCGGCACCGTGGCGACGATGACGCCGCCCGCGTAGTCCATCGCGCTCATCGGGGTCACACAGCGATAGACGTCGTAGAACGCGACGCCGACGTCGTCGGCGGAAGCGCTCCACGTCGCCTGAATGTTCCCCGTGCCGCTGACGATGACGCTGTTGAGCCCCGGCTTGGTCGGCTTCGCCAGGTCCTCCGTGGCATTCGATGTCGAGAACGACAGCTCGGTCGGAGCGGTGAGTGCGTTGCCCGCCTGGTCGGTGAGCGTCGGGTCGACCTCGAGCGTGAACGTGCCGGACCCGAGCGTGGCCGCAGGATCGAGCGTCACCTCGTTCGTCAGAGCCGAGTAGCGCACCGTGGCGGGAACGGTGCTACCCGTGGTCGCGTCCAGTAGGCGAACGGTCCGCGAACTGACCGTCGCCGGGTCGAGCGGCTCCGAGAATGTGACGTCGATGGGGTCGGTCGGCGACACGCGGGACTCGCCGGCCTCGACCGAGGCGGAGACGACCGCGGGGGCGATCGCATCGCCGGCGGTGGAGATGAGTGCGAGGCGCACGGAGGACACGATGCTGCTCACGGGGTTGAACGTCGCGAGCCTCGACAGCGGAGAGAGGCCGTCGCCGAACAGGACGCGCACGCGCAGGCGGCTTCCCGCCGTCTCGAGCCAGGCGGTGTTCTCGCCTGAGGCTGTCAGGCCCACGACGTCACCGGAGCTGTAGCTGTAGAACGGGGCACGCCGACCGCTCGCCAGATCGTACGTATCGACGTGGAGCGGCTGACCGGAAGTGTTGTGCGACCAGTAGACCGTGTCATCGGTGATCGCGGGTGTGGTCTGCTCGCCTTCGCCCGCCGAGATGTCGATGTAGCGGCCGGTGGCGACGTCGTAGCCGCGGACGCGATAGCCGTCGCCGGCACTCTCGGACCACACGATGTATCGACCGTTGGTGTCCGGGTAGTACTCGGTCACGTCAGCGGTGGCGATGGCCAACCGTGTGTTCGTCGAGAGCACGAGGGCCTGGACATCCGGATCCAGACGGCCGTCGGCGTTCGCTCCGTGATCCTCCCACACCAGCAGGTCACCCTCGACGCGCGGGTGTTCCGCCGCCGCGCGGTCGGCGCCGACAGCGTAGGTCACCTTCGTGTCGAGGTTGCGCACTCGCACGCGCGCGCTGCGGGTGGAGTGGTCCTCCCAGGCGAGCCAGTCGCCCGAGAGACTCGGATTGGTCTGGTCGCCGTCCGCGGTGAAGCGGGTCGATACGCCCGTGACGAGGTCACGGACGACGATGTCACCGTTGCCGGTGGAGTAGTCCACATAGGCGACACGACTGCCGCTGACAGACGGCATCGATTGATCGGCCGCGTCGGAGGTGAGGCGAGAGGTCGTACCGGTGATGCCGTCGTAGCGGAAGAGGTCCCAGTTGCCGTCGTACTTGTCCGCCCAGACCACCTGCGAACCGGAGATGGACGGCATCGAAGGACGCGCGCCGCCCACGACGATCGGAACGCCTGCTGCGCCCGCGCTAGCGGTCACGAGCAGTCCGATCGCCGCGACCGCGGCAAGGATGATCCCCGCCGCCGCAACAGCACGGCTATGTCGCCATCTCATCGCTGTCGACCTCCCCCGGTGACAACCGAAGCAAGAGCAGACGTGCAGACGCACGCTACCTCAATCACTCTTATCGGCTCCATCTGCGACATCAAGTGTGCGTCCCATCACAATCCGCGAAGGGAAAGCCGCGGCACTAGATCTTGTGGCAGTTGCCGTAGCAGAGGTGGTCGTTCTCCTCCACAAGGAAGTGCGGCGTCACGGACTCGTGCGGGAACACCTGGAATCGTGGATTGTCGGTCTCGGACCAGCCGTCGAGAGCTGTGACCGTGAACGTGGCCGGGTCGGCCTGCGTTCCAAGGGCATTCAGCTGGCCGACACCGACGGCACCGACCACGTCCACGTTGCGGGCATCCTCGTGGCACTGCTGGCAGATCGGTCCGGAGCCGGCAGCGCCCAGCGTGGCCAGAGTCGCGGTCGTCATCAGATAGCCGCGGTTCGAGCCCCCGAGCGACCCGATCTCCGTCGTGCCGGTCATGGTGTCGGACGCCATGCGGATGAGGCTGTCGTAGACGGCCACCGTATCGGTCGCGACGGGATGGTTGCTCTTCAGCGGCGTGTTCATCGTGGCGCGACCTGCGTGACACGCGAGACACCAGCTCGAACCGTAGTCGGCGATGTCCTTACCGGTCCCCCCGGGGTCCCTTGAGAGAAGCCTGCTGCTCTTCGGGTTCGGCGAGATCGGCGACGCGACGCGCTTGCGATCGCCCGTGAACGGGGCCACGACGTTCTGTCCGTGCGGCGTGTGGCAGTCGGTACACGTGAGCATGCCGCCGGGGCCGCGCAGCGTCGTCATCGTGGCCGAGAGTCCCGTGTCCGGGTCGCCGCCGGGCACGACGTTCGTCGCGCCGGTCTCGACCCGGTGCATCCCGTTGGGATCGGGCGTGATGCCTCTGGCGAGGAGCACCCCGTATACACCGCCGCCGCCGGAGCCGTCATGGCACACGTTGCAGGTGGCGACGATCGTGGCCGCGGGCAGAAGGTTCTCCGACGCCGCGACGTGCACCTGGTGGCAGGTCTGGCACTTCCGGGAGGTGGAAGAGTAGCCCCGGTGCGGGCCGGTGACCGTAGCCGTGTCGGCCGTGGATTCGGAAGGGGGCTGGCTCACGGAGCCGTGGCAGTCGACGCACTGGGTGCGGACGTTGCCCTCGCTGTAGCCGAACGCCGAGCCCGGTATGAGCGACAACGCGGTCAGCGCGACCAACACTGTGAGCGCTGATGCGATGCGGCGGTTTACCATACCAGGCCCTTCCAGGCAGATCGCGACACACAGACATGCGGGCACGCGAAGAAAGCGCGGCGCGCATCGCCCCCCAGTATAGGGTCTGCCGGTGGGGCGAACAAGCAACGCCGGCCGCGCCGGAGGCCAGGCCGGTGCCACTCAGAGTGCGAAACTCAGTCCGTCACGATCTCGACGACCTGCACCCGGTTGTTCTCCTTGTCGGCCACGACGAGCCGATTCCCCGACGCGTCGACGTCGTTCGGGAAGTTGAACTGCCCGGGCTCGACGCCACGCTCGCCGTACCGCCCCACCAGCTTCCCGTCCTTCGTGAGCCGGACGAGATCGAAGTTGAAGGTGTCGACCACCAGCACGTCCCCGCCGTCGAGCGTGACGATGCCCCGCGGAAGCGAGAACACGGCCGAGCCGGCAGCGGTGGTGGCCGGCGCGGACGCGGCCGGCGGGCTGCCAAGACCCCAGCGATACGAGAGGTCCTTGGCGAAAGCGGTCACGCGAGCGTGGTTCGAGTCCGAGACGTAGATGTTGCCGCTCTCGTCCACCGCGATGCCGTTGGGGTGGTCGAGGTCGCTTTTGCCCAGGCCGGGCTTGCCGAACTGCTGGAGCAGCTTGCCCGCCGTGTCGAAGACGAACACCTGATACGTGTCGGTCGCGTAGACCTTCCCGGAGCGCACCGCGACGTCGGTCACCGCGATCCCCTGCCCGTCCTGGCCCGAGCTGCCCTTGCCGGTCGGCTTGCGGGCGTCGGGGAACGCGCGAAGCGGCTTGCCGTCCGCGGTGAAGACCTGGATCTGGTCGTTGCGGAAGCTGGCCACGTAGACGTTGTCGCTCTCGTCGACGTCGATCCCGACGGGGTAGTTGAGCTTGCCGGGGGACCAGGTGTTCTTCGCACCGGGCAGCGGCTTGGCCACGCCGAAGGTTCCGAACTCGAACAGGAACGCGCCCGTGCTGCTGAACACGCACACGCGGTTGTGGCCCGTGTCGGTGACGTAGATGCGCCCGTCGAGGCCGAAAGCGGCACCCATGGGCCGGTCGAAGCGCGGATACGTGCCGGTTCCCGGACCGTCTATGACGAAGAGAGGCTGGATCTTGGCCTTGGCGGCACCACCGCGGGTGATCAGGCCGGCCCCGGCGTTCGCGAAGAAAAGCAGGTAGACGACGAGCGCCACAAGGACGACGCCCAGCGAGACGGCTATAGCGGCGAACGCCTGACGCGGTGTGAGGTACAGCCCACGACCCGTCACTTCGCCACCTCCCCGAGCCGACGAAGACCGTCGATGGCCTCCTGCATGTCCGGCGAGTACTTGAGCGCGAGGTCGTAGCGCTCCTTCGCCCAGTCGGGCTTGCCGGTCTTCTCGTACGCGAGTCCCATCAGGTACTGGAGATCGGCCAGCGTCGGCTTGGCCTCAACGACGGGTCTCACGGCCACGATGAGCGATTTGAACTGACCCTTGGCAGCGTAGTACTCGCCGAGCTCCTTGGCCGCCAGCGCATGACCCGAGTCGATCTTGAGGACGGCCCACAGTGCTGCCTCCCCCTTCTTCGCCTCCCCGGTGATCATGAGGATGACGCCCTTGTTGTAGAGAGCGGCGGTGTCCTTCGGTTCCTGCGCCAGGACCTTGTCGTACTCGGCGAGCGCGCGATCGTACTGGGTGTCCTGCTGGTACGCGTACGCGAGGTTGAGTCGCGCCGTGGCGTCATCCGGGGCGGCGTCGACCGCCTTCGTCCACTGCTCGATGTCGGCCTGCTTCGTCGAGTTCGTGGGGCGCCCCGTCATCATCCCGCGGACCACGAATCCGCCGACACCAACCACCGCGATGATGAGGATCAGCACGAGCAACGCGAGCCAGGCGGGAACGAGGTTCTCGTCGCCTGCCGGCTGCTGAGCGGGTGAGGTGGTGTCGTCGGTCGTCACGGCGTGCTCGTCTCAGTGCTGCCGCTTGCGGTGAGCGAGGCGAGCCCGGAGTTCGCCATGTCCGTCACGGACTGCCCGTTCGCCACCGCCAGCACCGCTGTGTACATCGCGCGCGCCTCCTCGATCCGTCCGACTTGCTTGTAGGCATCGGCGAGAACGAGCATCGGATCGGTGTAACGCGGATCCATCTTGACGGTCGGCTCGAGGGTTGTGATGACGTCCTCGACGCGCCCGAGGTTGTAGAGCGCGAGTGCTTTCTGGAAGCGGATCGCCGGGCCGAACTCCTCGGCGGCGATGCCCTGGTCCGCGACCACGAGGGCCTTCTCGAAATAGACACGGTCGAAGTACGAGCCAGCCTGGTTGTACAGCGCGGTCAGGAAGACGTAGTTGTCGTACTCCGTCGGGACGAAGTCGATCACGTCGAGGTAGGCCTGCTCGGCGAGCAGGAAGGAGTCCTTGGCCTGCTGAAGGTCGGCGGCGGGGTCCTTGCCGGCCTGCTGGTTCGTCTGCGCCTGCTGGACCCACGCGCCCATCTGGGCGCGGTACGTCTCGCCGAGTTGGGCCCGGTACATGTCATTGAAGGGGTTGAGTGAGATGGCCGTCTTGACCGCGGTGAGAGGATTCGCGTTCGCACTGACCGCGAACTGCGCTTTGAGGTAGTAGTTGTCGGCGACGATGTAGACCACGTTGTAGACGGATGCCGCGGTCGCGACAGCCACTATCACCACGGCGGCGGAGCGACCCCACGTCTTGGGTGCGACCTCGACGGTGCGGGCGGTGGGCGCGATGACCATCGCCAGAGACAACCACAGGAACACTGACGAGCCGGTGACCGACAGCCCGAACATGAGATGGATGATGTAGCCGAGCGCGGCACCCCAGAAGGCCGTGAGGAGTAGCCGCTCCGGGCCCTTCCCGCGGGAGAACGCGCTGGGCGCGCCCAGGTACAGGACCCAGCCGAACAGCCCGTAGAGCAGCAGGAAGCCGACGATCCCGACCCCGGCGGCGAGCTGTAGCGGGTAGTTGTGGACGTTGTCCGCCACGGAGAGATAGCCGGCGTCGCGTACGTACTCGACCGGCTTCGTGTGCGGGAAGACGAGGCGGAACGTATCGGCGCCGAACCCGAAGATCGGGCGCTCCTTGACCGCTCGGATCGCCGCCGACCAGATCTCGAAGCGCGTGAGCGCGCTGCCCTCGTTGAACTTGAATATGGACTGGAGCCGCGTCCAGATGTTGAGCACCTCGTGTGTGGAACGCAGGCTCCACGCGACGAAGGCGGCTCCGAAGAAGGCTGTTGCCCCGCTCGCACTCCAGTCGATCACGCCCCACGGCACCCGGGCCAGAACCGCGCCGACCGCCAACGCGATGAGCGCGAACGCCCCGCCGATCCAGGCGCCGCGCACGAACGACGCGCCCCAACAGAACGCCGTGATGATGAAGCCGACCCAGTAGACGACGCGCCAGACGGGGCGCTTCTCGGTCAGCGCCATGGCGAGCGCCAGCGGCAGCACGAGCACGATGAAGCCCCCGAGCAGGTCGGGGTTGCCGAACGTGGAGAACGCCCGGTTGGTCTCGAAGGGGAGGTTCGAACCCCAGCTGACCGGGTCCGCCCCGAAGAACTGCAGGATGCCGTAGAAGGACACGGCGATACCCGAGACAACGAACGTGTGTGTCAGGGAGCGGATCCGGCTGGGTCGGTCGACGAGCTGGACCGTGAGGAAGAAGACGATCGCGTAGGTGAGGAAGGACAGGAAGCCCTCGAACCTGCGGTACTTGCCGAAGAAGGCGGTGGCGAAGCTGATCGAGGTGAACGAGGTCACCAGGACCCATCCGAGGAACGCCAGGATGAGGTAGTCCGCCTTCGTCCGGCGAAGCTTCCCCCCGCGGATGAAGAAGTCGAACGACCACGCGCCCACACCCACGAGCGCGCACGCGCGCATGATGAAGACCTTGACGATGTCGAACTGGTCGAAGGTCAGCGGCAGCCCGAAGGCCGTGAGGCCGAGCTTCGAGAGCCAGTTGGCGTTCGACATCGCGAGAGGGACCGCGAAGACGAGCACCTGCAGCGCGATCCACGCCACCTTGTGCGGAGTGCTCATGCCCGCCATCGGGCTCGCGGGAGCGGCGATCGCGGCCGGCACAGGCTTCTTCGCAGAAGCGGGCTTCTTCGCGGGAGTGCCGGTGGTCTTCTTCGTCTTGGCTGCTGCCACGGTGATGGTCTCTCCTTCTAGCGTGCGCCGCGTCCGGTGAGGACGACGCGCACCGTGTCCATGACGATCTGCACGTCCATGAGCAGGTTCTGATGATACATATAGATGAGGTCGTACTTCAGTTTACGTTCGGGGGTCGTCGCGTACGAGCCGCTCACCTGCGCGAGCCCCGTGGCGCCCGGCTTCATCCGGAACCGCTCGCGGTAGCCGGGGATCTCTTCGACGAACTGCGCCACGAACGAGGGGCGCTCGGGACGCGGACCGACGAAGCTCATCTCGCCGATGAGGATGTTGAGGATCTGCGGCAACTCGTCGATGCGGTAGGTCCGCAGGACACGTCCGAGCGGCGTGATGCGCGGATCCTCCTCGGTAGCGAGCACGGGCCCACTCACCGCCTCCGCGTCGCGGACCATCGTGCGGAACTTGACGACGCGGAACGGTCGCTGGTCTTTGCCGCTGCGCTCCTGCGTGAAGATGACCGGCCAGCCCATCGACACGAGGATGCCGATGGAGGCCAGCAGGAGCAGCGGGCTCAAGACGACGAGCAGGACCAGCGAGCAGACGATGTCGAGCACGCGCTTGACGCCCATGTACCAACGCGGCGAGCGGTGCGTGATCTCCATGAGCGGGATGTCGGCGACGATGCTGTCCACCGTGCCGATGAAGATCTCGTAGAGCTCCGGTACGACGTCGACGCGCACGTCGGCCTCGCCTTTGAGCGTGATGTCCTCGACGAGCTCACGAAGCGCGACCGGCGAGGCGACGATGACGCGGTCGACCCGCTCTTCCTCCACGATGCGCGTGAGGTCGTGGACGGTGCCGAGAAGAGCGGGAGACTCAGCAGCGCGGGCGCTCGCCTCGGACGCGGAGTCCTCGTCGCGCGCGACGAGGCCGATCACCCGGTAGCCCCACTTGCCGCGCTGCTCGAGTTCGCGGGCGAGCTCGTAGGACAACGGTCCCGTGCCGACGATGACGATGCGCTGCTCGGGCCAGCGGATGGGCGTGACTCGGGTGGCGCCGACCCTCCAGCCGAAGGCGAAGAGGATCTGGATCGGAGCGGCAAGCAGGATAACGAGGCGTGGGAACGCGTCGTAGGCCTGGCCCGCCAGCTGGAGGGTGCCGAGTGTTAGCAGGGTGGTGAGCACGACCGCACTGACGACGGCGCGCGTGAGCGGCCACGCGCCCTCGACGCGTTCGGGCTCGTAGAGTCCGTAGATGTACGCGGCGACCAGGAAGATGACCGTCAACAACGGAGCCAGGGTCAGATACGGATCGAGGTTGAACGCCGGGATCGGCCAGCCGAAGCGGATCAGGAAGGCCGCCAACACCGCCGCGTTGAAGCTCAGCGCGTCGATGACGATCGAGATGGCTATGAAGCGGGACCGCGACATGGCTCAGGCCGCTCCTGACAGTTCGCGGTACAGGGCGAGGTAGCTCGACACCATCTGCTCGATGGTGAACTCCGCGAGCACGCGCTCGCGCGCCTGGCGTCCGAGCCGTGTGCGCAGCTCGGTGTCGGTGACGAGGCACTGGAGCGCGTCGGCCAGCGCGTCAGAGTCGCCGGCCGGGACCGTGATCCCGGTGACGCCGTCGAGGTTCACGTACGGCACGGACGTGGGGATGTCGGTCGACACGCACGGCACGCCGCACGCCTGCGCCTCCAACTGCACGATGCCGAACGACTCCGCGCGGGCTGTGGACGGCAGGCACAGCACGTCGGCCGCGCGATAGTGGGCGACGAGGTCCGGAAACGGCTGCGAGGGCAGGAAGGTGACGCGCGCGCTGATGCCGCCGGCCACGGCGAGGTCGCGAAGCTCGCCTTCAAGCGGCCCGCTCCCGACGATGACGAGGTCCGCATCCACGCCGCGCATGGCGCGCACGAGCACGTCGGCGCCCTTGTAGTAGACGAGGCGGCCGACGAAGAGCACGACCGGGCGCTCGTGGGCGGCGCGCAAGCGCGCGACGTGGGCGTCGATCTGTGGCGTCGCGTCGTAGCGGGACGGGTCGATGCCGTAAGGGATGACGCGGCACTTGTCCGCGTAGCGGGAGAGCACCTCGCTGCCGGCGACGATGTTGGGTGACGAGGCGACGATCGCGCTCGCGCGGCCGAACACGCGGTCCAGCACCGGCCGGTAGAGCGCGAGAAGCCGCTTCTGCCGTGTGATGTCGGCGTGGTAGCCGATGACCATCGGAGTCTTCGCACCGGACGCGAGCCACGCCGCCTCGCCCCACGGATACGGGTGGTTGAGCTGGATGACGTCGGCCGGATCGGTGCCGCCGGCGGAAGCGCGGATGGCGGCGCGCATGCCGAGCGCTATCGGTGTCTTCGCGGGCGCGGCGATGCGCGCCAACCGGGTGACGCGGACGCCGTCGACCATGTCGGTGACGGTCGTGTTCGCTTCGTTCGCGACGAGCGCGCTGACCTTGACGCCGCGAGCCGCCAGCGCGGAGGAGAGCGTGGCCACGACGGTCTCGACGCCGCCGAGATGCGGGGGGCTGTAGTACTTGTTCACCATCGTGATCCGCATACGCGCTTCGCTACCCCTTGCCCTCGACGAGAGCCTTGCCGGCGGCCAGGAGCTCGTCGACGACGCCCATGCTCGGCGCCTCGGCGTACACGCGGACGAGCGGCTCGGTGCCGGAGGCGCGCATGAGCAGCCACGCGTCGTCGGGCAGGAGGAACTTGAGCCCGTCGGCCCGGATGACCTCGCGCACGGCGAGCCCGGCGATCTCGGTCGGCTCCAGGTACGGGATGGCGTCGACGAACGCGTCCTTGACCGCCGGGTCGAGTTTGAGGTCCACGCGGCTGTACTCCATGGGGCCGGTGAGAGCGAGCAGGTCCTCGACGAGTTCGCCGAGGCCGCGGCCCTTCTGCGCCATCATCTCGGCGAGCATGAGCGCCATGAGCAGGCCGTCGCGCTCGCGCACGTGGCTGGGGATGCCGATGCCGCCGGACTCCTCGCCGCCGATCATGACGCCGCCCTTGACCATCTCCTCGTAGATCCACTTGAAGCCGACGGGCGTGGTCACGACCTCGAGACCGAGGCGGTTGGCGAGCCGGTCGACGAGCACCGAGGTGGACAGCGTCTTGACGATCTTGCCGCGCTGGCCCTTGTCCTCGCACAGGTGACGCGCGACGAGCGCGATGATGCGATGCGGGTTGACGAAGGCGCCCGTGCGATCCGCCGCGCCGATGCGGTCCGCGTCGCCGTCGGTGATGAACGCCGCGTCGAGTCCGCGTTCGCGCACGAGCGCGCGGCCGGCGTCGATGTGGGGCGGGATGGGCTCGGGGTGGAGCCCGCCGAAACCGGGGTTGTCCTCGCCGTGGATCTCGGTGACCTCGACGCCCAGGTCGCGCAGGACGGTGGCGAGGTAGCCGCGGCCCGCGCCGTGGAGCGGGTCGACCGCGACTTTGAGGCCCGCGCTGCGGATGGCATCGGCGTCGACCATGCCCTTGAGCGTGTCGAGATACGGGCTGACGAGGTCGACGACCTCGAAGGTGCCGCGCGCCTCGGGCGGCTCGGGCAGGAGTGCTGCCTCCACCTTGTCGGTGAACGAGACAGGCGACGCGCCGCCGTCCGACATGCGCAGCTTGAAGCCGAGGTAGGGCGCGGGATTGTGGCTGGCGGTGAGCATGACGCCCGCGACCGCGGCGTCATCGCGCGCGACGTTCCAGCACAGCGCAGGCGTCGGGCAGTAGCGGTCCGATACCTTTGCGACCAGGCCGTGTGAGCTGAGGATCTCGGCCGCGGCGCGCGCGAACGAGCCTGCCTGGTAGCGCGTGTCGTACCCGATGAGCACCGTGCCGCCGGGATTGGCGGCAGCGATGACGCGACCGGCCGCGTCGGCGACACGGCGAAGGCTGACGTACGTGAAGTCATCGGCGATGACGGCGCGCCAGCCGTCGGTACCGAACTTGATGGGGGCGGGTGCGGACATGGGAGTCCTCCGTAAGAGATGGCACCGTGTGCGGGCTCCATTCTGCCACACCGGGGAGTGCTTCGGCGTGGTGCGAGACAAGCCGTCAGCGAGCCGTGACCTCGCGATAGACCACCACGGTGGCCTCGGCCGCGGACGCCCACGTGAAGTTCGCAGCGTGCGCCCGTCCGCGTGCGCGCAGGTCGCGGGCCAGCAGCGAGTCCGCGAACACGCGCTCGAGCGACGCAGCGAGATCGGCGGCGTCGCCGGGCTCGAAGAGGATGGCCGCGTCGTCGACGACCTCGGGCAACGATGCCGCGCTGCTGCACACGACAGGGGCGCCGAGCGCCATCGCCTCCAGGGGCGGCAGGCCGTAGCCCTCGTACGTGGACGGGAAGGCGAAGGCGGCGGCGTGCGCGTAGAGCGCGCGGAGCTCGGGGTCGGAGACGCGACCCGTGAAGGCGACGCGGTCGCGGACGGCGGCGGGCGCGTCGGGCAGGTTCGCCTCGATGTAGCCGGGGACGTCCGCGCCCACCATCAGGAGGCGGAGGTCGGTGCGCGTGGCCGCGAGCGTGGCGAAGGCGCGCAGCAGCGTCGGGAGGTCCTTGTGCGGCTTCGTGTTGCCCATGGACAGGATGTACGGCACGCCCGTGGCC
>JAUSBS010000036.1 GCA_030651905.1 Coriobacteriia bacterium
GACCTGCCAGTTCATCTCCCGCGACCCGGTGGGGGCAGACGGCGAGGAGAGCGCGTATCAGTACTGCGGCGGAGACCCGGTGGGCAACACCGATCCCAGCGGGGCGTTCAGCATCGGCGACGTCTTCAACTTCGCGAAGAAAGCGGTCGCGGCGGTCGTGAAGACGGTGACCCGGGCGGCCCGAGGCATCGTGAGGACAGTCGCCTCGACAGCCAGGAGCGCGGTGAAGGCCATCACGAAGGCGGCCAAGAGCTTCGCGACCGCTGTCCGGCGTGGCGGCAAGGTCGCCGCCGCGGTGGCGAGGAGATCGGCGGGCACAACCGTCCGCGTGTCACGAGACGTACCGGATGGACCGTCCTGGGGCGGTGGCTGGAATCCCATCACCGTGACCGCAGGCACCTACAGTGAAGCGAGCGTGCTCGTCGCCGGGAGCGACTCCGGGCCGCTGCAGGCGTACATGTCAGTGGACTCCAGTCCGACGGGCGTCGACCAGAGCGTGGGGACCACGAGCGGGGTACGCTCCGCGTATGGCACAGTGTTGTACCAGAGCGGCGCGGGCACGAGCGGGCTGAACGTTTCATCCGAGGTCCTGGCCGCAGATCCGGCGGGAATCTCGGCGGGGCATTCCGTGAACCTCACGTCCGGAGACGTGGCGACCTCGCTGCGGGTCTCGAGCGTCTTGGAACTCGCCGGCCCTGCGCGCGGAACGAGGACGGGCGACTACTGGGAGATCGAGGTCGACCGCTACAAGATGACGGGCTACGCGGCGGCGACGACGTTGGCGGCTGCTGGGGTGGGGTACGCGCTTGTTGTTGGAGGCCCGTACGTAGTCGGGGGCTTTGTCGAGGTAGCTAGGCGTTTCGGCCCGACGCCGAGTTTCGAGTTCTAGCGCGGAGCAGCCGTAGGCGACCACATGCGTAGGCGCGCGTCGGATAGGAGGCGTAGCGTGGCACCGAAGGAAGAGGGGGAGTTGGCAACGACCAGGCAGTCTACCGAGGCGCTGCGGCGCGTCCGTACGTTCCTTCGCGCGGGGAACCTCGGCGAGGCGCAGCGCGAAAACCAGGCAGCGCTCGAACTAGGTGCTGATCCATTGGAGGTGCAGATTCTGTCCGGGCGCATCGCTTTGCGTCTCGGGCGGTGGACGGAGGCCCTCGACATCGCGAGAGCGGCTGAGGAGCGGGGTGGCGGACCGTACTCGGTCGTGGTCCAGGCGCAGGCTCTACTCGGTTTGGAGGACTACGCAGGCGCCGCGGCGAAGGCGGCACGGGCGGTCGATCTTGATCCAAACGAGCCGAAGGCGTGGGCCGCCTATGCCTACGCAGTGGCCAGCATGGGCGAACAGGCAAGAGCAGCGACACTCATGTGGCGTGCGGTTCGCCTCGAGCCGCTCGAAATACGTCGATTGATCGAGTGGGCGTGGATGGTGGCGGGCGTGCATGCCAAGTCAGTGATCCTGACGTTCGTGCTTCTCGCTGGGGCGTCCATCGCGCTGACGGCAACCGAGCGGTACGGACTGGCGGTCCCTCCGACGCTCGTAGTTGTCGGCGTGTCCCTGGCGTCTGTGACGCGAGCGGTGCGCGGGAGGGTGACGCAGGCTTGGCCTGCCGTGTGTTTCATGTGCGTGGTGACCGCCGTAGCGGTCGGGTTCTACGTCTACTCGCTACTAGCAAGCCGCTAGCGGGAGTGAGTCAGCGCGCCACGTCCTTCACGCTCACCACGCCTGCCGCGGGTCTCGCCTTCACCCGCGCGTACGACACGGCCTCGCCTTTGCAGTCCCGTGGGTGTTGTGCGGAATTGCCGCTGTCGCTGTCTGGAGGGTGCGCCCGATCGAGAGCGACCCCGGCGACGAGGGCTGAGCTGGAGGCCGCCGGATTCGGCGACGTGCGATTCTTCGGCGACCACACCGGCAAGGAGTTCGAACCGACGGTGGACGAGTCGGTGATCGTTACCTCGGTGCGGGTATAGCGGGTGCGTGCCGCGTGACCAGCGGGCCCAGCTCGCACGTCGTGCACCGCGCCGCGTCGCAGGCGGCCACCGGCGACGTGAGTCCGGAGTAGCCGTCACGCACGAGGGCGCGGTAGAGGTGGCACAGTGGCATCCCCGTGACGTTGTGGAAGCACTGGTCGGCCTCCACCGAGGCCAGGTGGCTCTCGATGTTGTAGGCGCCGGCGCACCCGAGCAGTTCGCCCTTGTCGGCCCAGGCGCGCATGTCGTCCTCCGACAGTTCCCGCATCAGGACCGGCGTCGTGACGGCGAACGTGCGCGGTTCGAGCATCCCGGGAAGCTGGAAGGCCACTCCGGTGATGACGTCGTGCGTCCGCCCCGACAACAGCCGCAGCATCGCGAACGCATCGTCGAGGTCGGCGGGCTTGCCCAGGATGCGCCGGTCGGCCACGACGATCGTGTCGAACGCGAGGACGGTCGTGTTCTCGTCCGCCTCCACGCGCGCGGCGAGTGCCTTCTCGGCGGCGATGGAGCGCGCCAGGACCGGCGGCACGCCCTTGAGCGGTGAGTCCAGGTCCTCGGGAGTGTCGACCGAGGTGATCTCATAGGGCGCACCGAGCATGGCCAGCAGCCGCCGACGTCTGGGCGAGGCCGAGGCGAGCAGGAGCTGCGCGTCATGCCCTGTGGGCGGGTTCTTGGAGGCGCTGATAGCACCGCTTCCGTCCTCTACGTTCATAATGGGTGTCGGCTCGGCTGCCGGTGCGCAGCGGCGCTAGGGCCTGCGAAGCATGTGCGCGACACCCGTCTCCGGGAGGAACGACCAGCCAGTGGCACCGGCCGGTACATCGAAGGCCCCACGCGCTCCCGTGCTGATCGAGCGCTTCGTCAAGCAGCTCAACATCGCCTCCAAGGCGGTACGCCTCTATCCGGGCGTCAGCACCATCCCGTGCGACAACGCCGCGGTCGCGGTCGGCATCCTTCATCAGGTCCTCGAGCGCCAACCAGTCGTCCTGCTGTCGGTCGCACGCGAAGGACTCCTGTACGAAGGGGCGCCGGTCCTTCCCGAGACAGGGGCGTTCGCGGCGTTCGCCCGGGAGTTCTACGCTCGCAACCTCTCGGAAGTGCGGTTCCATGCCGGTACGACCGCGGACGAGATCGTGGCGTTCCTCGGCATCATCGAGATGCCGCCCGAGGCGATCGTGGCGACCGGCGGCTTCGCCAGCGAACTGTGGGATCGTGGGGTCTCGGCGATCAGCGTGACCGAGGTGTCCACACGCATCGTCGATGCCGACCCGG
>JAUSBS010000051.1 GCA_030651905.1 Coriobacteriia bacterium
GACCTCGCTCGCGCGATCGAGGAGTCGGGTCTCGACATCCGCATGGCGAAGGCGACGACGCGCGGGCACAACGTGCGCGACGTCTTCCATGTGGTCGACTCTCTCGGCGAACCGGTCGACGACCCGGGCGTGCTGGGGCACCTCTCGATGCGGATCCGCGAGCGCGTCTGACCGCGCGAACCTTCGGCGGGCGGGGTATCTACCGTGCCGGAGCGGGTGCGATACTTGCGCGAGGACCGCGGCCAGACCGACCGCGAACCGGCGAAGACGGAGACACCATCGTGGCGACCATCTACACGCGCGGCGGGGACGACGGCACGACTTCACTCGCGGGCGGCGACCGCATCGCCAAGGACGCTCCCGCCATCGAGCTGCTCGGAGCGCTCGACGAAGCGAACTCACTCATCGGCCTCGCTCGCGTGAACGTCGTGGGCAGTGACGTCGACGACGCCCTCGCCTTCGTCCAGCAACGGCTGCTGAACTGCGGGGCCGCGGTCGCCGGCGCTTCCGGCGTCGGTGTAGCGGCCGAGGACGTCACCGCGCTCGAAGCTGCCATCGACCGGTTCGCCTCGAAGGCGGGCGGCTTCGCCGGCTTCGTCCTGCCGGGCTGCGACGAGGCATCAGCCCGGCTCCACGTCGCGCGGACCGTCATCCGTCGCGCGGAGCGCGCGGCCGCGCGCGCAAACGCCGCGGTGCCGCTGCCGCCCAACGTGCTGCCGTTCCTCAACCGGGCAGGCGACCTGCTCTACGTGGCCGCTCGGTATGCGGGCGCCGGTAACGAGTGCCGCTGGGACCCGGACGCCCCGCGACCGTAGTCGAAAGCGCGTCTATCCCCCGCTTGCTCCCGCCAGCAGGTCCTTGACCACCTTCGGGTCGGCCAGCGTCGAGATGTCGCCGAACGCCTCGAGTTCGCGCTCGCCTGCGGCGATCTTGCGCAGGATGCGGCGCATGATCTTGCCGCTGCGAGTCTTAGGCAGATCGTGGGAGAACTGGATCCGGTCCGGCTTCGCTATGGGACCGATGAGCTTGCGCACATGGCCGGCCAGGATCGTGGCGAGGTCATCGCTGGCCACGTAGCCGTCACGCAGGATGACGAACGCGCGGATGCCCTCTCCCTTGACGGGATGCGGGAAGCCGACGACCGCGGCCTCGCTGACGGCCTCGTGACTCACGAGTGCGCTCTCGATCTCGGCCGTGCCGAGCCGATGCCCCGACACGTTGATGACGTCGTCCACGCGACCGAGCAGCCAGAAGTAGCCGTCGTCATCCACGCGCGCACCGTCGCCGGTGAAGTAGCAGCCCGGGAAGCGCTCGAAGTACACCTCGCGCATCCGCTTGTGGTCCGGGTCTCCCCACGTACCACGCAGCATGCCCGGCCAGGGGTCGCGCACGATGAGGTAGCCGCCCTCGCCGGGGTTGGCCCGTGAGCCGTCCTCGCGAACGACCTCGGGCGTCACGCCGAAGAAGGGCACGGTCGCGCTGCCGGGCTTGAGCGGCGTGGCGCCGGGGAACGGCGTGATGAGGAAGCCGCCGGTCTCCGTCTGCCAGTACGTGTCCACGATGGGCCGCGCGCCCTTGCCGATGACCTCGTGGTACCACATCCAGACCTCGGGGTTGATCGGCTCGCCGACGGTTCCGAGCAGGCGCAGGCTCGACAGGTCGTACCGTGCCGGCCAGCCTTCGCCGTGGCGCTGGAGGGCACGGATCGCCGTGGGGGCGGTGTAGAAGGTGTTGACGCCGTGCTTCTCGATGACCGACCAGAAGCGCGCCGGGTCGGGGTAGGTCGGGATGCCCTCGAACATGAGCGTCGTCGCCCCGGCCGCCAGCGGACCGTAGACGATGTAACTGTGCCCCGTCACCCATCCGATGTCGGCGGTGCACCAGTACACGTCCTCGTCCTTGTGATCGAAGACGGTCTCGAACGAGAGCAGGGTGTAGAGCAGGTAGCCGGCCGTGGTGTGCAGCACGCCCTTCGGCTTGCCCGTCGAGCCGGACGTGTACAGGATGAAGAGCGGGTCCTCGGAGTCCATCGGCTCGGGCGGGCACGGCTTGCGAACCTCGGGCACCGTGATCTCCTGGTGCCACCACGTGTCGCGCCCGGGCTCCATGTCCACGTCGCCGCTGCCGCGCTTGACGACGATGCACGCCTCCACGGACGGACACTCGAAGAGCGCTTCGTCCGCCGCGGCCTTCAGCGCGATCTTGCGTCCGCCGCGCACGCCCTCGTCCGCCGTGATGAGCATCTTTGCGGAACAGTCCTGGATGCGCTCACGCAGCGCGGTCGAGGAGAATCCGCCGAAGACGACCGAATGGATCGCGCCGATGCGCGTGCAGGCCAGCATGGCGATGACGAGCTCCGGAACCATCGGCAGGTAGAGCGCTATACGGTCGCCCTTCTCGACGCCCTTCTTCTTGAGCACGTTCGCGAAGCGCGAGACCTCGTAGTGGAGCTGCTGGTAGGTGAAAGTGCGGGTCTTGCCGTCGTCGGTCTCCCAGATCAGCGCGGCCTTGTTGCGCCGCCACGTGCCCAGGTGCCGATCCAGGCAGTTGGCCGAGACGTTGAGCTTCCCGCCCTCGAACCACTTGTAGTCCAGCTGCTCGAAGCCGCCGGAGCGGACGGAGGTGAAGGGCTCCATCCAATCGAGGTGCTCGCGCGCCATGTCGCCCCAGAACCCTTCAGGGTCCTTGACGGAGCGGTCGTAGAGTTCGCGATAGCGCTCCATCGAGGGGACCACTGCATCGCGTGCGAACTCCGCGGGCGGCGGGATGACCCGTACCTCCTCGCCGAGATGCTCGATGGCGTTCTCCGGGACGGACAGCTCGTCGACCATGTGGCCCCCTTGTGCCGGCGGCGAGGGACACGCCGCACCCCATTCCCAAGACCCCGTCGCACGGGTCCCGCCATGAGTATCCCCTGTCGCGGGCTCCGTGTCCGCACCCGGCACGGCGATGCTATCATCGAGGCCCGTCACCGTGACCGCGAGAGACATCCATGGCCTCATCTCCCGCCGAGAAGTACGACCTGCTGTGTGCGCGCCTGTCGAACCTCGGCAGCGTGCTCGTCGCCTACTCCGGGGGCGTCGACTCGACACTGCTGGCGGTGGCTTCCCACGCGGTACTGGGCGATGCGACGCTCGCCGTACTCGCGACCTCGGACACGTATCCCCTCTCCGAGGTGGAACATGCCCGCCGTACCGCAGGCGAACTCGGGCTTCGCCTGCATGAGGTCGACACGCACGAACTCACCGACCCGCGCTTCCGCTCGAATCCGACGGATCGCTGCTACTACTGCAAATCCGAGCTGTTCGAGATGCTGCGGGCCGTCGCGGACTCACGGGGACTCAAGCACATCGCCGACGGGAGCAACGCCGACGACCTCGGCGACCACCGGCCCGGGCGGCGTGCGGCAGCCGAATTCGGCGTGGTGAGCCCGATGCAGGACGCGGGAATGAGCAAGGCCGACGTCCGCGAGGTCTCGCGCATGCTGGGCCTGCCCACCTGGGACAAGCCGTCGATGGCATGCCTCGCCTCGCGATTCCCCTACGGCGACGAGATCACCGAGGACGGCTTGCTGCGCGTGTCCCGCGCTGAGGAAGGGCTTCGCGCGATGGGTCTGCGGCAGTTCCGGGTGCGCTCGCACGGCGATGTCGCACGGCTCGAGGTCGAACCTGCCGAGATGCAGCGCGCATGGGAGCTCCGCGAGCGCGTGGTCGAGACCCTGCACGGCGCCGGGTTCGCGTACGTGACGCAGGACCTCGAGGGCTACCGCACCGGCTCGCTCAACGAGACACTGTCGGCAGACGACGAAGCGGCGGGCCGATGAGACTGGACCACACCACACGGCTGCTCACCTACTACGGCATCTACGTCGGGATGGCGCTCGTGGCGTGGTGGGTCGCTTTCGGCATCGAGGCGCTTCCCGCCCCACTCGTGCCACTGGACACGAGCGGCGGACACATCGCCACGGAGATCGCGCTCGGATTCGCGCTCATCGTCGGCGGCGTGCTCACCGGCCGTCGCTCGCGCATCGGACGCCCGGTACTGATAGCGGCCCTCGGCGGACTCACCTACGCGACGCTGAACATCATCGGCGGCTACCTGGCGCTGCTGCCGGAGCGCATGCCGATGTTCATGCTGCTCATGCTGGCATCGGCGTCGGCGGTCGCCACGCTCGTCATCGCGGTGCGGCGCGAGAGCTGACGGGCAGCCCGGCTGACGCTACCGCTCACAGGCGTCGGTGTCCGCCAGGCCGACCGCGGCCGACTCGAATCCGGCTGCGAAGGGGTCGACGAAGCGTACGCCCTCGAACTCGGTCCCGTCGGCGAAGTCCTCGGTGAGCACGACGTCGATGCCGTTCGCCTTCGCAACCGCCCAGATCTGCGCGTCGTAGATCCGCCACTGCCGACGGACGCATGCAGCCGTCGCGAGCGCGAGCACGTCGGGTGTGACCGTCAGCACGGTCCAAGCCGCGACCAGATCGGACACCCGGGCAGCGGCCACGTCGCGCGGAAGCGGTGCGGCGATCGAGCGGGTCACCACGTCGAAGTACTCGGCCAGCACCTGGGTCGAGACAGCGCCGGCCCCGTTCGAGGCCAGTTCGTCTGCGACGGCGAGCGCCCGCTCCTGCTTGCGGGGGTCGGCGCGGTCATGCGCGTAGACCAGGACGTTCGTGTCCACGAGCCGTCTAGGACTCATCGTAGATCCCGTCCCGCGTCCAGGTCCGCCCACCGGGGACCGGACCGAGCGATTGCCACTCCCGCGACCACGCCATGTAGCGCGACCACGCATCGCGCCGGTGAGCCGCCTCATCGTCCGCGGTCAGCTGGAGCGAGATGCCGCGGCGGATGAGTTCGGACTCCGTGACGCCGAGCCGCTTCGCCTGTGCCTTCAAGGCCTCGTCCTGTTCGCCGGCGATGTAGATCTGCTTGCGGATCATTGCACCCATGTCCAACCAGCCTCCAAACAGGACCTGACCGGAATGCGACGCCGACGTTGCCGTTCGACGATGTATGCATACATCGTACCCCTTCGGACCGGTCCGCGTCGGCCCGGGCGACGCACAGGGGCGGGAAGCCGGATCGCTCCCCGCCCCTCGTGACGTGCGCGTGCTCGCGGACTACGTCGCTGACCAGCCCCAGTCGGCGGGGATGATCGCGCCGTTGATGTGAACGGAATCGTCGGAGGCCAGGAACAGCGCCAGGTTGGCGATGTCGACCGCCTTGAGCGTGCCGGGCATCGCGGCGTGCCACTTGCCGAGAACACCGAGCGCGACCATGTCGAGCTTCGACTGGTCGACGCTCGACATGATGGCCGTCTCGACGCCGCCGCACGCCATGGCGTTGCAGCGGATGCCATCGCCCGCATAGCGGTACGCGGTGCTCTTCGTCAGGCCGACCAGCGCGTGCTTCGACATCGTGTACGCCGCGCCGGCCGCCGCACCGCCGACCCCAGCCAGCGACGCCGTGTTCACGATGGAGCCGCCGCCCGCCTTGATCATGATCGGGATGGCCAGGCGCGAAAGGTTGACCGGGCCGTGCACGTTGATCGAGAAGCATCGGTGCATCGTCGCGTCGTCCATCTCGGCGACGCCGGAGAACAGGTCCATGACACCGGCGTTGTTGCACACGACGTCGAGCGTGCCGAACGCGAGTGCCGCGTCGATCATCCGCTGGCAGTCGTCGGCCTTCGACACGTCGCCCTGCACGCCGGTGATCTTTCCGCCGGCCGCCTCGACCTCGGCGATGACCTCGGCCAGTGTGGCCTCGTTCCACTCACCCGCCACGACCTTGGCGCCCTCCTTGGCGAAGAGCTTGGCCATCTCGCGACCCATGCCCGAACCGGCGCCGGTGATGATGGCTACCTTGCCTGCGAGCCTCATAGAGATCTCCTTCCATTGCTCGCGCGAGTCTGCCGGGACGCCGCGCGGGATCGTTTCGCCCGACTTTGTAACTGCGGGCTACAATGTCTGGCATCGTAGGACTGTACATACCCACCCGTCGACGAAAGCGGCGGGCCGCCCGCGAAGGCGACCCGCTCACACTCAGCCGGCGTCGAGTACCGCCCGCGCCGTCCCTAAGCGACGAGCTCCCGCAAGGCCGCGCGGATCGCGGCGTTGACCTTGCCCTGGAGCCGCTCGGGCTTGCCCATCGAGTCCGAGAGCAGGCGTGTGACGAACGGCCGGGCCGTGTCGATGATGTCGATGTCCGGGTTCAGGCTTCGAGCGCAACCCTCCACCGTGGCCAGCGACTTCACGAGCAGGCCGTAGCCGCTCGGGATCTCGATGCCATAGCGGCGCAGCAGCGCTATGAAGCCCAGCCCGAAGTGCCGGAACTCCTTGGACCCTTCCGGGTCGAACATGCTGTCGAGCAGCACGCCCAGCTCGCGGCGCACGGCGTCGACCTTGTCGGGCGGCACGTTCACGCCGAGCCGCCGGCTGTAGCGCAGCGCCCGGTCCGGATCGCGGTATGCCAGACCCGCGAGGACCTGCGCGATGTCCTCGCGCTCGTCCTTCGTAAGGTGTCCGACGATGCCGAAGTCGAGATAGGCGATCGTGTTGCGCGGCGTGACGAAGAGGTTGGCGGGGTGGAGGTCGGCGTGGTAGCGGCCGTACACCATGACCTGGCGCATGAACGCTGTGGCGCCGTACATGGCCAGCGCGGCGGAGTCGATGCCCGCGCGGGCGGCCTCGTCGAGGTCGGTCAGGCGCCAGCCGATCACCCGCTCCATCGTCACGACGCGCCGAGTGGTGCGGTTCCACACGATCCGGGGGACCTCGATCTTCTCGTCCTCGCGGAAGTCGAACGCGAAGCGGTCCGCGGTCTTGGCCTCCACGCGAAGATCGAGCTCGCGGCGCACCGACTCCTCGAACTCGTCGATGAGCTTGGTCGCGTCGAAACCCTTGAGCAGGCCGCCCCACCGCGCGACGAGGAGGTGTGCCTCCGCGGTGTCGGCCAGCATGGCCGCTTCCGCCCCGGGGCGCACGACCTTGACCACCACCTGGGCGCCGGCGGGCAGGACCTCGCCCCAGACCGGGCGGACGTCGTGCGCCAGCGTGGCCCCGTGCACCTGCGCGATGGATGCCGACGCGATCGGTGTGTCGTCGAAGGTCGCGAACAGCTGCTCGGGGGTACGGCCGAACTCTCCTTCGATGACGGCGCGGATGGCGGATGCGGGAATCGCGGGGACGGAGTCTTGCATGGCGGCCATCTCGGCGACGAGCTCGCGTCCGAACTCGTCCGGACGGACCGAGATGAGCTGACCGAGCTTGATGAACGCGGGGCCGAGCTCCTCGAACGCGACCCGCCACTCGTGCGCGAAGATCGCGCGACGGCGCGGGGAGAGCCCGAGGCCGGAGCGCAGCGCTCCGAGCAGCCAGTGCCGGGCAAGGACGCCGGTGATCCGGCGGGAGCGGGCGGACACGGTGACCGCCTAGCCCTTCGCGGGAGCGGCGTCGAACTTCGCCAACACGGTCTCGAGCGTGCCGGTGAGCGCGTCCATGCGCCCGCGCATCTCCGCGACCTCGAACCGCAGCTCCTCGAGCGCGATCTTCTGCTCGTCGGCGCTCGGGCGCTCGACGCCGCCGGCGGCGAGTTCGGCCTTCAGCTTCTCCTTCTCGGAGGCGACCATGGCCGCGAGCCCGTCGACGAACGCGTCGGGGCCGCCTTCCATGCCCGCCGGGCCGCCATCCTCGCCACGGGCGACGGCGGCTTTGAGGCCCTCGTCAGCGACCTCGTGCGTGAGCATCCACAGTGAGAAGAAACGCATGACATCGTCGGTGGCCATGGCCGTCGGCTCCCCTTCCTTGCTCCCCCGCCGCGG
>JAUSBS010000081.1 GCA_030651905.1 Coriobacteriia bacterium
ACTCACCGAGTCCTTCACGGTACCGGAGATCGCTCCGTTGTAGCCTGGTAGCGCGAGTGCCGTGGTCGCCGTGAGGGCCAGGAGCGCGGCGGCGATCGTTGCGACGACAGCCAACCTGATTGAGATTCTCATCCGGTTCTCCTCATGCGAGCGCGTCCGGCACACTCCCCGCGAAGAGCAGATACCCCCCGAGGGACGACCTCACCCCGTGGCCGCGACACATAGGCCACCTTGAAGCCTACATCGACCATGGTCGCCCCGGCCACAACCGTGCGCCGGACGGACGGTCGTGCGGCCGGCGCGCTTCCCCTACGGGCGCGGCTCCCAGCGACGCATGATCGTCTGCTCACGGCTCGGGCCCACGGCGATGATGGAGACCGGTACCTCGGCAAGGTCCTCGATGAAGGAGATGTAGTCGCGCGCGTTCTTCGGAAGATCATCGAACGTGCGGCACTGCGTGATGTCCTCGCGCCACCCGGGGAGCTCCTCGTAGATCGGCTTCGCATGGTGGAACGACGTCTGGTGGCACGGCAGGTCGCGGTGCGGACGCCCCTCATATTCGTAGGCGGTGCAGACCTTGATGGTGTCGAGTTCGGAGAGCACATCGAGCTTCGTGATGACGAGGTCCGTGAGCCCGTTGACCTGCACCGCGTAGCGCACGATGACGCCGTCGTACCAGCCGCAGCGGCGCTGCCGACCGGTCGTCGTGCCGAACTCGCCGCCGACCCGGGTGAGAAGCGCACCCACCTCGTCGTGGAGTTCGGTCGGGAACGGACCGGAGCCCACGCGTGTGATGTAGGCCTTCGCGATGCCGAGCACGCGGTCGATGCGCTTCGGCCCCACGCCCGCACCCGTGCACGCGCCGCCGGCGGTGGGACTCGATGAGGTGACGAACGGGTAGGTGCCGTGGTCGAGGTCGAGCAAGGTGCCCTGAGCGCCTTCGAAGAAGACCCACTGGTCGGCCCCGAGCGCCTTGTTGATGATCACCGAGGTGTCGGCGATGTGCGGACGTATCCGCTCAGCGTAGCCCATGTACTCCTCGGTGATCTCGTCCACCGTGTACGTGGGCAGGCCGTGGATCTTGCTCAGCACGGCGTTCTTCTCGGAGAGCGCCACTTCGAGTTTCGCGCGGAAGATCTTCTCGTCGGTGAGGTCCTGGACCCGCAACCCGAGACGCGAGGCCTTGTCCTGGTACGCGGGGCCGATACCGCGACGCGTGGTACCGATCTCGTTGCCGCCGAGCAGCTTCTCGCTCGCGCCGTCGAGGTCGCGGTGGTACGGCATGATGAGGTGCGCGTTGCACGAGATGAGGAGGCGGCGCGTGGTCAGGCCGTCCGCCTCGAGTTCGTCGATCTCCTCGAGAAGCACTTTGGGATCGATGACGACACCGTTGCCGATGACCGGCGTGATGTGCGGGTACATGATCCCGCTCGGGATGAGATGCAGTTTGAGGGTGCGCCCACCGTGGATGATGGTGTGCCCCGCGTTGTTACCGCCCTGGAAGCGTACGACGTAGTCCATGTCGTCCGCGAGGAGATCGGTGATCTTGCCCTTGCCTTCGTCGCCCCACTGGGCGCCGACGAGCACGATGCCGGCCATGTTGGAGAGCCCCCCTACCGGTGATCGGCCCCGCGGACATGTGTAGCCGCTCCCGGGCCGGGCGTCCGCCTCTTCCGGGGCGAAGCACCAGCACCCGCGGGGTAGCTGGCGGGTGCGAAGCGTAGTATGCCTGACGCGGGCGGGAAGCGCTACCGACGGAGTGGCTGCGCGACCTCTACCCCGCGCCGGCCAGGAAGGCCCGGATCGCGCGCCGTGTCGCACGCTCGATCCGCTCCTGGACGGATGGTGACATCGTCGGCCATTCGTCCGGGTTGCGCCGCAGGCCCAGCCGCAGAAGCATGTGGTTGAGCCCGAGCCGCCCGTGCCCGATCGCGTCCTGCCGTGAGTGCAGTGACCGTCCCAGGTGCACGAGCGCGCGCTCCCGCTCGCCGTCGTGCGCTGCCGCGATGGCGCGTCGCAGCTCGAGTGGTCCGAACAGAAGCGACGCCGTCGGATTGAAGTGGCGCCCCCACTGCTTCGAGCCGGGCCATAGAGCGTCCACCTCGATGTCGGCTCGGGCCACCGCCTCGGCGTCGGCCCGCGAGAGACCCTCCTCGACGGCCCACTCCACGGTGAGTCGCACGTGTACGGTGAAGCCGGGCACCGCCCCTCCATTCGTCCGGTTCGTCGGGTGCCCCTTGCGGCACACCCGCCAGCATACGACGATACAGACTCGGGAGCGCCCGCAGAGCCCACCCGGGCGCCGTCAAGGGGAGGAGAGCCGTGTCCTACATCGAGCGCGAACTCAACGAGGGCGAGAAGATCGTGCTGATGGGCCGTGTGAGCTGGTGGACGATCGTGCCGCAGACGCTGCTCGCCCTCGGGATCGGCGTCGTGGCTGCGGTCACCGCCGGGATGCTCGGCGCTCTGGTGCCGCTCTTCTGGTTCATCATGCTGCCGCTGGTGCTGGTGTTGTGGCTCGCCGTCGTCGCCCGCCAGATCCTGCGCGTGCTCAGCACCGAGATCGCTATCACCGACCGGCGCGTCATGTCCAAGACCGGCATCCTGCGCACCGAGGTCAAGACCACGCCGCTCGACAAGGTCAACAACGTGAACGTGTCCCAGTCCTTCTTCGGCAACATGCTGGGCTACGGTGACATCGAGGTCACGACCGCGACCGCGGACACCAACGACAACCACTCGATCAAGTCGCTGGCCCACTCCGATCGCTTCCGCAACACGCTCACGGAGACGACTTCCCAGTAGGGTGGCGCTCCCGGCAGCCACCGGGGCGCCCACGGTTTGCTATCTGCCTCGCCGGGTAGTATGTTAGTGATTGATAACTAACAACACGCGGTTCAAGCCGCCCGTTTGGGAATCAAGCATCCGTGAAGCGTCCCTGGTTCATACCTCTGGTCATCGTGGCCCTGCTCGCCGGTCTGTCCTGGCTCGCGTCTTCGCGCGTTTCGGCGAACGACCCTGCCGTCACCGGCGTGCTGCAGGCCGGGGCGACCGTGCGTACGGATCCCGTCTTGGTCCTGGCGCCCTCGATCGCCACGACGCGGACGGCGTCCGTCTCCGGCCAACCGGCCGTCGCGGGCACTCTGACCTCCGTGACCGTGTCCGCGGGTGATCGGGTCTCGGCCGGCCAGGTCATCGCGAGGCTGGACGACCGCGCGCTAGTACTGCGAGTGCAGATGGCGCAGGCCGCCGCCCGAGGCGCCCGTGCGCGCGTGGGCGTCATCGACGCCAATCTGGATACCCTCGCAAACAACTCCGCAACGCTCGCGAGCGCACGCAGAAAGCTCGACGCGGCGCTGCCCAAGCTCAAGGCCTCCCGCGTCGAGGTCGTCTCCAACCTCGCGAAGGCACGCGCGGCGGCGTCCCAGCTGCCCCCCGGATGGAAGGCGCCTCCCGGGATGCCGGACCCGCGCGTGCTCGTCGCGAAGTTGGAGGGCGCCCTGGCTCAGATCGACGCCGGGATGGCGAAGGCCACCTCAGGCCGCGCGAAGCTCTATTCCGGCGCTGCGAAGATTGCCGACGCTCGCTCTCAGTTGCGCGACGCCCGCCGCATCCTGGTGCTGGCGGCGGACGCAGCGGACATCGGGGTGCAGGTCGCCGAAGCTCGGCGCGATCTCGCTGTGATCCGGACGCCGCGCGGCGGCACGGTGACGTGGGCCGCTGAGGCCGGCACCGTCGTCTTCGGCGGCGGACCCATCGCCCGTATCCTTCCGGACGGCCCGATCGTGCTCGACACCTACATCGACGCCGGACAGGCGAAGATCGTGCGCGTCGGTTCGGCAGTCAGTGCGAGCTCCGACAGCCATCCCGCGGCGGCCTTCACCGGCCACGTGACTGCGGTATTCCCCGTCTACGACTACCCCCCGACATCCCTGCCGACGACGCTCATCCACATGACGCGCGCCTTCAAGGTGAGCGTGACGCTCGACGACACCGCCGCGCCCCTGCCTCCTGGCACGCCGGCCGATCTGACCATCTCGACGAGGAGCGGATCCTAGATGAAGAAGCGCATCGCCATCATCGTGGTCGTCCTGGTGCTGGCAGCCGCCGGCGCCGCCGCTTGGATCGTGTTGTCCGGCAACGGGGCGAAGTCCTCACTGCTCGCCGGCTCCGGCACGGTCGAGGCACCAGAGGTCGCCGTCTCGTCGCTCGTGAGCGGCACGATCCTCGAGGCGCCGGTCGGCGAGGGCTCGCCGCTGAAGAAGGGGGATGTCCTCTTCCGCATCGACGACTCCGTGCTGAAGCTGCAAGTCGTCCAGGCGCAGGCCGCGGTCAGCGCCGCGAAGGCGGGACGCGATCAGGCGAAGAACGACGACAAGTCCAGCGCCGAGATAGCTGCGGCCCAGGCGCAGCTCGATCAGGCGAGCGCCGGACTCGAGTTGGCGAAGCTGCAGCTGTCGTACTGCACGGTCACTGCTCCCGTCGACGGCGTGCTGCTGACGCAGGCGCTCGACGCGGGCGAGAACGCTTCACCGGGCAAGACGCTCGCGACCATCGGGCGCCTCGACGCATTGACCGTCACCGTCTACGTGGCCGAGAGCGACATCGGCCGCGTGAAGGTCGGCCAGAAGGCGACGCTCGCGACGGACTCGACCTCCTCCACTTTCGCCTGCGCAGTCACGTCCATCGCCAGCGAGGCCGAGTTCACGCCCGCGCAAGTGGAGACCAAGGACCAGCGCGTGAAGCTCGTATACGCCGTGAAGCTGTCCGTGCCCGACACCTCGGGGACGCTCAAGCCGGGCATGCCCGCCGACGTGACGTTCGAGTAGGGACAGGGCTCCGTGGCATCCATCCTCGACAGACTGCGTGCGCGCGCCGGCGCGCCCGAGCGCGGGGGCGCGGGCGCTGACGACGCATCCGGCGCGGCCATCGCCGCCCGGGAACTGGTGCGCGTCTTCGGGCGACGCGGCGACGCCGTCACGGCGGTCGCCGGTGTGACGCTGGATGTGGCGCGCGGCGAGGTCTTCGGCCTGTTGGGTCCCGACGGCGCGGGCAAGTCCACACTCATCCGCATGCTCGCCACGGTGCTGTCGCCCACGTCCGGGGACGCGGCCGTCTTCGGAGCTTCGGTCACCCGCGACCCCGCGTCTGTCAAACCGCGCATCGGCTACATGAGCCAGAACTTCTCGCTCTACCCAGACCTCACGGTTGCCGAGAACCTCGACTTCTTCGCGGAGTTGCGCGGCGTGCCGCGTGCCGAGAAGGCACCCCGCGCCGAGCGCCTGCTTTCCTTCGCCGGACTTGAGGGCTTCACCGGCCGCCAGGCACGCAACCTGTCAGGCGGCATGAAACAGAAGCTGGCGCTGGCGGCCACGCTCATCCACGAGCCCGATCTGATCTTCCTCGACGAACCGACGACGGGCGTCGACCCGGTCTCGCGCCGCGAGTTCTGGCGGATCATCGCCGACCTGCACCGCCGCGGGGTCACCGTCTTCGTGGCGACGCCATACATGGACGAGGCCGAGCGGTGCAACCGGGTCGCCTTCATGCGCGACGGTCGCCTCGAGGTCGTGGACACGCCCTCGGCGGTCAAGGAGCGGCTCCCCGGCATTCTCTACGAGGTCTTCGCCGCCCAACAACGCGCCGCGATGACGATCCTGCGCGCGCTTGGCGGCGTGCGCAGCGTCTCGGTCCATGGTGACGCGCTCCGGGTACTCTCCGTGCCCGGCGGTCCGGACGAGGCGGGGCTCGCCGCGGCACTGACGGCCGCGGGTCATCACGACGTGCGGATCACCCGGGCCCGCGTCGACATGGAGGCCGCCTTCGCCTTCCTCGCAGAAGAAACGAGCGCCTCGAACGCGGCCACGGCGGGCGGTTCCGCACAGCCGGGCGGTGACGGCGCATGACGGGCATTCGCCGCATATTCGCAGTCGCTCGCAAGGAGTTCATCCACATCTCGCGCGACTGGCGCATCCTCGTCTCCGTGCTACTGCTCCCGGTGATCCAGCTTCTGCTGTTCAGCTATGCCATCAGCTTCGACGTGAAGAACATCCCGACGGTCGTGCTGGACCAGGACCGCAGCGCGGCGAGCCGCGAGCTGCTCTCCCACTTCGCCCAGTCGGACTTCTTCGATGTGGTGGCTCACGTGGGCAGCGACACGGAGATCGACTCGTACATCGCACGTTCTGCGGCGCGCATGGCCATCGTGGTGCCGCCGGGGTATGGCCGAGAGCTGGCGGCGGACGGCAAGCCGTCGATCCAGATCCTCGTGGACGGCAGCGAGCCGAACTCGGCGCAGCTCGGGCAGACCTACGCGACGGCGCTGACGCAGACGCTTTCCCAGCGCATCACCGTGACATGGGCTCAGCGCCGGGGACTCGACACGTCGGCGGCCGGCCAGCTCGCGCCACGGATACGCACCTGGTACAACCCAGAGCGCCGAAGTGCCGACTTCCTGATCCCGGGCCTGATGGTGGTCATCATCATGATCGTCACGATCCAGCAGACGGCGGTCTCGCTCGTGCGCGAGAAGGATCAGGGAACCTTCGAGCAGCTGGCGGTCTCACCGATCCGGCGTGGTGAGCTTATGCTCGGCAAGGTAGCGCCCTGGGTGGCCCTCGGGCTCATCGACGTCGTGGTGATCACCCTCGTGGGCGTGCTGGTGTTCGGCGTGCCGCTGCGGGGCTCCGTGCTGGCACTCGGGGTCGCGAGCTTCCTGTTCGTGCTGTGCTGCCTGTCTCTCGGGCTCATCATCTCGTCGCGGGCGCCATCGCTCGAGACGGCGAACTTCCTCGGGCTCATGATCGCGTTCCTGCCCGGGTTCATGCTCTCCGGCTTCGCGTTCCCCCTCAACAGCATCCCGGTATTCCTGCAGGGGGTCAGCTACCTCTTCCCCGCCCGCTACATGACCGTCATCGCCCGGGCCATCTTCCTCAAGGGCGCGGGGCTCTCAGTACTCTGGCCCGACGTGCTGGCGCTCGCCTTATACGCCGCCGTCGGGCTAACGCTGGCCTCGCTGCTATGGGCGAGGAGGGCCGACTAGATGAGCCTCAAGAGGATCGGCCTGCTGGTCTGGAAGGAGTTCACGCAGTTCAAGCGCGACCCGCTCATGCTGCGGCTTGTCATCATCATGCCGCTGCTGCAGCTCTTCATGTTCGGCTACGTGGTCGGAGCGGACGTGCGAAACATCCCGACCGCGATCGTGGACGCGGACAAGACACCGATGTCCAGACAGGTGGCGGCCGCATTCACCTCCAGCGGTTACTTCGTGGTCGAGGCACGCCCGGCTGATGAGAGCGCGATCCAGCCGCTACTGGACCGCAGTCAGATCCAGGTGGCGGTGCTGCTGCCCGCCGGACTCGAGGCCGGGGTGACGCGAGGTCTGACGGTGCCGATCGAGATCGTCGTCGACGGCTCCGATAGCAAGACGGCTTCGGTCGCATCGGGCTACGCGGCCCAGATAATCGGTTCCTTCAACCGCAAGCGAGTGTCGGCGCTGGGCATCACCGGCGCGCCCGGCATCGACACGCGCGTCCGGGTGCTCTTCAACCCGTCACTCAGGGCGGTGAACGCCATGATCCCGGGCCTGGTGGCGCTCATCATGATGCTGTCGATGTCGGTGATCATGAGCCAGGCCGTGGTCAAGGAGCGCGAACGCGGGACGCTCGAGCAGATGTTCGTCACGCCCATCACCCGCGGCGAGTACCTCATCGGCAAGATCACGCCCTACATCCTGATCTCGTTCCTGCAGGTCGGCGTCGTCATGGTGGTGGGCAGCCTGTGGTTCAACGTTCCCTTCGGCGGCAGCGTGCTCGTCGTGGGGATCGGTCTGCTGCTGTTCATGTTCACGGCACTCGGGCAGGGGCTCTTCGTCTCGACCATCTCCCGGACCCGACAGCAGGCCCAGCAGGGCACGATGTTCATCCTCATCCCGACCATGGTGCTCTCCGGATTCATCTTCCCGATCGAGTCCATGCCGGCGGCGATCGTCCCGGTAACGTATCTCGTACCGCTGCGCTACGTGCTCGTGGTGCTCCGGTCGAACTGGATGAAGGGTGCCGGCGTCGAGGCGCTCTGGCCACAGATGGCCGCGATGGCGTTGTTCTCGGCCGTGGTCTTCTTCGCGGCCCTCGCCCGATTCCGCAAGAGACTGGCGGACTAGATGGAGACGCGGGTGGACAACGCCATCGAGGTGCGGGGCCTCACCAAACGCTTCGGCGACTTCACGGCAGTCGACGCGGTGGCCTTCGACGTGCCCAGGGGCGAGATCTTCGGCTTCCTTGGGCCGAACGGGTCGGGCAAGACGACGACCATTCGGATGCTGTGCGGCACGATCGGCCCGAGCGGCGGCGGCGCGACGGTGCTCGGGCACGACGTGGTGGCGGACCCGGAATCGGTGCGCCGGTCCATCGGCTATATGTCGCAGAAGTTCGCGCTGTTCGAGGACATGACAGTTGACGAGAACCTGCGCTTCTACGCCGGCGTGTACGGCATCGAGGGCGAGCGGTTCACCGAGAGGCGCCGCTACGTACTGGAGATGGCGGACCTCATCGGACGGGAGCGCGAGCTCACGGCGAACCTTTCGGTAGGATGGAAGCAGCGTCTCGCTCTGGGGTGCGCCACGATCCACGAGCCGGAGCTGCTGTTCCTCGACGAGCCGACGTCTGGCGTCGACCCGACGGCTCGGCGCCAGTTCTGGGAGCTCCTCTACGACCTCGCCGAGACGGGCGTGACGCTCTTCGTGACCACGCACTACATGGACGAGGCGACGCACTGCAACCGGCTCGCGTTCATCTACAACGGACGGCTCATCGCGATCGGCTCGCCGCAGCAGATCCGCGACGAGCACATGACCGACCAGATCCTCGAGGTTGAGGTCGGCGATATCGAGGGCGCGCTGGCTTGGCTGGGCGGGCGCGCCGACGTACGCGAGGCCTATCTGTCCGGAGCGATGCTGCACGTGAACGTCGGTGAGCGGACCGACCCGTGTGCGCTGGCGGACGAGCTTCGCGGCGGGGGCTTCGAGGTCCGCCGGTGCGAGCCGGTAGAGGCCACCATCGAGGATGTGTTCGTGCATCTGGTGAGCACACAGCGCAGGGAGGCGGTGTCACGATGACCGGACGGAAGGCCGCGGATCCGACAGGGCCGGCGCCCGGCGCGCCGCCTCCCGGCATGATCGCCGCGCTCGAGCCCGGACGACGCGGCGAGATCCTGGACGCGGCGCTGCAGGTGTTCGCCGAGAAGGGCTATGCCGGCGGTTCGATGCGCGACATCGCGACCGTCGTCGGCGTGAGCGAGCCCGCGCTGTATCGTCACTTCCCAGGCAAGGAGGCGCTCTTCCTCGCTTTGGTGCGTGTGGCCGCCGGTCACCTGCGCGGCGAGGCCTTCGAACTCCTCGACGCCATCCGCCCTGAGACGCTGCGCGCTCAGATCGCCGCGGCTCTAATCGATCGCCGACGCCGTGTCGCGCTGTTCGGCCCGGTCCTGCGCACGCTCTTCTCGGCGGCCACGCACGACCCGGTCATGCTGGCCGAGTTGCGCGTGCTTGTGATCGAACCCGCGCTGGAGAGACTGGCCGCGAAGGTCGAGGAGCTCGACGCCGCGTACGGCGTGGATTCGGATGAGGAGTCTCGACGAGCGCGTGTTCGAGCGTTCTTCGCGCTGTTCGTGGGGTCGCTCGCGACGTCGGTAGCGCTCGGCGACCAACCCGACGAGGCGATCGCCGACGCGGTCGTTCGCATGATGGGCTGGGAGGGCCGGGCGTAGAGCAGCTAGGCTAGCGGCTCGCGAGCACCGCCCGCGCCGCCACGACGCCGCTCGCGCTGGACTGTACGAGACCGCGGGTTATGCCGGCCCCGTCGCCCACCGCGTAGAGGCCGCCGATCTTCGTCTGCAGGTCCGGCCCGACCTCGACGCGCGAGCTGTAGAACTTCACTTCGACGCCGTAGAGTAGCGTGCTCGGGGCTGCCACCCCGGGCGCGAGCTTGTCGAGCGCCTCGAGGAACTCGAGGATGTCGGCGAGGTGCCGGTAGGGCAGGACGAATGCGAGGTCGCCCGGGGTGGCGGAGGGCAGGCTCGGCTCGATGATCGACTGGGCCATGCGACTCGGGGTGGAGCGCCGGCCAGCCTTCAGGTCGCCGAAGCGCTGGACGATGATCCCTTCGCCGAGGAGGTTCGCCAGCTGAGCGACCGACTCGCCGTAGGTGATCGGATCGTCGAACGGCTCCGTGAACGAGATGCTGACGAGGACAGCGAAGTTGGTCTTGTCGGTGCGGCTGTTCGAGTTGCTGTGGCCGTTGACCGTGACGATGCCCCCGTAGGACTCCGTCGTGACCTCGCCGTAGGGGTTCATGCAGAACGTCCGCACCCGGTCACCGAACTGCTTGCTGTGGTAGAGGAGTTTCGCCTCGTAGAGCGGGTCTGTCAGCGGCTCCATGACGGCGGCGGGGACCTCGACCCGCACGCCGATGTCGACGGCGTTGTTGACGAGGCCGAGACCCAGATCGCGCGCTTGAGCGGCGAGCCAGTCGGCGCCCTCGCGGCCCGGCGCGGCGATGACAGCCTCGGCTTCGATGCGCGTGCCGTCCGCGAGTTCGACCCCGCTGACCCGGCCGGCGGTCGTGAGGATGCTTGAGACCTCGGTCTCCGTACGGATCTCGACGCCGAGGCGATCGAGTTCGTGGCGCATCGCCTGCAAGACGTCGGGCGAGCGGTCGGTGCCGATGTGGCGCACGTTCATGGGGACGAGCTGCATGCCCGCCAGCGTGGCCTCGTGGACGAGACGCGCCGCGGTGTCGGAGTCGGGCCCGTGGACCTCGGTCGTGGCGCCGAACTCGACCCAGATGTCGTCCGCGTAGCCGATGAGGCCCGAGAGCGCGTCGACGCCGACGTAGTCGCCGAGCCAGCCGCCTACCTCGGTCGTGAGCGTGAGCTTGCCGTCCGAAAAGGCACCGGCGCCGCCCCAACCCGTCATGATCGCGCAGACCTTGCAGTCGACGCAGCCGCGCTCCTTGGCGGGGCAGCGCCGCTTCTCTATGCCGTGGCCCTTCTCGAGGAGCACGACGCGCTGCTCCCGGCCCGACCGCGCGATCTCGAGCGCGGCGAAGATACCGGCGGGGCCGGCCCCCACGATGGCGACATCATACCTTTCGGCGGTCATGCACTACCCTTCGTCTGCGAGCCTGTGTCGTTCGGCGCCGTGCTTGGACTTCAGCGCCCGCGGTAGTCTACCGTACTGTCGCGTAGGCGCAACCCTCGGACGCCGGAGGTCGTGCAGTGCCGGAGCAGACCAAGCGCGTGCGGATCTTCACCACACCCACGTGCCCCTGGTGCGACACCGCCAAGCGCTTCTGCGCGGAGAACGGCGTCGAGTACACCGAGGTCGACATCATGGGGGACCGCCACGGCTTCCGCGAGATGGTACTCATGACCGGCCAGCACGGCGTGCCGGTCATCATGGTCGGCGAGAAGGCGATCGTGGGCTGGGACGCCGCGGAGTTCCGGGACATGATGGGGTGGAACGGGAAACGGCGCTGACGCCAGCGCGCTACCCGGGCCTGCGTGCCGGCTCGATGAAACGCATGTACGGCTCGTGGTAGACGAGTCGGACCGTGTCGGTGGGACCGTTGCGGTGCTTGGCCACGATGATGTCGGCTGTGCCCTTCGGCGGATCGCCCTCGCCACCGGATTCGTTGCCGTCGCCGCGCCCGTACATGTCGCGGTGGATGAACATGACGACGTCGGAGTCCTGCTCGATCGCGCCGCTCTCGCGAAGGTCTGACAGCACCGGGCGCTTGTCGGCACGCTGCTCGACGGCGCGCGAGAGCTGGGAGAGCGCGAGCACCGGAACGTCGAGCTCCTTGGCCAGGATCTTGAGACCACGGCTGATCTCGGCGATCTCCACTTGGCGGTTCTCGCTTCGGCGACCCCCGGGCTGCATCAGCTGAAGGTAGTCGACGATGACGAGCCCGTTGGCCTTGCCTCGCAGTAGCCGCCGCGCCTTCGCCCGCAGTTCGAGTACGGAGAGGCCCGCGGTGTCGTCCACGTGCAGGTCGCACGTGTCGAGACGTCCCATCGCGTTCATGAGCATCGGCCAGTGTTCGTCGCCGACGCGGCCGGTGCGGAGCAGCTGGCCGTCCACGCGCGATTCGGTGGACAGCATTCGCATGACGAGCTGTTCGCTCGACATCTCGAGGCTGAAGATCGCGACCGCCGCGCCCTTCTTCGCCGCGTTGACGGCGATGTTGAGCGCGAAGGCCGTCTTGCCGACCGACGGGCGTGCTGCGAGCACGATCATGTCGCCGCGGTGCATGCCCGCGAGCACGCGATCGAGTTCCGCGAAGCCGGTGGTGATCCCGGTCAGGTGCTCCTGGCGTTCGTAGAGCTCCTCGAGTTTGTGCCAGCCGTCGGCGAGCAGCTCGTCGATGGGGCGGAACGTCGCCTCGACGCGCTCGTTGGTGACCTCGAAGATCGCCTTCTCGGCCTGCTCGACGACCTCGTCGACATCGTCGGGGGCCTCGTAGCCGAGCGCCGCGATCTGCATCGCGGCCTCGATGAGGCGCCGCAGCATGGACGTGCGCTTCACGATGGCAGCGTACTGGCCGACGTTGCCGGCCAGGGGCACGGTGTTGACGATATCGAGCAGGTAGCTCTTGCCGCCGACCTGCTCAAGCTCGCCTGATGCCTCGAGGCGGGCGGCCACGGTGACGACGTCGATGGGCTCGCCGCGCCCGAACAGATGCTCGACGGCCTGGTAGATGCGGGAGTGCGCCTGGCGGTAGAAGTCGTCGGGCTTGACGGCTCCCATGCCGTTGGCGGCCGCGTCTGCGGAGAGCATCATCGCGCCGAGCATCGACTTCTCGGCATCGAGGTTGTGCGGCGGCACGCGGTCGGCCGACGTCATCGAGGATGCCGAGCCGTCATGCAGTTCCCGCCGCTTCTTCTCCGCCATGCTCTATCAGGCTCCTCCGCGCCGGTCTATGCACATCCATGTAGCGCCGGGCCGCGCTGGCGCGGTCGCTTCATACTCGCGACCCACGCCGGCGCGACGGCGTTGAACTACGCTTCCGGCGCCTCGGCGTCGTCGGCGTCGTCAGCTTCCACGGCCTCGACAGCCTCGGCGTCGACGACCTCGAGGGGCTCCTCGGTCTCGACCGGCGCCTCGTCGGCTACCTCGACCGGAGCGGCCGCCGTCGCGATCGCCTGTGCGCCGGCACCCTCGGGTACGACGCGGACGACCACTTCGGCCTTGACCTCGCCGAAGACGACCACGATGACCGGATGGTCACCGGTCGTCTTGATGGGGTGGCCGACGTCCATCTTGCGATGGTCGACGTCCGGACCGAGCTGTGATCCGATGGCCTCTTCGATCATCAACGTGGTGACGGAGCCGAAGAGCTTGCCTTCTTCGCCGGCCTTCGCCTCGATGACGATCGTCTTGCCGTTGAGGACCTGGGCGATGCCCTCGGCATCGGTGCGGCGAGCGTTGTTGCGCTTCTCGATATTGCTCATCCGCGCTTCGAGCTGCTTCAGGTTGCCCGTGGTGGCCGCAACGGCCATCTTCCGGGGCAGCAGGTAGTTCGCGGCATAGCCACGTGCGACATCGACGACGTCGCCCTCGTGGCCCTTGCCCTTGACCTCCTGGGTCAGGATGACCTTCATGTTGGATACTCCTCCATCTGCTTCCACCCTGGAGCGTTCCTGCTCCGTCGGCGGAAGTACCATTCACTCTAGGACCCCCGCAGGCGACCTCTCAAGACCGCTGCGGGCGGTTCGGTCCGCTATCCACAGGCGAGGCCTTCGCCGCTCCTGCGCTTTCCACACTATCCACTTTCTCGCGTGATTCCGCCGTACGGTCGGCCATGCCTCCCGAACGGACGGGCGCTCACGCCGGCGCCGCTCCCGCAGGTGCTCCGGTGCCACCTCGCGGCAGCTTGCGCAGGTTCGCGAAGATGTCCACGAGCCCGACGATGCTGACCGACGGGACCGCGAACTCCGAGAGCGCCAGGAAGGCGAATCCGAACGACCGCGAGAAGCGACCGACACCGGCCTTGCGGTAGAGCGCAGCGAAGTCGCCGAGCCCCTGGAAGAACAACAGGGGCCGCACGAACAACAGCAGGTTCAACCCCGTGGCCTGCATCCAGCCGTTGGGCTGGCGCAGGTACGCCGAGGCGGCCAACAGGGCGAGCCCGGCGATCGTCGGCCACACCACGTGGAGGCTCATGTCGAACTCCGTCAGTGGTGGGAGTGCGCTCACCGGTTCTCCGATGGAGCGCCCGATCCGCGAGACGAGCGGGACCGAGAGCACGGCCGCGAGCCCCGAGACGTACAGGTACATCGAGGGCCACAACATCAGCCACGCCTGCGAGAGTTGGTCGGCGAGCTGCCCGACCGTCTCCACGTCCGTCTGGCCGGACTGGGCGCCGGACTTGATGACCAGTTCGTGCAGGGTCTTGGCCTCGTTCGCCCGTACCGCGACGAAGGAGCTTCCCTGGGTGGCGGCCGCGGTGGCGTCGAACGCCAGTGCCGCTGCTACCAGCACGACGGTCAGAACAGCGATGACGCGGGTCGCCGACCAGCGCGACAGGGCCCAGGCACTCCCTGGGCCGACTGCGAGCAGGGCCGGACCGATGAACACGACCGGAACGACGCTTCCGAGAACGGGGATCGTGATCGCGGTGGCCACCACTGCGGCGGCACTCGAGACGACCGGTCCGTTGCGGAACGCCAGCCAGCCCAGCGCAGCGCCGGCCAAAGGAAGGCCGATGAAGGGCAGGTCGGCGGCGAGGACGGCTCCGGCCACAGCGGCCAGACCGGCGATCACAGCGTCGCGTATGTTCAGCGGGCGGGTGGACACGCTATCCGCGACCCCGTCCGCGACCCTCGACCTTGTTGCTGATCACGGGCACGGTGTAGGGCAGCAGCGCCATCTCACGGGCGCGCTTGATCGCCATCGACATGGCGTGCTGGTGCTGGGCGCAGTTGCCCGTGACGCGGCGCGGCTTGATCTTGCCACGGTCCGTCATGAACTTGCGCAGCCCCTGTGCGTCCTTGTAGTCGATGAACTCTGCGTGGTCCTTGCAGAACTGGCAGTACTTCCGCTTCGGCTTACGAGCGTATTCGGCACTCATGCGCTTCAAGACCTCCTCTCCTCGCGAAGTCGCGGGAGACTCTAGTGTATGGCTGTGGGCGGGAGGGGCCCGCCCCGCAGCCGTTCTCTCATCGATCGGTTCCCTGCAGGCGTCAGAACGGGATGTCTTCGCCGTCGGGAACGTCGGAGCCGGCTTCGTCCACGAAGGACGCTTCCGTCACCGGGCGCGGGCCTGAGCCCTCGCCGCGGCTGCCCAGAAGCTCGATGTTGTCGGCGTAGACCTCCAACTTGGAGCGCTTCTGTCCATCCTCGCTGGTCCACTCGTCCATCCGGAGCCGGCCGTCGATCCCGACCTGCTTGCCCTTGACGAGGAAACGCGAGACCGACTCCGCGCGCGTGCCGAACATGATGACGTCGATGAAGTTGGCCACGTCGGTCCACTGGTCGTTGACCTTGCGGCGATCGTTCACCGCGATGCGCATCTTGACGAGCGCACCGCCCGACGTCTGCTTCAGTTCCGCGTCACGCGTGAGGTTGCCTGTGAGGACGACCCTGTTGATGCTCATGTCTCAACCCTGCTCTCGATACCTACTCGCGCCCGCCAGCGGCGGGCGTGCGCGTCTATTCCAGGTCGTCCCTGCGGACGATCATGTAGCGCGCTACCGGATCCGTGATGTGGAGGACGCGGTCGAGCTCGGCGACGGCGGCTGGCGCGGCATGGAACTGGATGACGGTGTAGTCACCGTCGGTCAGACCGTCGACCTCATAGGCGAGGCGACGCTTGCCCCAGTTCTCAGAGGAATCGACCGCGCCTCCCTGCGAGGCGATGACACCGGTGGTCTTCTCGACTACCGCTGCCAATGCCTCCTCGTCGAGCGAGGGGTCGATAAGAAGCATGACTTCGTAAGCCTTCACGTGTTCACCTCCCTCGGACTGATCGGCCCCGGGACCTCGTGAAGGCGTATTGCCCGGGGCAGGAAATGAAGCCTCCGGAGTCTATCACCGCTCCGCTGCCTCCACAAGCACGCATACTGGCCCAGCGGTGTGACACTCCGGCATCCCCTCATAGGACTCATCGCGTTCGCTTTCACCAGCGCACGCGCCGTGCATGCGCAGGTTCCGGCGCGAACGTTGAGGTTCTCACGGCGGCCTGACCCGCGCTTCGCAAAGACCGAGCGAACAGCAACGCGGCCAGCAGTCCGAGCAGCGCCCGGATCGCGATACCGCGCCCCGCGGCCGCAAGCGCCCGGGCCTGTGTCAGGACGGCGCGCACGTCGAGCCTGGGCTCATACGGGAGCGGCCGTATGCGGGCCTCGATCTGCGGCCACGCCCAGTCGGAAGGGCGCGGCGCGACAAGGACGGAAGGTGCGGCTCCCGCACGGTGGCCCACAGCCATCGGGGCGACTGCGGCACTCGCGGGGGCCGGCGACACCGCGGGCGCCGCATGGGCCTTCACGCTGGGTGCAACCAGCTTCGGCGGCGCGTCCGGCGGGCGGATCTCCGTCGCTGGGCCCGGCGCGTCGGAGCGCGAAAGGGGACCCAGCAGGGTGGCGGGGTCTATCGGCGCTTCGCCCCGGCGGACCGACAGGTGCAGGTGTGGTATCGCGAGCGATCCGTCCCCCGATCCCGCCAGTTCACCCAGTACCTCGCCGTCGGCGACTTCGGATCCGGCGGTCACCCGACACGCCGCGAGTGGCAGGTACGTGACCCGCAGTCCATCAGGCGTGACCACGCTCACCGCGAGCGCACTGCCTCCCCCTGCTGCGGGGACCCTCCCCGCGAACGCGACACGCCCGCCCGCGCTCGCGCTCACGCGCGCACCGGCCGAGGCCTCGACATCCAGTCCGCCGTGGGAGCAGATCCTCCCTGACGCATCGGCCCACGGCTCGGCGTACGCCAACCCGACACGGCCTTGAACCGGCCACGGCCATCCTCCGGCCACGGCCTTCCCGGGCGCACCCATCAGCACTCCGAGAAGCACTCCACCTATCAGCACACGTCGCACCATGACAACACGCCTCCCTCGTCGATCAGCGTGAGGCACCGGGTGAGGGAGGGACGGAGTCTCGATAGAACGTGTGTTCGACACGGAACGCGAGAATCCTGCAAAGACGGGCGAAAGCCGCCTCGTCGATCGGCGGCTTTCGTCACATGTCTATTGGAGCGGGCGACGGGGCTCGAACCCGCGACCTAAAGCTTGGGAAGCTTTCGCTCTACCAACTGAGCTACGCCCGCATGCCGCCTTGAGCGACGGCGCGTATTGTACGTCGGCTCCGCCGAGCCGGGCAACCGTCGCGCCATCGCGGGCTCGCCTACACCCCGCGGTTCGGGCGGATCACGTGGCGGTACTTGCGCTCGAGCCAGAAGAGCAGGACGGCCAGGGCGGACAGACCCACCGCGAGCGCCGCCTT
Organism: Coriobacteriia bacterium; assembly: GCA_030651905.1. Taxonomy (GTDB): domain Bacteria; phylum Actinomycetota; class Coriobacteriia; order Anaerosomatales; family PALSA-660; genus JANYAK01. The sequence goes on from JAUSBS010000081.1 coordinate 17,500, forward strand.
CCATGGCGGAACCGGGTCGACCACGACGTGGCCCGGGCGCAGCATCTGGAGCGCCGTCGCATGGATATCCATGTCGCCGCCATGCTCCTTGCAGGCTCCGTTGAACACGCCCTGCACCTCGACGATCGAGCCTTCGTGCTGGTAGTCGCCGTACGTGTCGATCTGCTTGGTCAGCGCAGCCGGGATCCAGACCGCCATGCCCGAGTTGTAGCCCTGAAGCTCCGCGCCCTCTTCGACGTTCTCAAGCATGTACGCATCATCGTTGAGGTGGATCCACGCGTAGTCGCCGCGGACCATGACCTCACCGATCGCCTCGCCGTGGAACGTGATGGTCTTGCCGTTCCAGAACAGGCCCTTCGTGATGTCCCCGGGCACGTTCATGTGGTTGATGAGCTCGGTGCTGTCGGGCTTGTTCGGCGGGAACACGTCCTGGGCGAACGCTGGCGCAGCGGCGGCGAGGAGCGCCGTCCCGAGCGCGAGGGCTGCGAACATGCGCGGGATCCGCTCCATCATCGTCCCCTCACGACCGACCACAGGTAGCCGCCGAGCGCGAACACGCTCATGAACTCGAGTCGGCCCAGCCACATCGCCAGGATGTACGTGACCTTCATGACAGCGGGCATGGCGGGCGTCGTGATGCCGCAGGACAGGCCGGTGTTCGAAGCCGCGGAGACGGCTTCGAAGGCGGCCTGGTCCAGAGGGAACCCGCAAAGCACCCCGACGACGGTCGCCACGCCGTAGAGCGTCACGTAGGCCACGGTGATGGTGAGTGTGGTGCGCACAAGGCCGTCGTCGAGCCAGACGTTCCGGATGTGGTGGTACTTCTGCGAGATGAGCGCCGACTCGGGAGAGATCATGCGACGGATGTCTTGGAGGACGGCCTTGCTGATGATGCCCATGCGGATGCCCTTGATGCCGCCGCCGGTGGAGCAGGCCGACGCGCCGATCGCCATCGCGATCGTGGCCGCCACGAGCCCGACCGGGCCCCACTGCGTGACGAAGGCGCGTGCGTATATCGTCGAGAAGCCAGTCGTCGTGTGGCCCGAGACGATCTGGTAGAAGACCTTCCGGAACAGCGACATCGCGTCGGGGTAGACGTTCGCCTTCGCCAGCCAGAACGTGGCGATCAGCGTTGTCAGTGTCAGCGTGACGAACATCGAGATCGTCTCGATGTTCTTGCGGATCTCCTTGCGGTCGCCCGTCCACATGGCCCAGTGGAGCGCGAAGTTGAATGAGCCCGCGATCATGACGACGATGCAGACGACCTCATAGGTGAGCGAGTGGAACCAGAACGTGTTGAAGCTCTGAGGCGCGAAGCCACCGGTCGACCACGCGCCCATGAAGACCCACATGCCGTGGAAGAACGCTCGCACCGGGCTCTGCCCGAGGTAGAGGCCTGTCGCGGTCAGCGCCAGCGTCCCGACGCCGAGCCACGTGAGCGAGACGAGCCAGATCGCCCGCGCGGTCTGGACGACGTTGGGGAGCAGTCGCTCGTCCTTGCCCTCGCCCACATAGAGCTTGTAGGCCCCGGACGTTCCCTTGAACAGGAACGTCAGCGCGACGACCACGATGCCCTGTCCGCCTGCGTAGGTCAGCAGATGCCGCCACATGTTGAGACCGTTCGCGATGTGGTCGAGGTCCTGCAGCAGATAGAGGCCCGTCGTCGTGTAGCCGCTCATGACGTCGAAGAGAGCGTCGAGGTAGCTCCCGGCGTGCCCGGAAAGGTAGTGCGGCAAGCACCCCAGCGCGGTCGCCCACACCCACGCACCGGAGGCGACAGCAAGGCCGTGGCTCCAGTTCATGTCCTTCTCGGTGCGACAGAACAGCTGCGTGCCGGAGCCGAAGATGAGACACGCGGCGATGGATATGACGAAGTCGACCGCTGTGTCCCACTCACTGAAGCCCAGTGATACCGCGAGCGGGATGATCATGAGAAGGCCGACACCGACGATGACCTTGCCGGTGTACTTGCCGATGACGAGATGATCGTCGAGACGGGGGCGGACGATCATCGCCAGATCGCCTCTGCCAGGAAGGCCATGCTCAGGGCGAGCGCCGTCATGCCGAGGATCCAGGCGGCCTCGTGCACCATGCCGAGCGCGTACCCGGCGACGCGCTTGCGATTCTCCCCGTTGGCCATCGCTACTCCCCGGTCAGCGCTCGCTTGAGCGTCGCCTCATGCTCGACGCTCGTGAACGCCATGACCACGTCCCCCGCCTGCAGGGTCGTGTCGCCGTGTACGGTCATGATCTCCTCACCGCGTACGATGGCGAACAGCACACAGTCCACCGGCAGCTTCAGGTCGGCCACGCGCTTGTCGCACACCACGCAGCGGTCTGTGGGCAGCTCGATCTCCACGACGGCCATGTTGCCCTTGCGCAGCGTCGCCAACGTGCGGATGTCGCCGATGGTCGACTCCTCCTCGATCATCCTTGCGATGATCGTCGTGGAGGAGATCGCCTCGATGCCCAGAGCGTTGAAGATGTGCTCGTTCTTCGGGTTGTTCACGCGGGCGACCGCCCGTGGCACACCGAAGGCGGTCTTGGCGAGTTGGCAGCTCACGAGGTTGTCGTCGTCATCGCCGGTCACCGCAGCGAAGACGTCGGCGTGGCTCACGCCCGCGTCCTCCTGGAACGACACGTCGCATCCGTCCCCGATGATGATGAGCGGGTGGCGCGGCAGTTCGCTGGCGAGCTTCTCCGCCACCGCAGCCCGCTTCTCTATGAGCGCGACGTCATGCCCGCGTTCGATGAGGTGCCGGGCCAGATAGCTGGCGACCTTGCCGCCGCCGTTCACAACGATGAACACGTCAGCCCTCCATGTAGCGTTGGACCTTGCTGTACGCCTCGTCCTTGACGGCACCGAGGACGACGTCCCCAGGCTGGAGCACGGTCTCGGGTTGGGGGACGAACGTGGTGTTCCCGCGGGAGACGAGCGCGATGCGGAACTGATGCTCGATCTCCACGTCCTTGAGCTTCCGGTTGGCCACCGAGGCGTTGGTCTTGAACTCGATGATCTCTATGTCGCCCATGGTCGATACGTGATGCCCGTGGCCGGCGTGGATCTTCTCGAGCAGGTTCTCCGCCACGAGGGTCGTTCCGCAGACGTAGTCGAGGTCGAGCTGTTGGTAGGTGCGCTCACGCTGGGGGTTGTAGAGCCGCGCCACGACATGAGGCACGGCGAAGAGCTTGCGGGCCACCTCGGCAGCCATGAGGTTCGTGTTGTCGAGGTCGGTGACCGCGGCGAACGCGTCCGCTTCACGGATGCCAGCCTCGGCGAGGACGTCCTCGTCGAAGCCCAGCCCCTTGACCGTCACACCGTTGAAGGTGGAGCCCAGCCGTCTGAACGACTCGTCGTTCTTGTCGATCACGGTGACGTTATGGCCCTCGACGGAGAGCATGGTCGCTAGCTGCGAACCGACACGGCCGCACCCGACTACGACGACGTTCATCTTTGTTCGCGCTCCAAGTCCCCTGACGGCTGGTCCGGTCCCCGTCGGCGTCCCTCGCCTGTCTCGGCCGGTGTGATGACGATTGCACGCTACAGGGCGCCGCGGAGCAAGGTCAATGCGGCGCGCGTAAAGATAGTGTGAAGGCCTCGGCGATGGCTGGGTGCGTGTGACACGCGAAAGGGGCCGGCCGCGAGTCTCGCGTCCGGCCCCTTACCGTGGAAGCGGCGCTCTCGGAGGAGCGCCGCGAGTTAGGAGAGCTACTTACCGATCTTGAAGATCTTGGTGCCACAGCTGGGGCAGAGGCCCTGGGTCGCCGGACGGCCGTTCTTCATGATGATGTCCTTGGCGTCCTTGATCTCCCTCTTCGCCTTGCACTTGACGCAGTAACCTTCCTTGGCGGGCATACTGGCGCTCCTCTCATCTTCTGCCTGCGCGAGTCCGCGCTGGTGACACGATCCGCGGTATGTACGGATCCGCCTCCCCCTGCGCACGTGACCGTGCGCCGACCTTGAGTCTACACGTTGTCGGCCGTTCGTGAACCACCTTCTTCGTGAAGGGCGATGAGCGTGCCGGACGGCACGGACCGTGCGGCCCCGAGAAGACTCCCCGCACCTGCCACAGAGAGCACCCCCCAAGCCGCCCCGGAAGCTATCCAGAACCGCTCCGGGAAGAGGCGGATCAGCAGGGAATCGTACGGGAACGTCCACGTTCCCTCGGCGAAGAACAGCGAGTGGAACACGGCGAAGAACGCCGAGAAGTCCAGGAACGCCGAGAGCACGGCGAGGGCGAGAAGGCCGAACAGTGTGTACGCGCCCGCCCGCATACCGCGGGCGAGCGGACTCCAGCGACGGCGAGCCACGCACAACCCCACCCACCCGGCGAGGAGAGCGGCGACCAGCCCGGTCGCGATCCGGGCCCCATCGAGAACTCGGCGGACGTCCATGAGGTGGCTCACGGCGCTGGCGTCGAACCCGGGAAGACCACGCCACGTCTCGGGCAGCGGGTCGAACTCACGGTCCGCGACGAGCGCTCGTACCATGCCGGCCAGCTTCACAGTGTCCCCGATCGGCAGCTGCGCGCTCTCCGGGACCTCGAGGGTCTGGACCATGGCAGAGGTGTAGACAGGGACCGTGAGCGCGCCCACCGATATCCCCAGCACGAGCGCGGCCCAGAGGAGCCCCGCCGCGACGCCCTCGAGTCGCAGGGCCCAGCGCCCACTCACAGGTCGTCCTGTTCGGCCGTACCCCCGCGCCCGGCGACGACCCGGTTACCGCCGGCCGCCTTCGCCGCGGTCAACGCGCTGTCGGCAGCACCGATGAGCTCGGCCGCGGTGCGCCCGTGGACGGGGAACGCCGCTACGCCCACACTGACCGTCACGCTGCGATCCTGATCCCGGATCTCACCAGCGGCGACCCGCACGCGCTCCGCGATCGCCTCGCCATCGCGCATGTCGCCGGGCGAGGCCTCGGGGACCAGCAGCACGAACTCCTCGCCGCCCCAGCGGGCGACGACGATGAGCTGGGGTTCAGGTGAGCCGCCCGGCGCAACGGCGCGAGTGATCGCCTCCGTCAGTCGGACCAGCATCGTGTTGCCCGCCTCGACTCCGAACATCGTGTTGAACCGCTCGAAACCGTCGATGTCGGCGAGCACCACGGAGACCCCGCGCCGGTCGCGCCGGGCACGCTCGAGTTCGAGCCCGAGTTCCCGCCGGAAGTACGCGCGGTCGAACAGTCCGGTCCTGCGGTCGCGCACCGAGCCCGAAGCCGTCTGCTCCTCGCGCATCCGGATCTCGGTCATGAGCCCCGTGCCGACCGCCGCGGCCCCGCCCAGGATCGTGAGCTCCCAGAGGCAGCGGACCGCGACGTAGCTGGCCGCTGCCTGCAAGTCGTTGCGGACGAACGGCATCGCCACGTGCGGCAACGCTTCGAAGAAGACGAGCCCCAGCACCGCGGTGTAGGCCGTCCAGGCGCCGACGGCGATGGCGAACACCTGCTCGCGGGTCGGCAGGATCAGTGCGGCCTCAAGAACGAAGAGCAGATACATCGCGGGGAACCACGAGTAGACGCCGCCGCTGTAGTAGATGAGAACGGTCACCACCACGATGTCGAGGAGCAGCTGGACGACGTTGAACACCGCGATGTTGGCGAAGCGTCGGTAGTTCAGCTGGTAGTAGGTGTTGTAGAGCAGCACTAACCCGAGGCTGACTCCGGGCACGACCATCTGGCGCCACATCTCGGCGAAACTGCCGTCGGCGGCGTAGATGCCCGCGCCGGCGACAGAGAACACCACGAGCGCGGCCACGATCGCCCAGCGGACCCGCACGACGAGTCCGACCCGCGCCACGTTCGCGTCGAGGGCCTCGATCTCATGCTGGTTGGGCTGCTGCCGCCAGGAGACTGCGAGGCGACGCGCGAGCGCCTTCGAGAACCTGCCTGGAGTCATCAGAGGTACCTACAGCTCCTTGATGAGCGCGCAGACGAACTCGGCGGCCGTCTCGAGGTTCTTCTCGTCCACGTTCTCGACGGTGTCGGTCGCCCAGTGCCAGTTCGGAAGGCGGCCGTTGATGTCGAACGCCATCACCGACATCGCGCGGAAGCCTCGCGCCAGTGCGGGCGTCGCGTCGGTGGACAGCCCCTTGTAGTCGCGACTGCGGATGGTGAGACCGTTCTCTGTCACAGCTCGGCGTGCCGCCCCCATGATGCGGCGATCCGAGCGGTAGCGCTTCGCCATGCCCTCCGAGTCGACGTAGGTCACCGAGCCGGTACCGACGTTGTCGATATTGATGATGAACGCGTCGCGCACGTCGGGGCCGTGCTCCTTGAGGAACGCCTTCATGCCGACCGTGCCGACCTCCTCGGCACCGGTGGCCACGAACCAGACCTCCTTCTCGGAGAGGTCCCGGTCTGTCCCGGTCGTGACCTTACGGCGGATGCGGGCGGCCTCTGACGCCGGGAACCCGGGGTCGCTGATGTCATCGACGGCGGCCGATCCGCCCTTCCAGCCGATACCCGCGTCGTCGTCCTCTTCGACCTCGGGCTTCGTGAAGTGGTCCCACGACCCGATGGCGTGACCCTCCTTGCGGGCGTCGAAGTCGCGTCCGACACCCAGCCAGTCGCGAACACCGTGGCGCTCGGGCTTGCCCGCGGGTGCGGTCTCGGGCGCCGCCTCGCGCTTGGCGCGACCGAAGAGGCCGTGGCGTTCGGATGCGGCAGTCGGCTGAGCCGGCGTCTCGGGAGCAGCCGACGCCCCGGCCGGCTCCGCGAAGAGGTCGTCGCTGCCGAACAGGTCGCCTGTCAGACCCGTGGACCGATCCGCGCGCGGCGTGCGCGCCCGTCCCGGCTCGCCTTCCGGCATCACCGTGGTGACACGCGGCGCCGAGGGCATGTCCATGGTGGTCTGGCCGCGACCCGCCGACGCGGGCTCCGTCCAATCGATCTCGTCGTCCCCGCCCGACCACAGTTCGGGCTCGCGCGGAGCGCCGGCCGGCGCGTACGAGAGCCACGCATCTTCGAGCGCGGCCTCGGTCACGCCTGTCTGCTCGTCCGCCGAATGGACGCGCGAGAACGCCATGGTGGCGCCACCGCTGTTGTCCGCCTCCGGCACGATGCGCTCCATGACACCGAGCATCGTCGCGACACCCGACGCGTTGTCGTTGGCTCCGTCGGTGTGCTTCATGAACAGTTCGCGATGCACGTTGATGAGCAGCGGCACGAGCAGGTAGGCGGAGGCCGCGAGGATGACGTACCACGACCATGTGGCGCGATACGCCTTCAGCCACGGCAGCAGGGAGATCGCGACGAGGACCGGCACCGTGTAGGTGAGCCCCTTCATCAGGCCGAACGTCGCGGAGAAGTTGCGCACCATGCCGGGACTGAACGCGAGCGAGGAGCGGGCCGAGTCGTAGTGCGCGACCACGATCACGCGATGCGTGCGCTCGTTGCGCCGCACACGCGGGATGTAGCGGGCGATGACGTTCTGGCTCGGACCCTTCGGCATCAGGCTGGTGAGCCCCCAGCGTGTGTCGAGATCCATGCGCATGAGAACGGCCGAGACGAGTGCGAGTGCGAGTGCCTGCCACGGCAACCACCGCGAAAGCACCGCGGCCCCGATCGTGAACAGGTGGTAGATGACGTAGGCCCAGGCGTACGTACGGGGCGTATCGAACTCCTGGCGCTCGACGTCGAGGCCTCGCGCCTCGAAGACGCCCTGGATGTAGTCGGCCGCCGAAGCTTCCGCGTCACTGCTCGCGGGGCGCGGGCCGATGGTCTCCACCAGCTCGATGACATGCGACATCTCGCCGCTCATCTGCGTGTCCTCCGGGGTCGTCTCGCGGG
>JAUSBS010000089.1 GCA_030651905.1 Coriobacteriia bacterium
CCTCAACGCCTCGATCCTCGGCTGGAACCGCGCCAACACGGTCGACATCCAGACGTCGCTCGACTGCGGCGTGGACGCCATCGCCATCTCGCTGGCGACCTCGGACATCCACATCGAGACGAAGCTCAAGAAGTCGCGCCCGTGGGTGCTGCAGACCATCGCCGAGTGCGTGACCTACGCCAAGGAGAAGAACCCCGACGTCTACATCTCGGTCAACGCCGAGGACGCTTCCCGCACCGACCTCAAGTTCCTATGCGAGTACGCGAAGGCAGCCAAGGACGCGGGCGCAGACCGGCTGCGCTTCTGCGACACCATCGGGCTCATGGAGCCGTTCCGCACCTACACCGTGATCGATCACCTCATCCAGGAGACCGGCCTGGAGATCGAGATGCACACCCACAACGACTTCGGCATGGCCGTGGCCAACGCCATCGCGGGCATCCACGCCGGCGCCAACTGGGTCAACGTCACCGTCGGCGGGCTCGGGGAGCGCGCCGGCAACGCCGCGCTCGAAGAGGTCGTCATGGCGCTCAAGTACGTCGAGGGCTTCGAGCAGATCCAGTTCGACACGAAGCGCTTCCGCGAGCTGGGCGAGTATGTCGCCAAGGCCGCCGGCCGCACCATCCCCGCGTGGAAGTCGATCATCGGCACGAACATGTTCGCCCACGAGTCAGGCATCCACGCCGACGGCGTGATCAAGAACCCGAAGACCTACGAGGTGTTCGCGCCTGAGGAGGTCGGTCTGGAGCGTCAGATCGTCATCGGCAAGCACTCAGGCTCCAAGTCGCTGCTGCTGAAGTTCGGCGAGTACGGCATGGAGCTTTCGCAGGAAGAGGCGAACGAACTCCTTCCGCGCGTCCGTACCATGTCGATCGAGCTCAAGCGCTCCCTGTTCGACAAGGAGCTCGTCTATATCTACAAGGACTACAAGGCAGACAAGGCGAAGGCGGCCAAGTGACGGACGGGCGCGGCAAGACGACCGCCGAGAAGATCTTCTCGGCGCACTCCGGGACGGATGCGGTCGCCGGCGACATCGTCGTGGCAGACGTCGACTTCGTGATGGGCCAGGACGGCACCTCGCCGCTGGCGATCCGCGCGCTCGAGCGCATGGGCGTCGACAAGGTCTTCGACCCGGCGAAGGTCGCCGTCGTCATGGACCACTCCTCGCCGTCGCCGATCGAGGGCGTCAGCGCGCTGCACACGATCATGCGCGACTTCGGCAAGCGCACCGGCGCGAAGGTCTACGACGTCGGGTGCGGCGTGTGCCATCAGCTGATCCCCGAGCAGGGCCACGTGGTTCCGGGCGATCTCATGGTCGGCTGCGACAGCCACACGTGCACGTACGGCGCGGTCAACGTCTTCTCGACCGGCGTGGGCAGTACGGACGGCGCTGCGGCGATGGCCGCCGGCAAGCTGTGGTTCAAGGTGCCGGAGACGATGCGCTTCACGCTCAACGGCGAACTGCCCGCAGGCGTGTTCAGTAAGGACATCATCCTTCACATCGCCGGCATGATCGGTGCCGACGGCGCGACGTACATGGCGATGGAGTTCGACGGGCCGGTCATCGACGCACTGTCGGTGGACGCCCGCATGACGATCTCGAACATGGCCATCGAGGTCGGCGCGAAGGCGGGCCTCATGCGCGCTGATGCGAAGACGTTGGCGTGGTACGAGGGCCGCGGTTCGCGTACGCCCGCACCCGTGGACCCGGACGCGGACGCGACCTATGCGGTCGCGCACACGCTCGACCTGAGCGCGCTGTCCCCGCAGGTCGCCAAGCCGCACGCGGTGGACAACGTGAGTCCCATCGCGGAGGTCGAGGGTACCCCGATCCAACAGGGGTTCGTCGGGACGTGTACGAACGGCCGTCTCGAGGACCTGGGCATCGCCGCCGGCATCCTTGCGGGGCGGAAGGTGCACCCCGATGTGCGCTTCATCGTGGCTCCCGCGTCGAAGCAGATCCTGCTCGACGCCATGGCCGCCGGCTACATACAGACGCTTGTCGAAGCCGGTGCCGCCGTGGTCACGCCAGGATGCGGCCCATGCGTGGGCACCCACAACGGCGTGCCGTCCGACGGCGAGAACGTCATCTCCACGGCCAACCGCAACTTCAAGGGCCGCATGGGCAACAGCAACGCCTTCGTCTACCTGGGCTCGCCGGCGACGGTGGCCGCATCGGTGATAGAAGGTCGCATCACCGACCCACGGAAGTACTTCACGGGAGGTGCGCTGTGAAGCTGAGCGCGCGCGCTTTCAAGTACGGCGACGACATCAACACGGACTACATCATCTCCGGCAAGTACAAGTTCAAGTCCACGGACATGGAAGCAATGGCGGTCCACGCCATGGAGGAGCTCGACGCGGACTACTACGCGAAAGTGAAGCCCGAGGGCGGCTTCCTCGTGGCCGGTACGAACTTCGGTATGGGGTCGAGCCGGGAGCAGGCGCCGCTCGTGCTCATCCACTCCAACACCAAGGCGATACTGGCGAAGAGCTTCGCGCGCATCTTCTTCCGCAACGCCATCAACACCGGCCTACCGGTCGTGGAGTGCGACACGGACCTGATCGATGATGGCGACGCGCTTGAGGTCGATCTCGAGGCGGGCGTCGTGCGCAACCTCACGAAGGGCACCGAGATCCCGTTCCCGCCGCTGCCGCCGGTCATGGCAACGCTGCTGGCCGACGGCGGCCTCGTCGAGCACTTCAAGAAGCATGGCGGTTTCGCACTGTAGTGCACGAAAGCGCGAAGCGCATGGAGGTGGCCTGGTGGGGGAACGCAGGATCCTGTTCGCGGCCGCACTGATGGGCGCGCTTGCCGTTCCGGCCGTCGCCTTCGCGAACGCCGGTGTCCCGATGCTCGGAATCGTCTACCCGGGCATGGGCATCCTGCTCATACCGGTGATCGTCCTCGAAGTCGCCGTGCTCCGACGACGCCTGGGCGCGCCTCTGCGGCGAACCGCGGTCATGGTGACGGTGTCCAACCTGGTGTCCACTGTCCTCGGCGTCCCTCTCACATGGGCGGCACTCGTGGGGCTTCAGGCGGTCACCGGCGGCGGTGGGGCGGCCGGGCCGTCCTTCGACACGCTGGCGGGCAAGGTCCTCGCGGTCACCTGGCAGGCTCCGTGGATGATGCCGTACGAATCGGACATGTACTGGATGATCCCTGTCGCGACGCTGGTCCTGCTCGTGCCGTTCTTCTTCGTCTCGTGGCTGATCGAGTACCAGATCTCTCGTCCGTTCATGCGCGACACAGACAAGGCCGTACTCCGGCGGGCCGTGCTTATCGCGAATCTCATGAGCTACGGGCTGCTCGCGCTCGTGGCTCTGGCGGGGCTGGGGATCGCCGTCTACCAGCACGCAGTCGGCGTCTGACACGCGCGTCTGACGGGTTGCGCTTTGAGCCACATCTCCGGGGGTGATGCGGGTGTCCGGATACACGAAGGATGAGGCGCTGGAGTTCGTCGAGTCGATACGCGTGCTTCTCGGCGACCGCACCGGATTCCAGTGGCTTGTCGGCAGACTGTCGCAGCTCACGGCCTACATCGAGACCACCGCGGCCGAGAACGAGCGCCTCAACGCCTATCTCGATCGGACGAACGCGAGGGACGACTACGAGGCGCAATCCGCGATCGGGTCGGATGCGTCGGACGGATCCCGGGACGCGATCGAAGGGTAGGTGCGCGCGATGCCCGGCAGGCCCAAGGCGGACTCCATCGACGAGTACATCGCGGCATTCCCTCCCGAGACTCAGAAGGTGCTCGAAGCGCTTCGGGGACTCATCAAGGCCGCGGCTCCCGGCGCCACCGAGACGATCAGCTATGCGATCCCCACGTTCGACCTGAACGGGCACCTGGTGCACTTCGCCGGCTACGCACGGCACATCGGGTTCTATCCGACAGGGCGCGGGATCGAGGCGTTCAAAGACGAACTGAAGCCGTACAAGAGCGGGAAGGGCTCCGTGCAGTTCCCCCTGGGCCGACCGCTCCCCGAGGATCTGATCCGCCGGATCGTCGAGTTCAGGGTGGAGGAGAACGCAGCCAAGGCCTGAGCCGGGTTCTCGCGGGCCGGATCTGCGCCTGCCTGGCAGCCATGAGGTGTATTCTGACAGCGAGCGCTTCAGGGCCGCTTACGGGAGGGGGACCCGTGAACAAGGTTGTGGCACGGTTCGCAGACGGCCATATGGTGAAGGGCATGACCGCCGACTTCTTCCCGAACAAGGATGTCTTCCACGTGAGTATTGCGGGCGTGGCCGGTATGGAGTCCATTGAGATCCGCACACTGGATCTGAAGGCACTGTTCTTCGTGAAGACCTTCGAGGGCGATCCGGACTACGCCGAGCGAAAGGTGTTCGACCCCTCGCGCGCTCCGGCGGGGCGGCGGATCAGGGTCGTCTTCAAGGACGGCGAGGTCCTCGTCGGGACGACGACGGGCTATCAGCCCGGACGCGTGGGATTCTTCCTCGAGCCGGCGGACGCGAATTCGAACAACGAGCGCTGCTACGTGGTCGCGTCGTCCGCATCGGACATCGGCTTCCTCTGACCCGGAGACCCGCAGGACTCGAAGGCACCGCACGCGGCGCTCACCTCTTAGTACGTTCGTAATCTCCCGGGGGTACGATTCGAAGTCGGGAGGTGCCTCGTGGTTCTGCTTGTCGAAGATCACGCCACATTGGCGCGCGAGATCGAGACCTATCTGAACGCCGAGGGCTGGCGGGTGCGCGTCACCGGCGACGGCATCGAGGGGCTGCGCCTGGCCTCCGAACAGCCATGGTCGATGATCCTGCTCGATCTCTCGCTTCCCGGCATGGACGGCACGGACATCTGTCGGCGGCTGCGCGCCGATGGCATCAACGCGCCGATCATCATGATCACCGCGCGAGGTCTTCGCCGAGAGGTGGTCGGCGGTCTGGATTGCGGCGCCGACGACTACCTCGTGAAGCCGTTCGGGCTCGATGAGCTTGTCGCGCGCATGCGAGCACTTGCGAGGCGGACCGGTACCACCAGGGAGCCTGTTCTCAAGGTCGGTGGGGTCACCATCGACTCCAACAGCCGCCGGGTCGAAGTCGGTGGCGCGGAGGTGAGTCTTGCGCCGCGCGAGTACGCCCTTCTCGAGCATCTGGCGCGGAATCGCGGAGTGCCCCAGAGCAGGCTCGAGCTGATCGAGCAGGTCTGGGGCGAGCCCGACGAGCTCATCTTCTCGCAGACCGTCGACGTGCACGTGGCGTATCTACGGCGCAAGCTCGGGCGGGACCTCATCACGACTGTCCCTGGGGTGGGCTACATGGTGTCCGATGAGTAGGCGAGCCGCCGTCGGTGATGTCGAGTCCCGCATCACCCTCAGGTTCACCGCCCTCGTGGTCGCGGTGCTGGTCTCAGGTATCGCCATCTATGTCATGGCCGACACCATGGCGGCTGAGGTCCGACTGGACGCGACTCTGAGGCTTCGCGCGGAGCGCCTCGCGCAGAGGATCTCCAGGGTGCCGGGGGACGTCGGCCTGCCGGCGGAGGCTCGCATCGTCTCGACCGAGGCCGTTCTGATCGCTGGAGAGCAAGTACGCGAGATCACCGAACTCGGACCTGTCGAGGGGTTCGGCTACGTGGACGCACCTCAGGGCAGGCTGCGCGTCTTCGCGGTGCCGCTGGGCGACGGTCGAAGCCTTCAACTGCTCGACGCCGCGCGTCCTGACGTGATCGACACCCTTGAGATCGCTTCGGTACTCCTGTTGGTCACCGTCATGGTCGGCGCGATCACGTATCTCCTCGGGCTTCGTTTCTCAAGGCAGGCGCTCGCCCCCGTTCGCGAGAGCATGGCGCGCCTGGAGCGCTTCACGGCCGACGCGGGGCATGAGCTGCGAACGCCGCTGGCGTCCGTGCGGGCATCGCTCGACGTCGGAGAGAGGACCGGCGATTGGGCGGGCGCTGTGGGTCGTGCGCGCGTCGAACTCGAGCACGCCTCGATGCTCGTCGACCGGTTGCTTGAGCTTGCACGCCTCGATCCCTCGACATTGAGGCTCGAGCGCGTGGAGTGGGCGTGGTTGTCGGCCCGCGTACTCGAGGCGTGTTCTTCGATGGCGGAGGAACGCGGCATCTCCGTCGCGATCGAGGGCGCGCGGGGAGAGGTCTCGGCGGACCCGATACTGCTCGAGCGGCTCGTGATGAACCTGGTGGGTAACGCGATCCGGTTCGCGGATCTTGGCTCGGCCGTGACGGTGCGCTTCAGCGCGGACGCGATCGAGGTCCACAATCTCGGGGTCCCGATCCCTCCCGATGAGTTGGCGCGGGTCTTCGAGCCCTTCTACCAGTCTGACCGCTCGCGAACGAGTGAGGGATCCGGACTCGGCCTCGCTATCGTGGCCGCGATAGCACAAGCGCACGGATGGCCACTCGACGCCGCGAGTACACGTGAGGACGGAACCACGTTCCGGGTACACACACGCTTTCCGCGAAGATCGAGCCGCCCTTAAGGGGCTCTTATCATGGCCGGGCGCATGCTCGTGACACGGGTTCCTATTGAAAGGAGGTGGCACTATGAAGAGGTTCCTGTTTCCCATGTTGACGGTCGCTGTCCTGCTGGGCACCGCCGCGACGGCGTATGCCGTCTCTGTATCGATCGCGGACGCGACGGCCGCCAAGGCCGGGACCAGCGTGTCGATCACCGGCGAGGTCACGAAGGCCGATGGTAACGCCTACACGATCACCGACAGCACCGGCGCCATCACGGTCGGGTTCGGACCGACGTGGTACAAGACGGTCGATCTGAAGGTCGGTGACACGGTGACGATCGAAGGCGAGATCGACACCGGCAAGGACGGCACCAAGGCCCCCGAGGTCGATGGTTTCACGGCACAGAGGGGTACGGAGCCCAAGATCGTGGTCCGGACCGGCCCCGGCAAGCCGCCGTGGGCGGGTCGCGGTGGACCCAACGGTAAGGGCAAGGGCGCCGACAAGAGCGCTGGTGCGGAAGACGACGCGAACGAGGCGCCCGATTCCGACGACTAGACGCAACTGGACGACGACGTAGACGCATCACATGAGTGCCCCGGTCCCGAGAGTGGGACCGGGGCACTTCCCCTCCCCGGATGCTCGACCGTGGAGTAATCGTCTCTTGCTCGCTCGCAAGACGTGCTATACTCCCTGCAGGCGGGCCACAGAGGCTCGTAGGATTGCGACGTGACACACCGCATTTCTGGCGGTAGTCGCGTCGTTTGGTTTTGCCCCGCTGGGGCGAGAGGATGGATTTGAATGGCAGAAGGTAAAGTAAAGTGGTTCAACGCTGACAAGGGCTATGGCTTCATCGAGCGCGAGGGTGGCGACGACCTGTTCGTCCACTTCTCCGAGATCCAGAGCGAGGGCTTCAAGAGCCTCGACGAGGGTCAGGCCGTGACGTTCACGGAAGCCACCGGCCAGAATGGCAAGCAGCAGGCGACGCAGGTGCGCGCGCTCTAGTTCGCAGCCGCACACGCGTTGATGGACGGGGCGGCCCTTCGGGGCCGTCCCGTTCGTCGTTGCGGGCAGGGCTCGCCGCACGGGGCTACGGGGTGTGCACCGGCCGCGAATGAGGTTACTCTTACTTAACGAGGTGCACACACAGGGCAGGGGGCATCTGGGCATGCGATCGCGGATCGTGGCTGTGCTCATCCTCTGTGCGGTCTTCGTTGGCATGAGTGGGTGCGCTCGCACCCCGGCCGAGCTCGAGAAGATGAGCATCGGCATCACCGACCGCCCGTTCGCCGCGCTCGTGGTGATCGCCGAGCAGCAGGGCTTCTTCGCCGAGCATGGTGTAGCCGTCGAGATCCGCCGGTACCCGCTCGGGCCTCCGGCCATCAAGGACATGCTGGACGGCAGGCTCGATGTCGCCATGTCCGCCGATTTCGGCTACGCCAACACGAGTTTCGCCAGCAAGGATTTCCGCGTGGTGTGCGGGATCGCGCACGATGTCGACCACCAGATCGCGACGCGCGCGGAGAGCGGGATCTCCGCCCCGACCGATCTCGCCGGGAAGCGGGTCGGCCTGCCGGCGGGTGCTGCACAGTTCTCGTTCATGTTGTCGAGACTGCTCGAGGAGTCGGACGTGCCGTCGGCGTCCGTGACCGTTGTGGAACTCGGGTCTGGCGAACTTGCACAGTCGCTCATGGACGGTCAGGTCGACGCGATCATGACGTGGCGGCCGATCGCCACGGCGGACCGAGCCCTCTTGGAGGGGCGCGTCGATCTCATGCCGATGACGGGCGTCGGGGATACATGGAGCCTCCTCGCACTCAGGCCCGAGACGATCTCTGGGCGCGCGACTGCTGTGAAGGGTCTGCTGTCGGCGCTCACGGACGCCCAGCGGTGGGCAGAAGTGAATCCCGAGAAGGCGGTCAAGCTCGCGCGCGCGTCATTCAAGCAGGCGGACGCGTATCCGGAAGGATGGCCGGCTGCGGCGCTCTATGTCGATCTCTCGCAGACATGCGTCGTCCGCCTCGAGGAAGAGGCGAAGTGGATCGCCACGACCACGGGCAGGACGCCACTCGCTGCTATGCGCGACCTTGTGGAGACGGCCCCCCTGGCCGGCGTCGGTCCGGACCTCGTCACCGTGCCGGACCGGTAATCGGCGAACGTGATGTCGCTGAGGGCTCAGCTCACAATCCTCGCGCTGGTGGTGGCCTTGTTGTTCGCGGTGGCCGGCGGTGTGTTCTTCGTATCGGTCGGCCGTCTGGATGCTGCCGAGACGTCGCAGCGCGAGTATGCGGTCTACACCCGCGAGATCATCACTTTGCGCGACATCG
Organism: Coriobacteriia bacterium; assembly: GCA_030651905.1. Classification (GTDB taxonomy): domain Bacteria; phylum Actinomycetota; class Coriobacteriia; order Anaerosomatales; family PALSA-660; genus JANYAK01. Next base: position 8,768 of record JAUSBS010000089.1, read on the forward strand.
TCTTCGACTACATCGAGACGCGAGATCCGGCAGACGCGGCGCGCGTCGCGGACAAGGCGGCCTTCATCGCGGGGCAGGCATCTCGGGCCGCCCAGGGTTCCCCGGACTCGCAAGAGCGGGCGGAGCTGGAGCGTATCGCAGCCACGCTCGTCGACATGGTGACATCCGCTCGGAGGCTCAGCCTCGGCATCGACGACCCGCAAGGCGCCGCCAGCCGCGAGGAGCTCGAGAGAGGGCTGTATTCGCAGGCCACGGAGGTGTCCGCCAGCCTGAGCGTGCTCGAGAGGCGCTCCGAGGCCGTCACTGCGCGCGAGGTCGAGCTGGTCCGGATCACAGCAGGAATCGCCATCCTGGTCGGGTTCACGCTCGTCCTCGGTGCGATCGTAAGACTGGCGGCCCGGCTGCGCCGGGGTCTTTCCGCTCTCACGAGCGGTCTGCGCGCGTTCGCCGCAGGCGACCTCGAAGCGCGCATCGAGCTCTCGGGCCGCGACGAGCTCAGCTCGGCGGCCGACGGCTTCAACCACATGGCCGACCTTGTCTCGGAACGCGACCGGGAGATGTCCGACCTCAATCGGCGCCTGGTCGCCTCGGCGCGGACGAAATCCGAGTTCGTCGCGAACATGAGCCATGATCTGCGCACGCCCTTGAACTCGATCATCGGGTTCTCCGGGGTCCTGCTGAGCGGGATGGCCGGACCGCTGGACGATGAGCAGACGCGACAGGTCCGCTTCATCAACCGGTCGGGCGAGCATCTCAAGTCGCTCGTTGACGACGTGCTTGATCTATCTCGCCTCGAGAGTATCGGATGGGACCCGCGGCCGCGGAGATTCAGCCTTGAGATGCTGGTGCAAGACATCGCGGACACAGTGCACTCGAGCGCGACGGCCAAGAAGGTCACGGTCGCCTGCGCGGTGGTGCCCGCTGGCGCCGAGGTCGTCGCGGACGAGCTCGGCTGCCGCAGGATCCTGATGAATCTCGCCGGCAACGCCGTGAAGTTCACCGAGAAGGGCTCGGTCGCCATTCGCGCGCGCGTGGATGAGAGGACGCTGACGCTCGAGGTCGAGGACACCGGTCCGGGCGTCGCACCCGACGACCGTGCCCGCATCTTCGAGCCGTTCGAGCAAGTCGAACCCCACGACGCCGCGGTCGCCAGGGCCGAGGGTAGCGGTCTGGGGCTGGCGATCGTCCGGCGGATCGTGGCGAGTCTCAACGGCACGCTGGAGCTCGAATCCGAGCCGGGGAAGGGTTCGCGGTTCACCGTGACGCTGCCGACAGGCGCTGCCACGGCGAGCGAGCAGGACTGAGCCGGTCGATCCTCCGCTCGCGAGCCCCGTCGCGCTACAATCTTGGTCTCGCACGGGCGGACGCTCAGCAGCCGCCCGGGGCACGCGGTAGCGCTGTGACTCCCGTGGCCCCCGACGCGCGAAGGAGCCGACTCAATGGCGAAGCACACCGTCACGCTCATCCCCGGCGACGGGATCGGACCGGAGATCACGACCGCCATGCGCCGCATCGTGGACGCCACGGGAGTCGAGATCGAGTGGGAGGTCGTGGACGCCGGCGAGGGCGTGGTCGAGCAGTTCGGTACACCACTGCCCGACCATGTGATCGAGGCCGTCCGACGCAACAAGGTGGCCATCAAGGGACCGATCACCACACCCGTCGGCACCGGCTTCCGCAGCGTGAACGTCGCGCTGCGCAAAGCACTCGATCTCTACGTCAACCTTCGTCCCGCTTTCTCCATCGAAGGGACCGGCGCCCGCTACAAGGACGTCGACATCGTCATCGTCCGTGAGAACACCGAGGACCTCTACGCGGGAATCGAGTTCGAGGAGGGCTCGGCCGATGTCGCCGAGCTCATCGACTGGGTCGCCGCGAAGGGCGCGGGCACGATCCGTCCGGACTCCGGCATCTCGCTCAAGCCGATCAGCGTGACCGGCTCGGCGCGCATCGTCCGATGGGCCTTCGAGTACGCGCTGGCCAACGGCCGCAGCAAAGTGACCGCGGTCCACAAAGCGAACATCCTCAAGTACTCCGACGGGCTGTTCCTTCGCGTCGCACGCGAGATCGCCGCCGAGTACCAGGGTCGCGTGGAGTTCGAGGACCGCATCGTGGACGCCACATGCATGGGCCTCGTGCTTCGCCCCGAGGACTTCGACGTCATGGTCCTGCCGAACTTGTACGGGGACATCGTGAGCGACCTTGCCGCGGGGCTCGTGGGTGGTCTCGGCATCGCACCGGGCGCGAACATCGGTGCGGACTGCGCCGTGTTCGAACCGGTCCACGGCTCGGCGCCCAAGTACACGGGTCGTGACATGGCGAACCCGACCGCCGAGGTGCTGACTGCCGCGCTGATGCTCCAGCACCTGGGCGAGCGCGACGCCGGCGATCGCGTGTTGGCCGCCGTCAAGGCGGTACTCGGTGAAGGCGCCACGGTGACCTACGACATCAAGCGCACGAACACCGGCTCCACCGACGGTGCCGTGGGCACGCAGGCGTACGCCGACGCGATCATCGCGAGGCTGTAGCGCGCGCGGGAGAGGCCGAGAGGCGACGCGATGGTCGACGAGCACGGCAGGAGCGAGCGGCGACGGCACGTCCCTGACGTGATCGAGCGGGAGAAGCGGCGTCTTCAGACCGATCGGGTCGAGCCGGTGGCGGAGCCCGGTGTGGCCGCGGACGAGGGTGCCGCGCTCGTCGGCTTCTCGCCGGACACCCCTGACACCGGCTACTGGCGCAGCCTCGACGTGGTCCATCGTCGTGCCCTCGTCGGTGCGATCCTGGCAGGCGTGGGACTGATCGCGCTCATGACCGTGGCGGGGTACTACCTGCTCAACCTGCGTGAACCGGAGACACCCCGGCCGCGTCCGTCATCGTCGATGCCGTCCGCGATCCCGACGACGTCCGTCGAAGCGAGCGGCTCGGCAGAGGTGTCGGCGTCGGCTGGAGCCACGTCGGCGGTCGCACCGGCGGGCCCGACAGCCGTAGCGATGCGAAGGCCCTACATCGCCTACCGCGCGGGCGGGTCGATCTGGGTCTGCGGCGAGCATGGCGGAGGCCCACACCCCGTCTACAGCGCCGGCGGCGGGGTCTTCTCGCTCTCGCCGAACGCGCTCACGCTCGCCTATGTCGACGGGGCCAGCGGGATCCTTCGGATGGTGGATCTGGCGTCCGGGCGCGCGACCACTGTCGGTCCCGCTACTCCGCTGAGGCCCGAGTGGGCTTTCGACTCGACCTTCGTCGTCTACACGAGACCGGCGCCCGGCGGTCAGTCGGAGGAGGTCGCGCGCGTCGACGCGAACGGCGGTGCAGCACGCGGTCTGCTTCAGGGGTGGCGCGGCCGGCTGATGCCGGACGGCAAGGCGGTGATCGCGGCTCCTGTGATGGCTGCGGGTGGGTCGGTCGGAATCGCGGTCCTGTCCGACGGGCGCCGCGTAGCGAGCACGGGCAAGGTGCGGTCCGAGGAGGTGTGTCCGGCGATCGGCGGACTCTACTTCGCCGATTCGGGGGGCCTGGCCACGACGACAGGCGGCCCGCTGTCGAGCCCGTCGATCCGCTGGATCGGCTACGACGGCAAGGGAGAACGCATGCTGGTGGCCAGGCCGTCGGCATCGGCGGGCGTGACGTTCGCTGAGTTGAGGCTCTCGCCCGACGGGGGATGGCTCGTCTACGCCGAGGCCGGCGACGACGGATACTCGCGGCTCTACGCCCTGCGAACGACGGGCGGTGCCCCGGTGGCGCTGACGCCTCATCTCGACGGCTACTTCGTTGGCTGGAGCGCCGACGGGAGTGAACTCCTCCTCGTCGAGGGCAATGCGATGCAGGGTGAGGCGACGCGGGTCTCCGCGATGCGCCCGGACGGGAGCGGGCATCGCATCGTGGTCGAAGGTGGCGGTCTCTAGCGGTCGCGCTCGTCGCGACGGAAGGCAGGCCCGCCCGCCGAGTGGTATCATGGCGGGGCGCATCGTAGCCGATAGCATCCCTAGCAGCGCCGACGCAGCCGGCAGCCCGTCACCCTCGCATGCCGGCATGGAGGTTCCCATGACATCACGCCACCTTGACGCTTCGCGCCCTCTGGCACTGCGCGTTCTCGCCATCGCCACCGCTGCCATCCTGTGTTTGGGACTCACGGCCGGCACCGCGTACGCGGCGATACCGTACAACCCGCTCGACGTCATCTCGGAAGAGAACTGGCGCGACGTCTCGTCCATGTCTCAGGCCGACATCCAGGCGTTCCTCGAGGCACCGCTGCCTGGCGAGGGCCCGTCGGTGCTGGCCAAGTACTCGGGGCCGGAGCTCGGCGAGCATGGCGGCGCGATCAAGCCGGCCTCCCAGATCATCTGGGAGGCATGTCAGGCGTACAACCTCAATCCGAAGGTCATCTTGGCGACGCTCGAGAAGGAGCAGTCGCTCATCACCCAGCACGTGCACTACAAGTCGTCGAAGCACTCGCACGGCACCGACTATCACATCAAGTATGCGCTCGGTGTGGGCGTGTACGCGGGCAGCAGCGACTGGCATCCCGGTTTCGGAGACCAGGTCTGGGGCTCGGCCAGGCGCTTCGGCCAGCTTGCCGGCGTCTACTCGTGGAAGGCCGGCCAGGTCAAGAACGTCCACTCCTACCCGGACGGTGGTCGGCACATCGACATCGTGCCGCTCAATGGTCCGACATGGGCGCTCTACACGTACACGCCGTACTACCCTCAGGTCAGCTTCTGGAACTACTACGTCAAGTTCTTCGGTGATCCGCACGCACTGCCGCGGGTCAAGTCGGTCTACCAGTTCATAGGCAGGCGGACGGGCGCGTACCTCTACACCGCATCGGAGGCGGAGCGCTACTCGATCATGGCGCGAGCCAGCCGTACGTGGAGGTTCCAGGGAGTGGCGTTCACCATCGATACGAGTGGTACGACGAACGTTTCACCGCTCTACCGTCTGTACAACACGCGCACGGGCCGCTATACGTTCACGGCGAGCACGTCGGAGCGCGACAAGCTCCTGCGCCTCAGGTATCGGCGCCGGGCATACTACCGCCTCCAGGGCGTGACCACCCTGGTATCGCTCACGGCGGAACCGGGTGCATCGCCTGTCTACCGCCTGTACAACACGCGCAAGAACACCTTCTACTTCGCGACCTCACTCGCGCAGGCGAACTCGCTCCTGCGCATCCGAAGGGGCGGCTGGAAGAGCAAGGGGATCGCCTTCTACCGGGGCGTCTACACACCGCCGACGTCGACGGTCGCATCCCCGCCGGTGGCCGCCGTGTCCACGGTCGCCACACCGGCGGCCCAATAGGGACTCTCCGGCACGAAGACACGTGATCGAACGATACGAGGGCGCCTTGGGTGTTTGCCCGCCGAGGCGCCCTCCTCTATACTCCCGACCTAATCGAATATCGAGATCAGGCTTCGACGGGGAGTAGTAGAGGTCAATCCTGCTTCACAGAGAGCCGGGGATGGTGGGAACCCGGCGCAGGACGCTTCGAACCTGGCCCCTGAGCCACCCGGAAGAACGGGACCGCTATCCAAGCGCGGACGACCTTCGCGCACGGCGGCGACAAGTAGGCCGGGTCGGTGTGGCGACCGTTAATGATGCCGCACGAGTGGGCGTATGCCCGACCGTCAGGTGCGTCCTGGCGGAGATTCCGCATACGTCAATCGGGGTGGTACCGCGGGAGCGCGAACAAAGCTCTCGTCCCTGACCGGGGACGGAGTCTGCGCTTGAAACCGCGGTTCTTTCGTTTCTTGGGCAGGATCGCGCAGTGCGTCCGCCCTCCCGGTCGAACCTCCCCACCCGCGTCCCGCGTCCGATCCGCTCTCGCGGGCGCATCAACGCTCGTGCGGTAGCGACGGTCCCGTCACACCCCAGTGAAGGAGTGTGGGATGGAACTGCGCAGCGACCGCATGAAGACGGGGCCCGCCAAGGCGCCCCACCGTAGCCTGCTCAAGGCTGACGGTCTCACCGACGAGGAGATCGCGCGGCCGCTCATCGCGGTCGTCAACTCGGCGAACGAGATCATCCCGGGGCACCTGAACCTCCGCAACGTGGCCGACGCCGTCAAGGCGGGTGTGCGCATGGCCGGGGGGACGCCACTCGAGTTCTCCACGATCGGCATCTGCGACGGCATCGCCATGAACCACGCAGGTATGCGCTACTCGCTCGCCAGCCGCGAGGTGATCGCGGATTCGGTCGAGCTCGTCGTCCAGGCCCACGCGTTCGACGCCATGGTGCTCATCCCGAACTGCGACAAGGTCGTGCCGGGCATGCTCATGGCCGCTGCCCGCCTCGACATCCCGGCGATCGTCGTCTCCGGCGGGCCGATGCTGGCCGGCAGATTCCAGGGCCGCGACGTCGACCTCGACACCGTGTTCACCGCGGTGGGCAAGGTGCGCGCGGGCGAAATGAGCGAGGTCGAGCTGTGCGAGCTCGAGAACGCGGCGTGCCCGACGTGCGGCAGCTGTGCCGGCCTCTTCACCGCGAACTCGATGAACTGCCTCACCGAGGCGATCGGCATGGGACTGCCGGGCAACGGCACGATCCCGGCGGTCTACTCCGACCGTATCCGTCTGGCGAAGTACGCAGGCATGAAGATCATGGAGCTGCTCGCCAACGGCATCACGGCACGGCAGGTCATGACCCCGGCGGCCGTGCGGAACGCGATGTCGCTCGATATGGCGTTCGGCGGATCGAGCAACACGGTGCTGCACCTCACGGCCATCGCGCACGAGGCCGGCAGCGACATCACCCTCGATGACTGGGCCGCGGTCTCCGCCGCGACGCCGAACCTGGTTCGGGTGAGCCCGGCCAGCGAGTACCACATGCAGGACCTCCACGCCGCCGGCGGCGTCCCGGCCATCATGGCGGAGTTGGCGAAGCGGGATCTGATCGACCTCGACGCGATGACCGTCACGGGCGCGTCGATGGGCGACACGCTCGCTGCATCGAAGGGTGCCGACGGTGCGGTGATCCGCGGGATCGAGGAGCCGTACTACCCTGAGGGCGGGCTTCGCGTACTGAAGGGCAGCCTTGCCCCGCGCGGTGCCGTCGTGAAGCAGTCAGCCGTCACGGCCGAGATGCGCAAGCACACCGGCCCCGCGCGCGTGTTCGACTCCGAGGAGGACGCCGTCGAGGCCATCCTCGGCGGCCGGATCGTGGCCGGCGATGTCGTCGTCATCCGCTACGAAGGTCCCAAGGGCGGTCCCGGGATGCGCGAGATGCTCACGCCCACCTCCGCCATCTCCGGCCTGGGGTTGGCGAACTCGGTCGCGCTCATCACCGACGGCCGCTTCTCGGGCGCGACGAAGGGCCCGTGCGTCGGCCACGTGTCGCCGGAGGCGGCGGAGGGTGGCCCCATCGCCCTGGTCGAGGAGGGCGATCCGATCGCACTCGACATCGACGCGGGAACCGTCGAGCTGCATGTCACCGAGGAGCGGCTCGCGATGCGCAGGCGCGCGTGGAGCGCGCCCGCGCCCAAGATCACGACAGGATACCTGGCGCGCTACGCCGCACAGGTCTCAAGTGCGGACAGAGGGGCGGTGGTGTAGATGCGGATCACCGGAGCACAGGCGCTGGTGCGTTCGCTGGAGGCGGAGGGCGTCGAGGTCCTGTTCGGCTATCCGGGCGGTGTGGCCCTGCCGATCTTCGACGCACTCTACGAGTCGACGACGGTGCGGACCGTTCTGCCGCGCCATGAGCAGGGCGCGGTGCACATGGCGGACGGCTACGCGCGCGTCACCGGCAAGCCGGGCGTCGTTCTCGTGACGTCGGGGCCGGGCGCGACGAACACAGTCACCGGCATCGCGAACGCGTACATGGATTCGATCCCGATGGTGGTCTTCACCGCTCAGGTGGCGACCACGGTCATCGGCACCGACGCGTTCCAGGAGTCGGACATAACCGGTATCACGATCCCGATCACGAAGCACAACTACCTCGTGAAGGACGTCGCCGAGCTGCCCGAGGTCATCAAGGAGGCGTTCCACATCGCCACGACCGGGCGCCCGGGCCCCGTGCTCATCGACGTGCCGGTGGACGTGAGCAGAGCCGAGCTCACCTTCAAGTATCCCGAGACGGTCAACCTCAGCGGCTACAAGCCTACGGTCAAGGGACACGCGAAGCAGATCAAGCAGGCCGCCGGCATGATCGCGAAGGCCCGCAAGCCGCTGCTCTACGCGGGCGGCGGCGTGCTGGCATCGGGTGCCTGGAAGGAGCTCAAGGAGCTCTGCGAACTCATGCAGCTGCCCGTCGTGGCCACACTCATGGGCAAAGGGGCCTTCCCGGAGGATCACCACCTCTCGCTGGGGATGCCGGGCATGCACGGACCCAAGTACGTGAACTACGCGATAACCGAGACCGACTTGCTCATAGCGGTGGGTGTGCGATTCGATGACCGGGTCACCGGCAAGCTGTCCAGCTTCGCCTCGAAGTCGAGGATCATCCACATCGACATCGATCCTGCCGAGATCGGCAAGAACAAGGCCGTCGACGTGCCGGTGGTCGGTGACGCCAAGGGCGTGCTTGCCGAGCTCGTCGTGGAGCTTCGCAAGATGAACGCCGAGCCGCGCACCGACGCATGGATGCGTGTCATCGACGACTGGCGGAGCCGCTATCCGCTCCACTACCACCCCCACGACGAGGTCGTCATGCCGCAGTACGTCGTCGAGCGGGTGCGCGAGCTGACCAAGGACCGCCCCACCGTCATCGTCACCGAGGTCGGCCAGAACCAGATGTGGGCGTGCCAGTACGCGCGCATCAAGGAACCGCGGACGTGGGCGAGCTCCGGCGGGCTGGGCACGATGGGCTTCGGACTGCCGGCAGCCATCGGCGCGCAATTCGGGCGTCCGGGCCACCTTGTGATCGACATCGCGGGTGACGGCTCGATCCAGATGAACAGTCAGGAGATGGCCACCGCCGCGATCGAGAAGCAGCCGGTCAAGGTGGTCCTGCTGAACAACGGGTTCCTCGGGATGGTCCGCCAGTGGCAGGAGCTCTTCTACGAGCGACGCTACTCGAGCTCGGTCCTTCCTCCGTGTCCCGACTTCGTGAAGCTCGCGGAGGCATACGGATGGCTCGGACTGCGCGTGACCGACCCGAAGGAGGTCGACGCCGCACTCAACGCAGCGTTCGATCACGACGGGCCAGCGCTGATCGACTTCCGCGTCGCCCCCGAGGAGTGCGTGTTCCCGATGGTCGCCCCGGGCGGCTCGATCGACGAGATGCTGGGTGGCATCCCCGGCGGGCCGGTATCAGAGATGCTCGACGACGAACTGCTCGAGGAGGTGTGGGAGTAACCATGCAGCACACGCTGTCCGTACTCGTGGAGAACAAGCCGGGCGTGCTCACGCGCGTGGCGTCTCTCTTCGCCCGTCGCGGGTTCAACATCGACTCGCTGGCGGTGGGCGTGACCGAGGACCCGTCACTGTCGCGCATAACCATCGTGGTGGGTGGCGACGACGTCCGCCTGGAGCAGGTCGCCAAGCAGCTTCACAAGCTCATCAACGTCATCAAGATCCAGGACCTCGATCCTCGAGAGATGGTCGATCGGGAACTGGTGCTATTCAAGGTGAACGCGCCGGCCGACCGGCGCCACGAGATCATCGAGATCGCGAACGTCTTCCGCGCCAAGATCGTGGACGTCGGAAAGAACACGGTCACGATCGAGGCCACCGGCGCCGGCGACAAGCTCGCGGCGATGGAGGACCTGCTTCGCGCGTACGGCATCAAGGAGCTCGCACGGACCGGCAAGATCGCGTTGTCCCGCGCACTGCGCGAGGGCGCTGCCACCGCATAGGTCACGAAGACACCCCAGCAGGAGGAGAAGGAAATGGCACACATCTACTACGAGAAGGACTGCGACCTCGAGCTTCTGAAGGGCCGCAAGATCGCGATCATCGGCTTCGGCAGCCAGGGTCACGCGCACGCGCTGAACCTTCACGACTCGGGCTGCGACGTTCGGGTCGGTCTTCGCGCAGGCTCGAAGAGCTGGGACAAGGTCAAGGAGGCGGGACTCAAGGTCATGACGCCGCGCGAGGCGGCGCAGGAGGCCGACGTCATCATGATCCTGACGCCGGACGAGACCCAGTCGCACACGTACTACGCTGAGATCCACGAGTCGATGACCGCCGGCAAGGCGTTGGCCTTCGCCCACGGCTTCAACATCCACTTCGACCAGATCGTGCCGCCGGCCGACGTCGACGTGATCATGATCGCGCCGAAGGGCCCCGGCCACATGGTGCGCCGTGTGTTCACCGAAGGATCCGGCGTGCCCAACGTCATCGCCGTCTACCAGGACGCGACCGGTAAGGCGAAGGACCTCGCGCTCGCGTGGGCGGCCGGCATAGGCGGCGCTCGGGCCGGTGTCATCGAGACGACGTTCCAGGAGGAGACCGAGACGGACCTGTTCGGCGAGCAGGTCGTGCTCTGTGGCGGCGTGACGCATCTCGTCGAGGCCGCGTTCGACACGCTCGTCGAGGCCGGCTACCAGCCCGAGATCGCCTACTTCGAGTGCATGCACGAACTCAAGCTCATCGTCGACCTCATGTACGAGGGCGGTATGGCCAAGATGCGCGACTCGATCTCAAACACCGCCGAGTTCGGCGACTACTACACGGGTCCGAAGATCATCACCGACGACGTCAAGGACGCCATGGCGGAGCGGCTCTGGAACATCCAGAACGGCTCGTTCGCGCGCGACTGGATCTTGGAGAACAAGGCCGGCCAGCCGCACTTCAAGGCGATGCGCCGCATGCACGCCGAGTCGATGATCGAAGAGGTCGGATCGGAGCTCCGGGGGATGTTCTCGTGGCTTCGCACGAAGTAGCAGGCGTCGCCCGATCCGACCGGCGGAATCGAGCGGACTCGCGTCGCTCGCCGCTCATGCCGCCGACCATCAGCACGACCGTTGTTCTGCCGGAAGCAACGACACGAGGGGTGAGGTAAGACAGATGCAGAAGAAGTACCTGATGACACCGGGTCCGACCCCGGTACCGTCCGAGGTCCTGCTCGCGCAGGCCCGGCCGATGATCCACCATCGCACGCCGGACTTCTCGGCGATGCTCATGGAGTGCGTCGAGGGGCTCAAGTACGTGTTCCAGACCACGAACGACGTGCTCATCTTCGGCTGCTCGGGTACGGGCGCCATGGAGTCCGCGTTCGTGAACTGCTTCTGCGCCGGCGACAAGGTCATCGTTGCGCGCAACGGCAAGTTCGGCGACCGCATGGTCAAGATCGCGAAGACCTACGGCCTCGAGGTCGTAGACCTGCGCTACGAATGGACCGAGACCGTGAAGGTCGCCGACGTCGATGCCGCACTCAAGGCGAACCCGGATGCGCGCGGTGTGGTCATCACCCAGTCAGAGACCTCGAGCGGCGTGCTCAACGATGTCGAGGCGGTCGGCAAGCTCACGGCCGACTACCCCGACTGCGTGCTGATCGTCGACTCGATCACCGGCATCGGCGCCGTGCCGTGCATGACCGACGCGTGGGGCCTCGATGTGGTCATGACCGGTTCGCAGAAGGGGCTCATGCTCCCGCCCGGCCTGGCCGCGGTGTCCGTCTCGGCGAAGGCGTGGAAGGCCTACGAGCGTTCGACTTTGCCGAAGTTCTACTTCGATTGGGGCCCCTACAAGAAGAACCTCGCCGATTCCACGACGCCCTTCACCCCGGCCGTCTCGCTCATCATCGGGCTCGTCGAGTCCATCAAGATGATGCGCGAGGAGACGATCGAGGGCGTCATCGCGCGGCATTCGAGGCTGGCTGAGGCCACGAGGCGCGGCTGCGAGGCCCTCGGCATGAAGCTGTTCGCTCCGCCGGAAGGACGCGGAAGCGCGGTCACGCCCGTGTGGGTGCCCGAAGGGGTGGACGGCAAGCAGATCGTCAAGATCATGAAGAACAAGTACGGCGTGACGATCGCGGGCGGACAGGACGACTACGCCGGTCGCATCTTCCGGGTCGGCCACCTTGGCTACTTCGGTGACTTCGACATCATCACCACGCTCGCGGCGCTCGAGATGACGCTCGCCGAGCTCGGCTACGACTTCGAGCGCGGTGCCGGCATCAAGGCCGCCGAAGCCGTCTTCATGGGGGAGTGAGCGCTGGTATGAAGGTACTCGTAGCGGACAAGATCTCAGACACCGGTATCCAGAAGCTGAAGGACGAGGGCTTCGATGTAGATGTGAAGACAGGCCTGAACGAGGTCGAACTCGTCGGGATCATCGAGTCGTACGACGCCATGATCGTGCGCTCGGCCACGAAGGCCACGCGCCCGATCATCGAGGCCGGCGTCAATCTCAAGATCATCGGCCGGGCCGGCGTCGGCATCGACAACGTCGATGTCGTGGCCTCGACCGAGCGCGGCGTCATCGTCTGCAACGCGCCGACGTCCAACATCGTGTCGGCCGCCGAGCAGACGATCACGCTCATGCTCGCGAGCGCGCGCAACACCGCGCAGGCCAACGCCTCCATGCATGCGGGCAAGTGGGAGCGCAGCAAGTTCACCGGCACCGAGGTCTACGAGAAGACGCTCGGCGTCGTCGGGCTCGGGCGCATCGGCACGCTCGTGGCCGAGCGCGCGCGCGGCCTCGGGATGAAGCTGGTCGGCTACGATCCCTACACCTCGGAAGAGCGCGCGGCGTCGCTGGGCATCGAACTCGTCGGCAGCGTCGACGAGCTGCTCCCGAAGGCGGACTTCATCACGGTGCACCTGCCCAAGACGAAGGAGACCATCGGGATGTTCGGTGCGGCGCAGTTCGCCAAGATGAAGGACGGCGTACGCCTCATCAACACTGCCCGCGGCGGCATCTATCAGACCGAGGCGCTGGTCGAGGCGCTCAAGAGCGGCAAGGTCGCTTCGGCGGCGATCGACGTCTTCGAGGTCGAGCCGTGCACCGAGTCGCCCCTCCACCAGCTGGACAACGTCATCCTCACCCCGCACCTCGGCGCCTCGACCGACGAGGCGCAGGACCGCGCCGGCGACCAGATCGCCGAACTCGTCATGGCCGGTCTGCGCGGGGAGATGGTGCCCACCGCGGTCAACGTCGCACCGGTGCCGCCCGAGGTCATGGAGAAGGTCGGGCCGTTCATCGCACTCGCCGAGAGCCTCGGCTCGATGCTCGCCCAGATCGCCGGCGGCGTGGACGAGCTCGATGTGCTGACCGTCGGCCAGCTCGCCGACACTGACACGCGGATCCTGCGCACCGCGGTGCTCAAGGGCATGCTATCGCAGGCCACCGACGAGCCGGTCAACCTGGTCAACGCCGGCTACTTCGCCGAGCAGCGCGGCATCAAGGTGACGGAGACGAAGCGCCCCGAGACCCACGACTACACCAACATGCTCATCGTGCGGGCCACGACCGGCGGCGAGCCCGTCGAGATCGCGGTGTCGCTCATCGGCAAGAAGAACGAGCCGCGCTTGGTGTCGCTCTTCGGCTACGACCTCGACATGGCGCCCGGTGCGTTCATGGTCTTCTTCCGCTACCCGGACCGCCCGGGCATGATCGGCAAGGTCGGGACCATCCTCGGCGACGAGGGTGTCAACATCGCATCGATGCAGGTCGGTCGCACCGAAGCCGGCGGGACCGCACTCATGGGCCTCGTCGTGGACTCCGCACTGTCCGAGGATCTGCTGACGCGCATCAAGGACGCCGCATCCATGCATGACGCGTGGAGCGTCGAGCTGTAGGGCATCTCACCGCGAGGAGCATCGCCATGAGCACGGACACCGTTGCCATATTCGACACCACACTGCGGGACGGCGAGCAGTCGCCGGGTGCTTCCATGAACACCGTCGAGAAGGTCGAGATCGCGCGGCAGCTCGTGCGGCTCGGGGTGGACGTCATCGAGGCTGGCTTCCCGATCTCGAGCCCCGGCGACTTCGAATCGGTGCAGGCGATCGGACGCGCTGTGGGTGACGCCGTCGTGGTGTGCGGGCTTTCCCGCGCCGTCCCCGGCGACATCGAGCGAGCCGCCGAGGCGCTGTCCACGGCCAAGCGCCCGCGTATCCACACGGGCATCGGCGTCTCGGAGTCTCATCTGCGCGACAAGCTCCGCATCGGCCGTGACGAGGCCGTCGAGCGTGCCGTGGCCGCGGTGAAGCTTGCTCGCACCTTCGTCGACGACGTCGAGTTCTACGCCGAGGACGCGGGCCGCGCGGAGCCCGCGTTCCTCTACCGCATGGTGACGGCCGCCGTTGCGGCCGGCGCTACCGTGGTGAACATCCCGGACACCACCGGCTACACCTATCCCGGCGAGTTCGGCGCGCTCATCGCGGGCCTGTTCGAACATGTGGACGGCATCAGCGGCGTGACCGTGTCGGTGCACTGCCACAACGACCTCGGGATGGCCACCGCCAACGCGCTGGCCGGCGTGGCTGCAGGCGCGCGCCAGGTGGAGTGCACGATCAACGGCATCGGTGAGCGGGCCGGCAACACCTCGCTGGAGGAGGTCGTGATGGCGTTGCGCCAGCGCCGTGAGTACTTCAGCGCCGACACCGGCGTCAACTCACGCGAGATCATGCGCACCTCACGCTTGGTCTCCACGATCACCGGTATCCCGGTCCAGCCGAACAAGGCCGTCGTGGGCGCGAACGCGTTCGCGCACTCGTCCGGCATCCATCAGGACGGCGTGCTCAAGGAGCGTTCGACCTACGAGATCATCGATCCGGTGGACGTCGGCGTCGGCGGCAGCGCCATCGTGCTGACCGCGCGCTCGGGCCGCCACGCGCTCAAGCACCGTCTCGAGGAGCTGGGCTACGACGTCCCGGCGGAGGAGTTCGAGCGCATCCACACGGCGTTCCTCGAGCTGGCGGACAAGAAGAAGGAGGTCTACGACGAGGACCTCGAGGTGCTCGTCGGTGAGACCGAGCGCACCCTCAACGAGGTCTTCCACCTGGCACAGGTCCACTTCACGAGTGGGGATCCCGGCATCCCCACCGCCACCGTGGAGCTCGTCACGCAGTCCGGCGAACACATCATCGATTCGAGCCACGGCACCGGACCGGTCGATGCGGTCTACAAGGCCATCAACCGCATCGTGAACGTGCCCAACGACCTCACCGAGTTCTCGGTCAAGGCCGTCACCCGCGGCATCGACGCGCTCGGCGAGGTCACCATCCGCGTCACGGCCGAGGACGGTCGTGTCTTCACCGGACGCGGCGCGCATTCGGATATCATCGTGGCTTCCGCCAAGGCCTACACCAACGCGCTCAACCGGCTGCTGGTCAGCGTCAAGCCCACCACCCTCGAGGAGCTGTAGCGATGCCCCGCCCGATGACGATCACCGAGAAGATACTCGCGGCGCACGCCGGGCTCGACGAGGTCGCGCCGGGCCAGCTCATCGAATGCGACCTCGACATCGTGCTCGCCAACGACGTGACCGCGCCCATCGCGATCAGCGAGTTCGGTCGTGTCGGGGTCGAGCGCGTCTGGGACCCGGCGAAGGTCGCGCTCGTGCCCGACCACTACACGCCGAACAAGGACATCAAGTCCGCCGAGCAGGCCAAGATCATGCGCGATTTCGCGCGCACCCAGGAGATCACCCACTACTGGGAGATCGGCTGCATGGGCGTGGAGCACGCGCTCCTGCCCGAGCAAGGCGTCGTCGTGCCGGGGGACTGCATCATCGGCGCTGACAGCCACACGTGTACGTACGGAGCGCTCGGTGCTTTCGCCACGGGCGTCGGTTCCACGGACGCCGCGGCAGGTATGGCAACGGGGAAGGCATGGTTCAAGGTGCCCGCCTCGCTCAAGTTCAACATCACCGGCGAGCTCTCGCCCTGGGTCGGCGGCAAGGACATCATCCTGCACATCATCGGGATGATCGGCGTGGACGGTGCGCTCTATCAGGCGATGGAGTTCACCGGTCCCGTCATCGCCCGCCTCGGCATGGACGACCGCTTCACCATCTGCAACATGGCCATCGAGGCGGGCGGGAAGAGCGGGATCATCGCGTTCGACTCCACGACGTGCGCCTACGTGGACGGGCGTGCCGAGCGTGAATGGGCCGTGTATCACTCGGACCCGGATGCCGTGTACGCCCGTGTGTACGAGATCGATGCGTCGACGATCGAGCCGACCGTCGCCTTCCCGCACCTACCGAGCAACACGCGCCCCGTGCGCGAGGCGCGACATATCACCGTGGACCAGGTCGTCATCGGTTCGTGCACGAACGGGCGCATCGAGGACATGCGCGTCGCGGCATCCATCCTTGCCGGCCGCAAGGTCGCGCCCGATGTGCGTCTCATCGTCATCCCGGCCACACAGGCGATCTGGCGTCAGGCCATGGGCGAGGGGCTCTTCGACATCTTCGTCGAGGCCGGGGCCGCCGTGTCGACGCCTACGTGCGGGCCATGCCTGGGTGGGCACATGGGCATCCTCGCGGCGGGAGAGCGGGCGCTCGCCACCACCAACCGCAACTTCGTTGGCCGCATGGGCGATCCGACCTCGGAGGTCTACCTCGCGTCGCCGGCAGTGGCCGCCGCGACCGCCGTTGCGGGGCACATCGCGCTGCCCGAGGACCTGGACCAGGAGGCGGCCCGATGAGATTCGAAGGTACGGCACACCGGTACGGCCGCGATGTGGACACGGACGTCATCATCCCGGCGCGCTACCTCAACACGTCGGATCCCGCAGAGCTGGCGAAGCACTGTATGGAGGACCTCGACGCGGGTTTCGTCGGCAAGGTGAAGGCCGGCGACATCCTCGTGGCCGAGGAGAACTTCGGCTGCGGTTCCAGCCGCGAGCATGCGCCGATATCGATCAAGCACGCCGGCGTCGAGGTCGTCATCGCCAAGAGCTTCGCGCGCATCTTCTACCGCAACGCCATCAACACCGGCCTGCCGATCATGGAGTCGCCCGAAGCCGTAGAGGGCATCAACGACGGCGACACCGTGGCAGTGGACGCGGACGCCGGCACCATCACGAACGTGACCACGGGCGCGACATACCAGGCTCAACCGTTCCCGCCATTCATCAAGGGCATCATCGAACGAGGCGGGCTCATCGCGTCCGTGCGCGAGAGGATGGCGGACCGATGAGCGCTCTGGCCCCGCTCGAGCCGCGCACGCTGCGCATCTGTCTGCTCCCGGGAGACGGCATCGGGCCGGAGATCACCGCGGAGGCGGTCAAGGTGCTGGCTGCGCTCGGCGAGCGCAGCCACGTGACCTTCACCTTCGACGAGGCGCTTCTGGGCGGCGCGGCGATCGATGCCACGGGCAGCGCGCTGCCGGTCGAGACGCTCGACGCGGCCGAGAAGGCCGATGCGGTCCTGCTCGCTGCCATCGGTGGCCCGAAGTGGGACACGACCGAACCGGACAAGCCGCGCCCTGAGCAGGGGCTTCTCGGCATCCGCAAGGCGCTCGGCCTCTACGCTAACCTGCGTCCTGTCCGCATCTTCGCGCCATTGCTCGACGCATCGAGCCTGAAGCCGGAGTACCTCACAGGCGTCGACATGCTCATCGTGCGCGAGCTCACGGGCGGTCTCTACTTCGGCGCGCGGGCGCGCGAGCGCGACGTTCCCGACGCCGCGGGCGAGGGGCGACCGGGCATGCGCGCGTACGACACGATGGACTACCGCGAGTACGAGATCGAGCGCATCGCGCGGGTGGCGTTCGACGCCGCGCTCACGAGGCGCAAGCGCGTGCACAGCGTGGACAAGGCCAACGTTCTCGAGACGTCCCGCCTGTGGCGCGAGGTCGTGCACCGCGTGGCGGCGGACTATCCCGACGTGGAGCTCATCGACCAGCTCGTGGACAACTCGGCGATGCAGCTGATCCGCGAACCCGCGCAGTTCGACGTGATGGTGACGGAGAACATGTTCGGCGACATCCTGTCCGATGAGGCGTCCATGCTCACCGGTTCGCTCGGGATGCTCGCCTCGGCATCACTCGGCGACGGCACGGCGCTCTACGAGCCGAGCCACGGTTCCGCGCCGGACATCGCCGGGCGCGGCATCGCCAACCCGCTCGCCATGCTGCTCTCGGTCGAGCTCATGCTGCGGCACAGCTTCGGGCTGGATGGCGCGGCCGACAAGCTGGGTGCGGCGATCGAGCGTGTACTGCTGGACGGCTATCGCACGCGCGATATCGCGGGTGACGGCTCCATCGTCGTCGGCACCGTGGAGATGGGCGACCTCGTCATCGAGAGACTGTAGACTGCTTTCAATCCGCGACCACCTACGGGCGGGTCGCGAACAAAGAAGGGGAGGCGCGAGAATGGCCGCACTGCCGAAGGTCGACAAGATCTGGATGGATGGGGCGCTCGTCGATTGGGACAAGGCGCAGGTACACGTTCTGACTCACGCCCTCCACTACGGCTCCGGCGTCTTCGAGGGGATCCGCTGCTACGAGACCCCTGATGGCCCGGCCGTGTTCCGGCTCACCGAGCATATGGAGCGCCTGGTCCGCAGCGCCAAGATGATGCGGATGGCGAGTCCCTACACCGTCGAGCAGTTGGTGACGGCCACATTGGAGCTCATCGCCGTCAACGGACTCAAGGAGTGCTACATCCGCCCCGTGATCATGCGCGGCTACGGCGTCATGGGCCTCGATCCGCTGCCCGCCCCGATCGAGGCGTTCATCGCGGTGTGGCCGTGGGGCAGCTACCTCGGCGAGGACGCCCTCAAGAACGGCGTCGACGCCGGTATCTCCTCGTGGCGCCAGCGCTCCATCAACGCGACTCCGCCGCAGATCAAGGCGACCGGCAACTACATCAACTCGTCCTTCGCCCGCATGGAGGCCAACGACCACGGCTACGCCGAGGCGATCCTGCTCAACGAGACCGGCTATGTCTGCGAAGGCACGGGCGAGAACATCTTCGTGGTGCGCGACGAGATCATCGTGACCCCGCCCGTGTCCGACGGGATCCTCGACGGCCTCACGCGCGACACGATCATCTCACTGGCCCAGGACATGGAGATGGACATCGTCGAGGACCATCTGACGCGGACCGATCTCTACATCGCGGACGAGATCTTCTTCACCGGGACCGCGGCGGAGGTCGTGCCGATCAAGTCGGTCGACCATCGCGAGATCGGTGCGCCGGGACCGATGACGAAGGCCCTCCAGGAGGCGTACTTCAAGGTCGTTCGCGGCCAGGACAAGGAGTACGACTACTGGCTCGAGCGCGTGTAGCGAGCGGAGCCCGTCCGCGACCGGACGGGAGTGGCAGGGCTTCCGTAGGGGTATACGTCATCTGCGTGACCAAGTCCGGCCCACTACAAGGAGGCCATCATGGCTGGCACCATATTCTTCCGCGAGCGCACCAAGGTCGAAGAGGGCGAGAAGAAGCCGCGGTTCAGCGTCGTCGCGATCGCGGGGGCCGACGTCAAGTTCAAGTCCAAGCATGTGCGCCGCAACGAGCTCGAGCAGATCGCCGCGGCGGTCGGGGCCGAGCTGGTCGAACTCAAGGTCGAGGGCAAGGGCCACAAGCTGGCTGACGCCGACCGACCCGCGCACGACTGACCGGGCACGACCCGTCCGCATCCGTCTCTGAGCCTTTGGGGGCAGCACATGCCGCTCATGCGCGAACGTGACAGCAAGCGGCTGCACATCAAGAGCCGGCTGATGGGCGAGAGTCTGGTGAGCGAGTCCTTCCTCGACGCGCTCGAGGTCGCTCCCCAGCGGCGCCTGTTCCCCGACGTCAACGTCATCAAGATCGGCGGGCAGTCCATCTGCGATCGGGGCAAGAAGGCGCTGCCCGCCATCATCGATGAGATCGTCGCGAACAAGAGCGAGCACAAGATGCTCCTCATGACAGGCGGGGGCACCCGCAGCCGTCACATCTACGCGATCGGTCTCGAGCTCGGCATGCCCACGGGGATCATCGCGGCCTTCGGCAGCTCGGTGTCACGGCAGAACGCACTGCTGGTGGCGACGATGCTGGCCGAGCACGGAGGCATCGAGATCGACCAGGACGCGATAATCAAGCTGCCCAACTACTTCTCGCAGGGATGCGTGCCGGTCACGAGCGGGATGCCGCCCTACGACTTCTTCGCGATCCCGCCCGCCAAGGGCCGCATCCCCATCCACCGCACCGACGTGGGGACTCTGCTCACAGCGGATCTCATCGGCGCGCGCAGCTGCATCTTCGTGAAGGACGAGCGGGGCCTGTTCACCGACGATCCGAAGAAGGATCCGAGCGCCGAGTTCATCCCGGCCATAACTGCCTCCGAGCTCATCGAGCTCGGTCTGGACGACCTGGTCATCGAGAGGCCGTGTCTCGAGATCCTGCGCAACAGCCAGGTGCTCGACAGCATCCAGATCATCAACGGGCTCGAGAAGGGGAACCTGACGCGCGCGCTGGCGGGCGAGCACGTGGGAACCATCATCAGCAGGGCGTAGGTCCGGATGGTGCCGCTCGGGGACAGGGCCGCTGATGGTGCCGCCTGAGGACTGCGCCTGCGCTATCATGTCGGCACACGCTCCCGCCGCGCTTGCGGCGGAGCCGACAGACCCCGGGGAGCGCTCATGGTCACCATCTACGACACCACGCTGCGCGACGGTACCCAGCGCGAGGGGCTGTCGCTCTCTGTTGAGGACAAGCTGCGGATCGTCGCGCGCCTCGACGACCTGGGCGTGCACTACATCGAAGGTGGCTTCCCTGGCTCCAACCCGAAGGACATCGAGTTCTTCGAACGGGCTAAGGGCCTGACGCTGGCGAACGCTGTCGTGTCGGCTTTCGGCTCGACGCGCCGCAAGGACATGTCGGCCGCCGACGATCCTGGTCTGCAAGCCCTGCTCGACACGGGCTGTGCCGCACTCTGCATCGTCGGCAAGACGTGGGATCTGCATGTCACTGAAGCACTTCACGCGGAGCTGGCCGACAACGTCGCGATGGCCCGCGAGAGCGTGGCGCACCTCGTCGCGGCCGGGCGGACCGTCTTCTTCGATGCGGAGCACTTCTTCGACGGCTATGCCGCGAACCCCGACTACGCTGTCGAGGTGTGCGTCGCCGCTGCCGAAGCGGGCGCGGCAGCCGTGGTCCTGTGCGACACCAATGGCGGCACGCTGCCGCAGGACGTCGCGCGCGTCATCCGCGAGGTCGCGCCGCTCATCCCAGCACCGCTCGGAATCCACGCGCACAACGACGCCGGGTGTGCCGTCGCCGACTCGCTCGTCGCGATCGGCGCGGGCTGCGTACATGTCCAGGGCACCATGAACGGCTACGGCGAGCGGGCGGGCAACGCAGACCTTACGTCGATCATCCCGGCACTCGTGCTCAAGATGGGCGACGACTGCGTGACCGCGGACCAACTCCGTCTCCTCACCGAGGTCTCGCACTTCGTGGCCGAGACCGCGAACCTCTCGCCGTACCCGCACCAGCCCTACGTGGGCGCCAGCGCCTTCGCGCACAAGGGC
>JAUSBS010000066.1 GCA_030651905.1 Coriobacteriia bacterium
GGCGCCTCCAACACGTCATGAATCTATATTGCCGATAACGCCCGTCCCGCACCACACGACATGAAGGAGGCCCACGATCGCGAGCACAGCGCGGCGTGTTCTCAGCGCGATCGCGCTCGCGGCAGCGCTCTCGGCCGCGGCAGGCGCGAGCGGCTGTTCGCCCGGTGGACAAGGAAGCGTCGCGGTGCCCGGCGACCGAGATCTCGGCAGCGTCGAGGTGCGCGACTACCAAGGGGAGAAGCTCGGTGCTATAGCCGACTTCCGCGAGAACTCGATCAAGGGTCCGCAGAAAGTCGACCGCACGACGTATCGCCTCAGGGTCGACGGTGCCGTCGCCACGCCTGCCGACTACCGGTATGGGGACATCATCGCGCGCGAGACGACGTACACCAAAGTCGTCCAGCTGGACTGTGTCGAGGGCTGGAGCGTGAAGGCGTTGTGGGAGGGCGTGCTCATCTCCGATCTCGTCGATCGTGCGAGCCCTGCGGCAGGCGCGGTGACGGTCGTCTTCCACGCCGCCGACGGCTACTCCACCTCCTTGCCGCTCGCCTACGTCCGGAGCCGCAAGGTGTTGTTGGCATACAAGCTCAACGGTGTCGAGTTGCCGCCTGAGCGTGGCTTCCCGTTCCAGGTCGTCGCGCAGGACAAGTGGGGCTACAAATGGTGCAAGTGGGTGACGCGGATCGAACTGTCCGCGGACCCCGCATACCGCGGATACTGGGAGTCGCGAGGCTACTCGAGCGCCGGTGACCTCGACAAGCCGTCCATCGGGCCGTAGGAGTCGACGAAGGGGACCGCATGCGAAGGACGCGAACCTGGCAACTCGTCGCCGGGCTGCTCGTACTCTCACTCGTTCTCTACGCGGCCCTGTTCGCTCTGTACTCGGACCGCGGCGGGGACATCGGCTTCTACACGCTGCTCGACATCGCCTTCATCCCGGTGAGCGCGGTGCTCTTCACCCTGGTCATCAACCGCCTGCTCGAGCAGCGCGAGAAGGAGGCGCTGCTCAACAAGCTCAACATGGTCGTCGGTGCGTTCTTCAGCGAGACGGGCACCGAACTCATCGACCGCCTGGTGGCGTTCGACGGAGAGGTACACACAGTCCGTCCGCACCTTCTGTTCACGGGAACGTGGAAGGCCGCCGACTTCGACGGGGCACGGCGATCGGTCGCGGGACACGAGTCGGGAGTGCGCATCGACGCAGGCGACCTGGAGGGACTGAAGGCCTTCCTCGTCTCGCAGCGTGGGTTCCTCCTGCGGCTCCTGGAGAACCAGACCCTGCTCGAGCATGAGACGTTCACCGACATGCTCTGGGCGGTCTTCCATCTGACCGAGGAGCTCGCCGCGCGATCGGACCTCTCCGCGATGCCACCCGCGGACCACCGCCATGTCGAACTCGACATGGCGCGCGCCTACGGGCGACTCCTGTCGGAGTGGCTGCGCTACGTCGAGCACCTGAAGGGCCAGTATCCGTACCTGTACTCGTTCGCCGTGCGCATGAACCCGTTCGATCCCGACGCGCACGTCACAGTGGAGGTGTAGCGCCCCGGCCTTCGCGTCAGCGTACGGGCGTCACGTAGAGGATCACCGCGAGGAAGTGACAGACGCTGCCCGCCAGGACGAAGAGGTGCCAGATCATGTGGAAGTACGGCACCTTCTTCACGGCGTAGAAGGCCGTGCCGGCCGTGTACGCGATACCGCCGGCGAACAGCAGCCACAGCCCCGTGGGTGTGAGGTTGTCCATCAGGGGCCGGAACATCAGTACCACGAGCCAGCCCATCCCGAGGTAGACGACCACCGAGAGCCACTTGGGCCGATAGACCCAGAACGCCTCGGTGGAGATGCCCACAGCCGCGAGTGTCCACACGACCGCGAACAGCCACCACCCGACGTTCTGGAACGGACCGGCCGTCACGTCGCGCAGCGTCACGATGCAGAACGGCGTGTAGGTGCCCGCGATGAGCAGGTAGATGGCGCTGTGGTCGATGATCTTGAAGACGTGGCGCGCCCGAGGGAACGGGATGGCGTGATACAGCGTCGAGCCGGTGTAGAGCAGCACCATCGAGATGCCGAACGCGATGCCGGCTCCCAGGCTCCACCCGTCGCCATCGAGCACGCCGTAGACGATGAGCAGCGTCAGGGCGACGATCCCGAACGCCACACCTATGCCGTGGGTCACGCTGTTCGCGATCATCTCGCCGACGTTGTATGCGGGGGCGGGCAGCCCGGGATCGACGATCTCGGCGGGTTCGGCCGTCTTACGGACCATCTGTACCCCCCGCGTTGCTCGAGACGATATGGCAGACCCAGCAGGGTCCAGGGTAGTGCCCCTCAGGCGCGGGCCTGTCGGTCGCCACGGGTTTGAGCGCCACATGCAGGAATGCGAAACCGACGACCAGCAGGAGCAGCACCGCGAAGAAGATACCCGTCACGCGCGCCCGCAGCGACATCGGCGCGCCATCGTCGCCGTCCTCGTCCACGGGGAGTCCCGTCTCGTCCGTCACCGTCGCTCCCTTATCCGGCGCCGACCTTGTCTAGGGAGCGGTCTTGTTGAAGTACGTCGCGGCCGCGTCGAACGCTTTGGTGGACGCGTCGGAGAGCGTGCCGATGTTGTTCGAGATGCTCGTGATGTTCGCGGAGAGCTCGCTGGTGAGCGTCGTCGATGCGTTGCCGTCACGGAGCGCAGTGTAGAGCTTGTCCATCTCCGCGTAGACCTTGATCCCCTCATCGACAACGGCCTCTTGGGCCGTAAGCGCCTTGACCATGAGGTTGGCGTACTCCTTGAACGTCTCGTCCGCGTCGATCGTCTTGATCTTCGCGATCTGCGCGGATGCCGCCTGGAGCTCCACCTTCTGGACCTGCAGCTCCGTCTTGATCTGCGCCGTGAGAGTGAGTGCCTGGGTGGCGTCCGCGGGCGTGATGCCGAGCGTGCCGACCTGGGCCGCGAGCACGCGCACGTTATCATCGCTCGCCTGGTACTTCTTGAGATGCACGTTGGCTGCCGTGATCAGGTCGTTCGCCTCATCGTTGGCGTTGCTCAGCAGCGAACACCCGGCGAGGCCGGAAGCAGCGAGCAGCAGCGCGGCGAGAAGCATGATTGCGACGGTCTTGCGCATGGAAGTCCCCTTCATCCCCGGGTCGTCCGCCGCATGATACACCAACACTCGGCGGCTTCTTAAGCGCCCGGCGCCATCGCCTTCGGGCGCCCCTTCGTCTGCACGAGGATGACGCCCGCCAACGCCAGCGTGCCGCCGATGATCGTCACTGTGCTCGGCACCGTCCGCTGGACCGCCCACGCCACGAGCGAGGCGAGTACCGGCTGCGCGTACAGGAAGCTCGCGGTCGTGGACGCGGGCATCCCCGACAGCGCGTAGTTCCACATCAGATACGCGAGTGCACCCGGGAACACCCCGAGGAACACGATCGTCCAGGTCGCCCATGCCGGCGCGAGCGGTGCCTGCTGCACGAGTCCCGGGAGGAAGACGAGCATCGGGACGGTCCCGAACCAGATCACGTAGCTCGTGAACTCGACCGCGCTGTAGGTCCGCAGCGGCTTCTTGGACAGCACGAAGTAGGCGGCCGTCGCCAGCGCCGCAACGAGCGTGACCACGGCCATGGGCTCTATGGCGAAACCGCCCTTGCCTTCGCCGAAGGAGATCGCCGACACGCCGGCGAACGCGAGCGCGACGCCGGCCCAGCCGTACTTGTTCAGGCGTTCACCGAGGAACGCGACCGCGAGCAGCGCGGTCCAGATCGGCCCCGAGGCGATGATGAGTGCTGAAGCGCCCGCCGACACGCCGGTCTCTCCGAAGGTGAACGCCAGATGGTAGGTCGTGATGCCGAACAGCGCGGCCAGCATGATGTGACCGACATCCTCGCGGCGCGGGAGGCGCTGGCGTCTGATGACCGCCACGATCGCCATGGTCGCGGATGCGACGAGGAAGCGCAGAAGCGCGAGTTGACCGGGGCCGTAGCCGCCGCCGGGCGCGACGATCATGGAGACCGCCGTGAAGGCGCTGGACCAGACCAGGACCGTGGCGATGGCGGCAAGGATGTGCTTGGGTTCGTAGGTCCTGTCGGTCATCGGCGGGCAAGCCTCACTTGTCGGATGTCGGGTCGAGCTGGAGGCCCAAGCGGGTTCGGATGGATGCGCTGGTGAGCTCCCGGAGAGCGTCGGAGGCTATCCAGCGGGCCGCCTTCGAGTCACTCTGGCGCAACCGCTGCGCGACGGCAACCGCGGCGGCGTTGAGGTCGCGGTTGCGTTTCCCTATCTGCCGGAGCGCCCAGTTGACCGCCTTCTTCGCGAAGTTGCGTTCGTCGGCGGACTCGCGCTCGACGAGCGTGAGGAAGTGCAGGAACGGCGCGTCGGGCGCCTTCTTGTCGTGGACGGCGAGCGCGCACATGAGCACGAAGCCGGAGCGCTTGACGAACTCCTCGGCGCGGCCTGCCCACTCCTCGGCCTTCGAGTAGCCGAACGGGGTGGCAGCCCACAGATCCGAAGACATATCGACGACGTCCCAGGAGTCCATCTCCGCGACCCAGGCGTCTGCCTGCTCGGGCGTGACGAGGGCGGGAACGTCGACCAGGGCGGCAAGGATGCGGACCTCGTGCAGGCCTGTGGACCACAGTTCGCATGCCAGCGAATGCAGCGCCCCGGGGTCCGACTTCCGGTAGGGCTTCAGCTCCCTGGCGATGGCGCGCAGGACGGGGATGCTCACGCCGAGGGTGCCGACAGGCGAGATGCCATAGCGGGCCATGCCCGCCACGTTGTCGGGGTTCGCAAGCGAGGACAGCTCGGCGACGATGTCTTCCGCGGTCCGCACCCTGCTACTCCAACTTGAGCCGGGAGATCCCGACGGCGAGGAAGAGTGCGGCCATGCCGATGAGCACGAGCGTCGGCAGGAGCGCCTGAGCGGCGCCCTGTCCCCTGACCACGATGTCGGTCAGCCCCTGCATGGCCCACCCCACGGGTGTGAAGTTCGCCACGAGCCGCATGGCGGGGTTGACGATGTCGAGAGGCCAGTAGGCCCCACCGAGCATGCACAGCGCGGTCGCGCCCGCGGCCATGACCGCGGACATCTGCCCGCGCGTGCGTACGAGCGTGGAGACCATGACGCCCAGCCCGGTGGCTGCCAGACCGAAGGAGGCGATGAGCAGCACCACACCGAGCGGATCGTCGCCCCACGGCACGCCGAACACGAAGGCGCCGAAACCCACCATGATGGCGGCCTCGAAGAGCACCGTGGCGTAGACGCCGACGACCTTGCCCGCGATGAGCAGCGGCTTGCTTGTCGGCGTCATGAGAAGGCGGGCGAGGGTGCCCTCCTCGCGATCCTCGAGGAAGCCCCCGGCGGTACCCATGCCCATGAACAGCATGAACATGAGCGTGAACCCCATCGAGTACTGCTGGAACCCGTTGGCGCCCGTTCCCTGACCCCGGACCTCGGAGGCCTGGACCGCCTCCTCGCGGACCGAGAGCGGCGGACTCGGAGACCAGAGCCGGTCCGCGTAGGCATAGATGTCGACCGAGGCGGCCCCGGCGGCGGGCACACCGGTGCTGCGCTCCGCATCCCGATACGCCGCGCGCACGATCCTGATCGTCTGGGCGTTCGCCGCGATACGCCGGACACGTCCCTGCACCGCCTGCGCGATGGCGAGAGCGGACGTCGAGCGCGGGTCCTTGACGAGCGACACCTTCGTGTCGACGCCCGCGAGGACATCGTCGCCGAAGCCCTTCGGCACGATCACAGCCGCGGCCACCTCTCCCGAGGACGCCATCTGCCGGGCGATCTCCTCGTCGACCTTGCGCAGACTGTAGCTGCGCTCGGGCAACCCCGCGACGACCTCCCTGGAGATAGCGGTGCCGTCCAGGTCCGCCACGGCGACCGAGACCTTGCGCTCGACTCCGCCCATCATCGTCCCGAACAGGAAGGTGAGCATGAGCGGCAAGACGAGCATGACCCCCAGCTGCGTCCTGTCACGGACCAACCGCATGAAGTCGAGCCACGCGAGCGTCGCGATCTTGTCCATGGCCTACCTCACTCCCACCTGAGGCGCCAGACACCGACGGCGAAGAAGAGCAGGGCCATGCCGAGCAGAGCCACGATGCTGGGGATGACGTTGAGGATGGAGCCGCCGCGCATGGTCTCAAGGATGCCGTCGATCGCCCATCCGTTGACCGAGAAGTAGTGGAGCGGTTGCAGCCACGCGGGGAACTGCGACACCGGGAAGAACGAGCCGCCGACCGCGGCCATGAACTGGATGACGATCTGGGCGACGCCCGACACGGCACGGGTCGTCTTGGCAAGTGCGGCGATCAGGATCGACATGCCGGTGGCGGCCGCGACCATCGAGACGGCTATGGCCCACACCGCCACGGGATCGCCCCACTGCACGCCGATCGCACTCGTGAACGCGAAGAGCACAGCGAACTGCGCGATACCGACCAGGAAGACCCCGAGCATCTTGCCGCCCACGATGTCCATGCGGCTGGCCGGAGTCATCATCAGCCGGGGAAGCGTCCACTCGTCTCGCTCGCGCACGAGCGCGAAGGCGCCGAACATGGCGCCGAACATGATGAACATCGCGGACATGCCGCCGGCGTAGTAGGAGACCATCGAGATCTCCTTGCCACGCGCTGCCGTCGTCTCCTCGAGCTTCACCGCGCCGAGGGCCCCGGTCTCACTCGCACTCTGGACCGCCTTGCCGATCACGCGCCCGATGAACGACGGGTCGCTCACGCGAAGGTCTTGCGCGTAGTAGGCGGCGGTCCGTGCCGCGATGGACGCCGCGGAGACCTGCGTCGAGACGCCCTCGGCCACACTGCGAAAGACCGTGCCGCTGATCTGCCGGCCGGGGTCCACGTAGACGGTCAGTTCCGAAGGTTTCCCGGTGTTGATGCGCCTCGTGAGGTCGTGCGGAAACACCAGTGCGCCGACCATGTTGCCTCGCTCGACTTCGGCGCGCGCGCTGAGCGGATCGCGCATTCGGCTGGCCAGGAAGAGGTCTTTGAGCGAAGCGTCGGTGAAGAAGCTGTCGGCGATCTGAGCTCCCACCTCACCCTCGTCCAGGTTGACGATAGCGACCGGGATCTTCGAGATGTTGTCGGCCAGGTTCCCCAGTGCCGAGCCCAGGATGACGATGAGCAGCATGGGCATGGCGAGCAGGATCCCCGTGGCGGCCCTGTCGCGCAGCGTGACCTTGAGGTCCTTGACGCCTATGTGGATCCAGCGCACCGGGTGGCCCTCAGTCCCTGAGTGACTTGCCTGTGAGGTGCAGGAAGACGCTTTCCAGGTTGGGTTCCCGCACTTCGATGGCGAGCACCCTCACATCCAGCGCGGCCAATGCGGTGACGACGGAGGCGATGACAGCGCCGGAGTCCTGGGAGAGCACCTCGATCGTCGCCGTCGTGTCCGCTGGCGCGGTCTCATCGCTCTCCGCCTCGGTCGCCGCTTCCTCGGGTGTCCCAGCCGCGCTGGACGCGCTGTCCACGCCGGGAAGCGCTCGCAAGGCGTCGAGCACGCCGGCGGGAAGCTCGCTCACGCGCACCGAGATCACGTTGTCGTCGCCGACGAGCCGCTTGAGCTCATCGACCGTCCCGATGGCGATGAGCTTCCCGTGGTCCATGATGCCGACCCGATCGCAGAGGAACTCGACCTCCTCCATGTAGTGCGAGGTATACACGACCGTCATCCCGCGGCGGTTCAGTTCCTTCACCGTCTCGAGTATGTGGTTGCGGCTCTGCGGGTCGATGCCGACCGTGGGCTCATCCATCAGCAGCACGCGCGGGTGGTGCATGATGCCGGCCGCGATGTTCACCCGGCGCTTCATGCCGCCGGAGTACTTCTCGATCCGCTCCTTGGCGCGGTCCGCGAGCCCGGCTGTGACGAGGGCCTCCTCGAGCCGCTCCTCCAGCAGGCTGCCCGACAGCCCGTACATCCGCGCCCAGAACCTGAGGTTCTCCGCGGCAGTGAGGGCGGGATACAGGGCGATGTCCTGGGGAACGATACCGAGCGCCCGCTTCGCCGCGGCGCAGTCGGTTCGGACCGAGGCGCCATCGACCACGACGTCTCCGGACGTCGGTTCGATCAGGCAGCTGATCGTGGAGATGGTGGTCGTCTTGCCGGCCCCGTTGGGACCGAGCAGACCGAAGATCTCACCCTCGCGGATCGAGAACGACACGCCGTCGACGGCGGCGTTGGTGCCGAAGCGCTTCACGAGGTCGGTGACGACCAGGATGTCCGCACAGTCGGTCGTGGCCGAGACAGCGGCCTTGGCTCGGGAGCTCACCGGATCGCCTCCATCCGGTCGAGCAGGCAGAACAGCCGCTCCCTCGTCTCCCCGAGAAGCTCGGGGTGCGCCAGCATCGTCTCCGCCGACTGCACGTGGTCCGCCTCCACGAGTTCGTCCTTGCACGCCTCGACGAGGCGCATCAGCGTATTCTCGGTCCACTCCAGATGGAACTGCAGTCCGATGACGCGCCCCCGGTCCATGATGAACCCCTGCCTCAGGCACGCCTGGGAGACGGCGATCATCGGAGCCGTGTCGGGGGGTGCGAACACGTCGTTGTGCCAATGCCCCACCATGAAACTGTCGGGCCAGTCGGCGAACACCGGCATGCGGCGGGCCATTCCGGTCAGCGTCACCGGATACCAGCCGATCTCAGGCTCCGAGTTGGGAAAGACGCTGCCGCCGAGCGCCATGGCAAGGAGCTGGGCACCAAGGCAGATCCCCAGCACGAGCTTGCCGTCTTCGACAGCACTCGCTATGAACCGACGCTCATCAACCAGCCACGGGTTCTCGGCATCGTCGTTGGCCCCCATCGGCCCGCCCAGGATGATGAGCATGTCGAACGGCGACTGATCGATCGCCCCACGAGACGGATAGGCCTCGACCAGCTCATGGCCGCGGTGCCGCGCCCACTGGCTGATGGCGCCGGGCCCCTCGAACGGAACGTGTCTCAGACACAGGATCCGCATGTGTCTCCCTACGACGCTTCTCCCGACCTGCAGAGTGTATACGCTGCGTACGACCTACGGCACCGGCGAGACCGGCTCGTCGTCGGGGGACAGCGAGCCCGAGACGACCGCGGTCCGCAGACGTGGCAGACGGTCGACCGCGCGAGCCTCTCCCCACGAGAGCGCGGCTGCTCCTGCGAGCACGAGGCCGCCGCCGATCAGGACCGCCTGGACGCCGAATGCGGCGGCCAACGACGGCGCCACCGCGAGCGGCAGAAGCTCGCCGCCTTGCCGGTGCATCTGCGCAGCGCCCACGGCCCTGCCCATCAGATGGTCGGGCGTGGAGGACTGGATGAGGACTTTGAGCAGCACGTCCGCCACACCGATGACAGCGCCCCACACGAGCGCGCCCAATGCGACGACCAGCAGGCTGCGCGTGCCGACATAGAGGAGAGCGCCGAACCCGACGAGCGACGAGACGACCGCGAGCCCGCGCGCGGACCTCGTGCGTTCCGGGAGCCGCGTCGACAGCCAAGCGCCGCCCACCAGTCCAAGTCCGAAGATCGTGTTCATGTAGCCGATCGCCTCGACCCCGACTTCGAGCACGTCCCGGTAGAAGAGCGGCTCGAGAGCGCCGAAGGCGCCGAACCCGAGCCACACCGCTGTGCCGATGAGCACGGGATAGCGCAAGGCCCGGTTGCCGTAGACATAGCGCAGCCCCTCGCGGAGCTCCTCGACAGCTCGTCCGCGCTGGCCTGGTTCCCGCTTCGCGCGATTCAGGTGCACGCCCCACACCAGGAACACCGCGATCAATGACGTGACCGCGTCGAGGATGAAGACCGCGTCGAGCGAGACATACGCCGCGAGCAGCGCTCCGAGACCCGGGCCGATGACGAAGGACAGCGATCCGGCACCCTCGATCCACGCGTTCACGCGCTCGATCGGGGCGTCCTCGGTGGTGAGAAAGGGTGCGAACGACGCAGACGCGGTCATCACCGGCGAGCCGAAGAAGCCCAGCAGGGCGGCGAGCACGGTGAGCTGCCACATCTGTGTCGGCAGCAGGAACGCCAGCGCGGTCGGCACGAAGAAGAGTTCCGCGATGGCGAGCACGCGGCGAGGGTCGTAGCGATCCACGAGCACGCCGGCGACCATGGTTCCGAGGATCCCCGAGACCGCGAGCACGGCCATGAGGATCGCGATCTGCCCCGCGTTCGCATGAAGCTCGTAGGCCGCCTTGCCCCAGACGCCGACGAAGAACGCAGCTTCGCCGCCCACGCGGGAGATGAAGCGGGCGGCGACGACACGCATGACGTCACGATTGCGAAGCACCGACGCCCCGTTCGCTCGGGAGGGCGACCCGCTACCGGGCCGCCCTCCGCGTTACGTCTCCTGGTGGACCCAGGGGGATTCGAACCCCCAACCTCCACCTTGCAAAGGTGGCACTCTCCCGTTGAGTTATGGGCCCGTGCGCCGGAGATTATAGCACCGGTGAACGGGCTCGAAACACGCGCTACTCACACCGCGCCCGTGCCGGCGCCCGCCACATCCATTTCACGCACACGTGCGCGGCGCGAAACGTCGCCGCAATGCGAACCCTCTAGCGTGGGACCCGGTGATGCGGCCGACACACGGTGCCTTGCCAAGCTGCCGTCCAACGACGTACGGCGCCCCTGTCCAAGAGCCTCGCACCCGAAACGGTCCGGCGGGCTCGCAGAAGCAAGTAGGAGGTGGCGACGTTGGAGTCGTTTCTCAACCGTGACTACGACTGGCGAGGGAACCTGCCGGGCGTGCTCAAGAGGGCGGTCGTGCGGACCGCGATCCTGACACTGCTCGCGGTGTTGCTCATGGCGGGTGTCGCGTGGGCGGCCAGCGCGGTTGCGCCAGCGGGCGACCCGACCGGCGCTTCGATCGGCGGCATAGCAGACGTCGTGGCGGCGACGCCCGGCGCGCCGACGCTTGCAGAGGTGGCGCAGGATCTCGGCCACCTCAAGATCGGAACGAACGCATTCTTCATCATCATCGGCGTGGCGCTCATCTTCTTCATGCAGGCGGGCTTCATGCTCGTCGAGACCGGCTTCTGTCGGGCGAAGAATGCGGCCCACGTCGCGATGACGAACTTCATCATCTTCGCCGTGGGAGCTCTGGCGTACTGGGCCGGCGGCTTCGCCCTCCAGTTCGGTGGTGTCGGCGCCCTCAGTGCCCTCGGCGGCTCCACTGGTGTGCTCGACGGCATGCTCAAGCTCGGGGACTGGGGCCTGATGGGCACCAAGGGCTTCTTCCTCGGGGGCTCCACCTATGACGCAGGCGTCTACGCATACTTCCTGTTCCAGCTCGTGTTCATGGACACAGCCGCCACGATCGTCACGGGCGGCATGGCAGAGCGCTGGAAGTTCTCGGCCTTCGTGCCCTTCGGGGCCTTCATGGGCCTCGTCGTCTACCCGATCTACGGCATGTGGGTCTGGGGCGGCGGCTGGCTCGCCCAGCTCGGTGTCCAGGCGGGCCTCGGACACGGCGTGCTCGACTTCGCCGGCTCCTCGGTCGTCCACGCGGTCGGTGGCTTCTCGGCACTCGCAGGTGCACTCGTGATCGGGCCACGCCTCGGAAAGTTCAAGGCGGACGGCACCCCGGTCGCCATCCCCGGCCACCACATCCCGATGGCGATCCTCGGCACGATCATCCTCGTGTTCGGCTGGATGGGCTTCAACGGCATGAGCACGCTGGCCGTGGGTGACCTGCGCTTCACCGTCATCATCGTGAACACGATCCTTGCCGGCGCCGCCGGCGCGATGAGCGCCATGTTCTTGGTGTGGAAGCTGTGGGGCAAGCCCGACCCCTCGATGTCGGCGAACGGCATGCTCGCCGGCCTCGTGGCCATCACCGCCTCGTGCGCGTTCGTCAACACGGTCGGTGCTGTCATCATCGGGACCATCGCGGGCCTGCTCGTCGTCGGATCGGTCATCTTCTGGGAGCGCGTGGTCAAGGTCGACGACCCGGTCGGCGCGGTCTCCGTCCACGGCGTGAACGGGCTGTGGGGCATGATCGCCCTCGGGCTGTTCGCCGACGGCACGTACGGCGACGGGTTCAACGGCGTGAAGGGCGCGGTCACCGGGCTGCTCTACGGCGGCGGTGCGGGCCAGCTCTATGCACAGCTCATCGCGTGCGTGGTCGTCGTGGTCTGGGCGTTCACGCTCCACTACATCTTCTTCACCATCCAGAAGAAGACGACCGGACTTCGCTCCAGCGAGGCGGACGAGCTCGCGGGCCTCGACGCTACCGAGATGGGCGTGCTCGCCTACCCGGACTTCTCGGGCAGCACCGCCGTCGGCGGCGCCAGTCTCACCGAAGCTCCGGTCGGCAGCGCACTGTAGCTCGGCGCGAACGCACGAGAGGGGCCGGATCCGCACGACTCGCGGGTCCGGCCCCTCTTCGATTGTGGGACCACCGGCTACCTGAGCGCGTCGAGTCTGGCTCGCATGTCGGCCTCGGACATCTCGCCGACGACAAGCCCCTGCTGCGCGCCGTTCGAATCGACGAAGACGAATGTCGGCACGTACTGCACGCCGACGATGCCGGCGAGCCTCTCGGCCTCGGTATCGTTGCCGTCGAGCATCATGACCTTCACGTCCACCTTGCCCGCGTACGCCTGCTTGAGCCTGTCGACCACAGGCCGCATCGCTATGCACGTGGGTCAACTACTCGTGGAGAAGTCGTACATCGTCGGCTTCCCGGTCGCCGGCAGGCTTCCAGCTGCCACGCTGGCCTGCCCGCTCACGAACTCGCCGTCCCAGGCCGCGATACCGCTCGTGAGGTTGTACACATGCGAGAAGCCCTGCGCCTTGAGGTATCCGAAGGCGTTGAGGGACCGGGCGCCGGTCGCGCAGTAGAGCACTACGGGTGCGGCCTTGTCCCAAGAGGCGGCGGCCGTCGTGAGGCCGTCCACAGGCACGTTCTCGGCGCCCTCGATGCGGCCGGACTCGAACTCGACCGACGTGCGGACGTCGACGAGCCGAGCGCCGCGCGAGACGAGGTCACGCAGCTGCTGGTTCGACACGTCTGCGCTCGGAGGGAGCGCCCCGGTCACGGCGCTTCTGGGCACCATCGCGAGGGCGAGCGCCGCGATCCCGATGACCGCGACGGCCACGCCGATCAGTATGGTCCTGCGGTTCACGGGCGACTCCGGTCTCTGCCTCATCTGCTCCAACGGGGGTGATTATACCCCTGTGGGTATCCTCCACGCAACGCCCGTGGCGCGTCCTGAGGTCGTCTTCGGGTATCCTCGCACTAGCAAACCGCCCGCCGAGCCGCTTTCAGACACGTGTCCGTGTCGCGGTACGGTGCGCCAGGGCATCGACAAGAGGGGACGCCCGCGTGGCCGAACGCACGGCTGCAGAACTGGCCGCGGATCCCGACGCACCGCTGAGGGCGGAACTCCTCAGCGTCGAGGGCCTGGCGGAGCGCGCGCGTGAGATTGCTGGCGCGCAGCGCTCCGCCGTGTCGACCCTCCCGCGGAAGACGCCCCTCGGGCGCCTCCTTGACCGGGCGGGGGTACAGCTCGCGGCCGTCAACACGGCGATGGCCACCGGGGCGCGCGAGGGCCGGTCGGTATCGCCTGCGATGGAGTGGCTGCTCGACAACTACTACCTGGTCGACGAGCAGGTACGTACGGCGTCCGCGGACCTGCCCGCGGGCTATGGAGCCGAGCTCCCCCGATTGACGGCAGGACCTCTCACCGGCTATCCCCGGATCTACGAGGTGGCCGTCACCGTGCTCGCCCATACCGATGCGCGTGTCGAGGTAGACCATCTCGAGCGCTTCGTCATGGCGTACCAGGAGTCGGCCCCGCTCTCGATCGGCGAGATGTGGGCGGTTCCCATCGTCCTTCGCGTAGCGCTCGTCGAGGAGATCAGGCGCCTGTCGCGCCGCGTCAACGAGACGTTCGCGGCGGAGCAGTCGGCGGAGAGCTGGGCCGACCGGTTGCTCATCGCGCTCGAGGATCTCCCGGACACCTTGCCCGGACTGCTCGCCTCCATGTCACGAGGCGAGCGGGCGTCATCGACGTCCTTCCTCGTGCGGCTCAGTCAGCGCATGGCCGACCAGGAGCGGGACGTCTCTGCGATAACCGCCTGGATCGAACGGGCCGTGGTCGCCGTCGGGGTGAACGCGGAGACGCTCGCGCAGGCGGAGCACCAGCGCCAGGCTTCGGACCAGGTCTCGATCGCCAACGCGATCACGGCCATCAGGTTCGTGGATGCGACCGACTGGCGTGCATTCTTCGAGCGTTGCAGCGTCGTCGAGTCCGAACTCCGTCAGGATCCTGCCGGGGTCTACGCTCGCATGGACTTCGCGAGCCGTGACCGCTACCGACATGCCCTCGAGAAGCTGGCGAAGCGCTGCCCTATGACGGAGCCGGAGGTGGCGCGCGCCCTGGTGGAGCGGTCGGAGGTGGCACTACGCGACGACGCCACCGACATCGTGCGGGGACACGTGGGCTACTACCTCATCAGCGCCGGCAGGTACGACTTCGAAGTCTCGCTGCGCTACCGCCCGCTCGCGCGGGAGCGCGCTCACCGCTCGTGGCTCTCGTTTCGCGGGCTGCTCTACTGGGGGCTGCTCGCCCTTGTGACGTTCACCCTTGCGATCGGCCTTGCCGGGTTCGCGTGGAGCGCGGGTGCGGCTCCTTGGGGGATCGCCCTGCTCGTCTTGATAGCGCTCGTGCCACTCTCGGAGCTGGCGCTCGGTGTCGTGAACCGCATCGCTGCAGCGGTATGGCCCCCGCGCAACCTGCCGAAGCTGGACAACCGCACACCGCTCGCCGACGCCTACCGGACGCTCGTGGTCGTCCCCTCCCTGCTCACCTCGGTGGATGCGGTCCGCTCGGTGCTCGACAACCTCGAGATCCACCACCTGGGCAACCAGGACCGCAACATCCACTTCGCCCTGCTGGGAGACCTGAAAGGCGCTGCCGAGGAGCACCTGCCCGGCGACGCGGCCGTGCTGGAGGCGGCGCGGCGCGGCGTGATCGAGCTCAACTGCCGCTACGGGACCGACGGCGCTGGCCCGTTCCACCTGTTCGTGCGATCGCGGACCTTCAACGAAGTCGAGCAGACCTGGATGGGATGGGAGCGGAAGCGCGGCGCGCTGACCGAGTTCGCGAAGCTGCTCCGGGGAGCCGCTGACACGTCGATCACGCTTCAGGAGGGCGACGCCGGATTCCTTCCTGGTGTGGCCTTCGTGATCACGCTCGACTCCGATACGGTGCTGCCTCGCGACACCGCGCGTCGAATGGTGTGCACGATCGCGCATCCGCTCAGCCGTGCGCGGGTCGACACGGAGCGCGGGCTCGTGACCGGCGGCTACGGACTCGTCCAGCCCCGGGTGGGGATGTCGCTGACCTCAGCCACCGCCACGCTCTACGCGAGACTCAACACCGGCCCGACGGGCCTCGACCCGTATGCCGGCGCGGTGTCCGACACCTATCAGGACGTCTTCGGTGAAGGCTCCTTCACCGGCAAGGGCATCTTCGAAGTCGACGTCTTCAACGCCGTGCTCGAAGGCCGATTCCCCGAGAACCGGTTGCTGTCGCACGACTTGATCGAGGGCTGCTTCTTGCGAACAGCGCTCGCATCCGACGTCGAGGTCCTCGATGACTTCCCGGGGTCGTATCTCGCGCAGTGCTCGCGCGTCCACCGATGGGTCCGGGGCGACTGGCAGATACTACCCTGGACCGGACGGACGGCGCCGCGTGAGGGCGGCGGCAGGTACCACAACCCACTCACCCGGCTCCACAAGTGGAAGATCCTCGACAATCTGCGCCGGAGCGTCTTCCCCGCATCATGGCTGTTGCTTGGTTCGGTCGGCTGGCTTCTCATGGACCGGCCCGGTTGGGTCTGGCCGGCTTCTCTGGTCCTCTTGCTCGGCTTCCCAGCCCTCAGCCACGCCTTCTACTCGCTCCTTCGATACCCGCGTGGCGTGGGAGTGCGCGCGGCCATCCGCCCCGTGATCGCCGATCTCGCCGACGACGTCCTTCGCGCCCTTGTCGGGCTCTCGCTCCTGCCACACCAGGCGGTCCTGAACGCCGATGCGGCGATACGCGCGTTGTGGCGCTCGTACGTGAGCAAGCGGGACTTGCTGGAATGGACGACAGCGGCGGAGGCCGAGCGCCTCTCCGGCTCCGACCTGCGCTCCTTCGCTCGCGCGGTTCTTCCCTCCGCGCTGCTCGCCATCGCCCTGGTCACCCCGGCGCTCCTCCTGAACCGCGCGTCGTGGCCGTGGATCGCACCGGCGGCCCTGGCCTGGGCGCTCTCTCCTGTGGTCGCGTGGTCGATCAGCCGTCCGCTCCGACGGCGGGAGGCGGCGCCGACCGCGTCCGACATCCGGTTCATGCGTCGCGTGGCGCGCAAGACCTGGCGATTCTTCGAGACCTTCGTCGGCCAGGAGGATCACTGGCTGCCGCCGGACAACTACCAGGAGGATCCGAAAGGCGAGATCGCCCACCGCACCTCCCCCACGAACATGGGGCTGCTGCTCATCACGAACCTGACCGCGCACGACCTGGGCTTCATCTCCACGGGCACCATGGTCGACCGCGTGTCCGCGACACTCAGCTCGATGGTCGGCCTCGAGCGCTTCCGCGGCCACTTCTACAACTGGTACGACACGCGGACCTTGGAGCCGCTCCGTCCGCAGTACGTCTCGACGGTGGACTCAGGCAACCTGGCAGGCCACCTCATCGCCCTGCGCTCGGGCCTGCTCGGAGTGTCCGAGAGCCCGATCGTGGGACCGCAGGCGCTCGCCGGCATCGCCGACGCCCTGCGCCTCGCCCTCGAGGATCTGCTCGAGGCGAAGGACGCGCCCGGCCCCGCGGACGAGGTGGGCGCCCTGCGGCGTGATGTGGACGAGTTGCTGAGACGCGTGATGCTGGCGGAGCATCCCCGCAATGTCGGTGGATGGCACGCCATCCTCGACGAACTGTGGCGCGCCGCCGAGCCGCTCTCCGAGCGCGCCGAGGCCTTCGGATCGCCGGGACACCGCGCCGTCGCCTCGCTCCTTGATGCCGCGGACGCCGTGCGCAGACACCGCGCCGACCTCGTCGCGTTGGCTCCGTGGGCACATCTCGTCGCCGAGACTCCGCACGCGATCGCCGGGTGGACCCGCGCATACGATCTCGCCCCGCTCCTCTCGGAAGTCCCCAGCCTCGTCGGGCTCTCAGAAGGGTTGCACACCGCCCTCGAGGCCCTCGACGCGCTCGGGGCGAGCCCGGTCGGCGCGGATGACGCTGAGAGCGCGACGGTCTCTACCTGGGCCCGCGCTCTCGCCGATGACGTGCGTGCGAACCGTCCGGTCTGCGAGGAGCTCCTCGGCCGGCTTCGCCTGCAGTGCGACATCGCGAGCCAGATATGGGAGCACACGGACTTCGCGATGCTCTACGACGAAGGGCGAGAGCTCTTCTCCATCGGCTTCAACACCGAACAGGGGCGTCTCGACGACTCCTACTACGACATGCTCGCCTCGGAATGCCGCCTCGCCTCTTATCTCGCCATCGCGCGAGGACAGGTGCCGCAGGAGCACTGGTTCCGGCTCGGCCGTCAGCTCACGCGCACGTCGGGCGGGTTCGCGCTGCTCTCGTGGTCGGCGTCGATGTTCGAGTACCTGATGCCGCTGCTCGTCATGAACTCCTATCCGGACACGCTGCTCGACCTCACCTATGAGGCGGTCGTGCGACGCCAGCAGCAGTACGGCGCTGAGCGCGGTGTGCCCTGGGGCGTCTCGGAATCGGCATTCGCGGCCATGGACTCCGAGCTCACGTATCAGTACCAGGCGTTCGGCGTGCCGGGCCTGGGCCTCAAGCGAGGCCTCTCGGATGACATCGTGATCGCGCCGTACGCGACGATGCTCGCGATGCAGGTCGACCACGCGGCAGGACTCGCGAACCTTCGACGCCTCACGGCCGAAGGCGCCGAGGGACCGTTCGGCTACTACGAGGCGCTCGACTACACGCCCGGTCGCGTCCCCGCGGGCCAGCGTCGCGCCGTGGTCAAGACGTACATGGCGCACCATCAGGGCATGGGTCTCGTCGCCCTCGGCAACGAACTCACCGACGGACGCATGCGCGCCCGCTTCCACGCCGACCCGCTCGCGGAGACCGCCGAGTTGCTGCTGCAGGAGCGGGTGCCGCGCCATATGGATCCGGCGCAACCGCACGTCGAGGAGGTCGAGTTCGTCCGGAGCCACCGCGAGCCGCCGGTGCCGGTCAACCGCTCCTACCCGCTCGCGGACACCCCCACGCCCGCCACCCACTTCCTGTCGAACGGCCGATACTCGGTCATGGTCACCAACGCCGGCGGCGGCTACAGCCGCTGGATGGACCACGCGGTCAGCCGCTACCGCGAGGACATCACCCGCGACTGCTGGGGTCAGTCCTGCTTCATCCGGGACACGGACAGCGGTGTGGTGTGGTCCAACACGTTCCAGCCGTCGCTCACGCCCTATGACGACTACCACTGCATCATGTCGGCAGACCGCGCCGAGTACCGCCGCCGGGATGGGGAGATCGAGACGTACACGGAGATCGTCGTCTCCCCGGAAGATGACGTCGAGGTCCGGCGCATCGCGATCACGAACCACGGCATCTCCGCCCGCACGCTCGAACTCACGAGCTACTTCGAGGTCGCGCTGACCGTACAGGGCGCGGACCAGGCGCACCGGGCCTTCTCCAACCTCTTCGTCGAGACAGAGGCCGTGCCCGAGCTGCGCACGGTGCTCTTCACGCGACGGCCCCGCTCGGCGGCCGAGGCGCGCATCTGGGGCCTGCACACACTCGCCGCCGACGAGGGACTCTCAGGTGATGTGAGTTGGGAGACGGACCGCGCCAAGTTCGTCGGTCGCCTGCGCCACGTCCCCGACGCGGTCGCCCTCGACGAGGCGGGGCCGCTCTCCGACACCGTCGGTCCCGTCCTCGACCCGGTGTGCGCGATACGGCGCGTCGTCACGATCGCTCCCGGCGACACGGCGCACGTGGCCTTCACCACCGGTGTCGCCACGACCCGCGACGATGCGCTCCGCCTGGCCGAACGCTACGCGGACGTTCGATCCGCTCAGCGCGCGATCGACCTCGCATGGTCCACCAGCCAGATCGAGCTGCGGGATCTCGGCATCACGCCGGACGAGGCGGTCGTGTTCCAGCGGCTCGCGTCGCGTCTGCTGCTGACCGATCCGTACTCACGACTCAAGCTCAAGACGTCCCGGGAGAACACGCTCAAGATCTCGGGCCTCTGGGGGCTGGGCATCTCGGGCGACCACCCGGTCCTGCTCGTGAAGATCGAGCGCATCGAGGACACGCAGATCGTGCGGCAGGCGTTGCTCGCGCATCAGTACTGGCGGCACAAGGGCTTCCGCTGCGACCTGGTCGTCCTCAACACGAAGCCGTCCGCCTACCATTCAGAGCTCGACGACCGGCTGCACCTGCTCGCGCGCACGGGTCACGCGCTTCAGATGATGGATAAGCCGGGTGGCGTCTTCATCCGGCGCGCCGATCAGATCGCGCCCGATGCGTTGAACCTGCTCGAGAGCGTCGCGCGCGCGACAGTGGAGGCCGAGCGCGGTCCGATCGTCCTTCAGCTCAACCAGCGGGGGATCCGCCCCGAGCTACCGGACCAGCTCGTGCCGAAGCGGACAGCACCGGTGTATCCCGCGGCTCCGTTCGCGCGACCGAAGCTGGACTTCGACAACGGCTACGGGGGCTTCGACCCGAAGACCGGCGAGTACGTCATCGTCCTCGAGAACGGCGACGCCACCCCGGCGCCGTGGATCAACGTCATCGCGTATCCGGAGTTCGGGACGATGGTCTCGGAGGCCGGGATCGGCTGCACCTGGGCGCGCAACAGCCAC
Organism: Coriobacteriia bacterium; assembly: GCA_030651905.1. Classification (GTDB taxonomy): domain Bacteria; phylum Actinomycetota; class Coriobacteriia; order Anaerosomatales; family PALSA-660; genus JANYAK01. Next base: position 19,845 of record JAUSBS010000066.1, read on the forward strand.
GAGAACCGCCTCACGACGTGGAACAACGACGCGGTCTCCGACGGCAGCGGCGAGATGATCTACGTCCGTGACGAGGAGACCGGCGAGTTCTGGAGTCCCACCCCGCTCCCCGTGCACGACGATGCGCCATACGTCGTCCGTCACGGTCGCGGCTACTCGACCTTCGAGCACACATGCCATGGCATAGGGCACCACCTCACCTGGCTCGTCTCTCCGAACGAACCCGTCCGCGTCGCCCGCCTGCGCCTGGAGAATCTCTCAGGCGAGCCCCGGAGACTGTCCGTGACCCAGTTCGTCGAGTGGGTGCTGGGGGACTCGAGGAGCCGCGCGAACCAGCGCGTGGTCACCGGCTACGACTCAGAGAGTGACATGCTGACGGCCCACAGCTGGTTCAACGAGGACTTCCCCGGCCGCGTAGCGTTCCTCGCCTGCGACCGAGACCTGTGCGCGTACACCGCCAGCAGGACGGAGTTCCTGGGCCGCAACGGCACGCCCGGCGACCCCGCGGCCATGCATCGCAGGACGCTCGGCAAGATCACCGGACGATTCCACGACAACTGCGGCGCGCTGCTGTCCACCATCGACCTCGCCCCGGGAGAGACCGTGGAGGTGCGCTTCCTGCTCGGGCAGACGGACACGCTCGAGGCTGCGCGTGCCCTCGTGCGTGCGCATCGCGTGGCGGGCGCGGCCGACCGGGCGCTCGAGGCCGTCCGCGCGCACTGGGACGGAGTGCTCGGTTCCGTCACGATCTCGACACCGGACCCGGCGCTCGACGCCATGATCAACGGTCCCGCGCTGTATCAGACGCTCGCCTGCCGGATCTGGGGCCGCACCGCCCTGTACCAGTCGTCGGGCGCGTTCGGCTTCCGTGACCAACTCCAGGATGTCATGGCGCTGACCATCGCCCGGCCGGACGTGACACGCGCGCAGATCGTGCGTGCGTCACGACACCAGTTCGAGGCGGGCGACGTGCTCCACTGGTGGCAGCCGCATTCGGGACGCGGCGTCCGCACCCGCTTCACTGACGACCGCTGCTGGCTGCCGTTCGTGACAGCCGACTACATCGAGGCGACCGGTGACCTCTCCGTTCTGAGCGAGGTCACTCCCTACATCACGGGCCCGGAGCTCCAGCCCGGCCATGAGGACGCCTATCTCGTGCCCGTACCGGCGAACACGGAGGCCACAGTCTACGAGCACTGCATCGCCGCTCTCGAGGTCAGCCGGGGCCTCGGCGTGCATGGGCTGCCGTTGATGGGCGGCGGCGACTGGAACGACGGTATGAACCGCGTCGGTATCGAGGGCAAGGGTGAGAGTGTGTGGATGGCGTGGTTCCTGAGCGCCACGTTCACGCGGTTCGCCACGGTATGCGACCTCAAAGGCGATCACGAGCGCGCGGCCGACTACGTCCGCTTCGCCCAGACGGTCGCCGCGGCGGCCGAGAGCGAAGGATGGGACGGTGCCTGGTATCGCCGCGCGTACTTCGACGACGGCACGCCACTGGGAACCAGAGACGCCGAGGAGTGTCGCATCGACGCGATCGCGCAGGCGTGGGCCGTCATCTCGGGCGCGGGTGCACCCGATCGTTCGCTGCGCGCACTCGAGGCTGTCGAGGAGAAGCTGGTGAGCTGGGAGGACGGTCTGGTCGCCCTGCTGACGCCGCCGTTCGACCACATGGCCCAGGACCCTGGCTACATCAAGGGCTACGTACCTGGAGTGCGCGAGAACGGCGGGCAGTATACGCACGCCGCCGTATGGGTCGCGATGGCCTACGCGCTGATGGGCGAGGGCGACGAGGCGGTCGCCTTGCTCGATCTCATCAATCCACTCAACCACTCCCTCACCCGCGAGGCCGCCGACGTCTATCGAGTCGAACCGTACGTCATAGCGGCCGACGTCTACGCCGCGGCACCGCACGTCGGGCGGGGCGGCTGGACGTGGTACACCGGGTCGGCGTCGTGGTTCTACAACGTGGCGGTCCGGACGGTCCTCGGTATCCGGACCGTGGCCGAGGGCGGCCGGCGCTACCTCGTGGTCGACCCGTGCATCCCGAAGGCGTGGGGGAAGTTCTCCGCGGAGGTCCGTTTCGGAGCCACGACCTACAGCATCCGCGTCGAGAACCCGCGTGGCGTGAACCGTGGCGTCCAGCGCGTCGCGTGCGACGGCTCGGTCGCCGCGAACGAACGCGTGGCGATCTCGGACGACGGGCGGACGCACAGGGTCGTCGTCACGATGCTGGGCGGGTAGCAGGCGCGAGCGCGAGGCGCCCTACTGTCCCATCGCCTTGACGCTCTCCGGATCGAATCCCAGCACGCCGTCGACGGTCTCGAACGTCGAGATCGTCCAGCGCCCGTCCTCGTTGACCACGGTCAGCGTGGCTTCCTCGGACTCGCTGGCCTCAGGTTTGAGCGTGACGATCACCAGGTCCGTGCCGGCCGTATGGAAGTCCATCGTTCCTTTGGAGCCATCACTCGCACTGAAGTCGACGACCGCCGTGTCTCCCGACCAGGCGAGCGTGCCGAACTCCGTCGGATCTGCGGCCGCGTCGCCGAGCAGCGAGTCCCATGTCTCCTTCGCGACGGTCTTGACGGTCTCGGCGGGCATCACGGTCTTGAACAACTCGATGTCACCACTCCCCATGCCCTTGACGAAAGCGACGGCGGCCGTGATCTCCGCCTTGGTCTCCCTGGCCTTCACGACCGGGCGGGCGGGAGTGCTTGCGGAGGAGTCCGAGGTCGCGGCGGCGTAGATGAAGTAGGCGCCGATACCGCATCCGCAGAGAAGCAGGAGCCCGACGACGACCAGGGCGATGACGAGCCCCGCGTACTTCTTCCTGGGGGGAGCTGCCGGTACAGGAGCCGCGGGCGGGTCGACGGCCTCGTAGGTCTCGGTCACTTGTTCTCCTCCTGGAGCTTCTTCATGCTCGCCGCGTCGAAACGGATGAGCTCGTCGCTGCCGGTCCCGAGGCTCAGGACCTTCCATCCGTCGAGCTCCTTCTTCATGGCCATGGTCAGTGTGTCGCCCGTGTCGGTAGAGCCGGCCTCGCGCGTCGTGACGTCCACCGTGTCTCCGGTGCCGGCCTTGACCACGAACTCACGCTTCGTGCCGTCCGCGTCCTCGACCACCATCGTCAGCGTGTCGCTCGTCCATGACTTCGACGTGATCTTGGTGTTCGGCGTTCCCTCCATCAGCTTCTTCATCCAGAAGGTCGGGTCGGCCGCGCTCGCGGCCTCGGCCGGGATGGTGCGGCGCATCTGTACGAGGTTCGCGGTGAGCAGTGCCTCGATGAAGTCACCTGCGACCTGCGCCTTCTGGCGCTCGGGGCTCTCGAGCATCCCGAGCGGGTTCGGGATCGCGCCGGAAAGGGCCGCTGCGGCAGCCCCGCAGCAGCACAGCAGTAGAAGCGCGATGATCACGACGGCGATGACGAGCCCCGTTCGCTTCTTCTTCTGAGGAGCGACGGGCGCGGCCGCGTAGGCCGGCTGCGGCGGCTGGTACACGGGCGACGCAGGCGCGCCCGGCTGCGGCACCTCGTACGGGTTGGACACGTACTCAGGACCGTGTCCGTTCCCGCACCCGCCATCGGGATTCAGGAACACGTAGTTCCGGCATGCGCTGCAGTACCCCGCTCGAGCCATGTCCGTCCTCCCGCCGCCCCGGCTTTGACCGCTACTGGTTCGAATCGATGAACGCCTGGAGGCCCGCAGCATCGAACGGGATCGTCTCCGCGCCGCTCGAGAAGGACAGGACCTTCCAGGCGCCACCCTCTTGCCCGAGCTTCATGACGGAGTCGGTCGTGCTCTTGTCAGCCCGCACGGTCTGCAGATCGATCGAGTCCGGGTCGGTCGCCGATATCTTCAGGGTCACGGTGCCCGAACCCTGGTTCGACTGCGCGTCTATCGTGAGAGTCGCGCCCTTCCAGGTCTCCTTGCCGTACACGGACGACGCGCTGGCGGCCGTGCTTTCGACGAACGCGGTCCAGAACTCGTCCGGGATCGCCGAGAGTGTCTCCGCCGGCATCACGCTCTTCATGAGCTCGGCGTCCCCCTTCGCCATGCTCTTGACGAAGGACAGCGCCGTCGTGAGCTTCGCCTTCTCGGTCGCGGTCGCGACCGGCTCGGACGTCGAGCTCGACGAGTCCGATGAACTGGCGGCTATGAACACGAAGACGCCGACCCCGCACCCGCACAGGAGCAGCAGCCCCACGATCACGAGCGCGATGATGAGGCCGGTGCGCTTCTTCTTCGGCGCGGCCGCGGTGACCGGAGTCGTGTAGGGAGCGGCGACCGGCGGAACGGTCGCGGGAGCCCCGTCGGGAACCGCATACGAATTGCTGACGTACTCCGCGGCATGACCGTTGACGCAACTTCCGTCCGCGCCCAGATAGACGTTCTGTCCACATGCGCTGCAGTACCCCGCTCGAGCCATGTCCGTGCGCCTCCTACGTGTCGCGGCCGGACCGGCGTCGCGCCTTGGTCCCTGACGCGATTGTAGGGGCTCGCGGGCGCGGGCGCGATGCGTCGCGGTCCGTGGGACGTGCCGCCCGCTCGCGTGCGGGAGTATCATCCGGCCCATGGGGTCGCGCGGAGTCCGGCGCGAGCCGCGAGGGGATCCAGGGTGAGGGGGAAGTCCGTGGGTGTCACGAAGAGGTTCACGATCCTGCACAGCAACGACTTGCACGGCGACTTCCTCGCCGAGCAGACCCCCGATGCGCAAGACGCCCTGGGCGGACTGGCTCTGCTCTCGGGCTACATCAACAAGGTGAAGGCCGAGGAGGGCGCCGAGAACGTGCTCTACCTGGTCGCGGGCGACATGGTGCAAGGCTCAGTGATCGACTCTGAGTTCAAGGGCGCCTCGACCATCGACATGATGAACTACATCGCACCCGACGCGGTCGGCCTCGGCAATCACGAGATCGACTACGGGCTGCCACACCTGCTCTTCCTCGAGAAGATCGCGTCGTTTCCGATCGTGAACGCGAACCTCTACATCAAGCCGTTCGACAAGCGGCTCATGCGCCCGTACCTGATCCTGCATCGCCAGGGCATGGACATCCTCGTCACCGGCATCCTGACCGAGAAGGTCATGGATGCGATCGCGCTGGACAGCATCATCGGGACGTTCGTCACCCTCAAAGCCGCGGCCGAGGAAGTGGGCGTCATCTGCAACGCCCACAAGGACAACGACATCGATCTGACGATCATCGTCAGCCACATCGGCTTCGAGTCCGACGTCGAACTGGCGAAGCTATGCGACCCGGCGTGGGGCGTCGACATGATCATCGGCGGACACAGCCACACCGTCATGGAGCAGCCGGTCGAGGTGAACGGCATCCTCATCACACAGGCGGGCACGGGCTCCAACCAGATCGGCCGCTTCGACATCACGGTGGACGACGATACCAACGCCATCGTCGATTGGGCGTGGCGACTCGTCCCCATCGACAGCGACACCGTCGAGCCGGACCAGGGCATGCTGGCCCACATCAGCGCCTTCAAGGATCCGGTCGACCGCAAGTACAACGCGATCCTGACCCATTTCGCCGAGAAGCTCACCCACCCGCAGCGCGAGGTAGAGACGACGCTGGGCGATCTGCTCGCCGACGCGCTGGCCGACTACTGCCAGTGCGACGTGATGCTGCTGGGCGCCGGCTCGGTTCGGGTGAAGGAGATGGGGTCGGTCGTGACCCTGGGGGACTTCACCGCGTGCTTCCCGTACGACGACAGCGTCACCCGTTACACAGTGAGCGGTGCGCTGCTCAAGCGGATGTTCGCCCGCTTCATGCGCAACGCCAACCGCGACGGTGAGGGTGAGTGCTACCAGGTGAACAGCTCGGTGCGAGCGACGCACGACGACGCGTCTGACGCCCTCGCCTCACTCGCGGTAGGAGGGCAGGATGCGCACGACGACGACCTCTACACTGTCGGCCTGCAGGGCTACCACGCGGCGAACGCCAAGGCGTACCTGGACGTGACTCCCGAGGAGCTGACCGCGGGCGGCCAGCCCAAGGTCGTGACCACCTCGGCGCAGGAAGTCCTGCGCGAGTGGCTTCGAGAGCACCCGAAGGAGCTGAGGCGCGTCGAGGGCCGACTCGTCTACCGTTAGAACGCTACCCGCGCGTGGGCATCCTCGTGACCATTCCCCACACGTAGACGCCGAGCCACAGCACCCACGGCGCGATCGCGATCTTCGTGAACAGCGCACGGCACCGTTCGTTGTCCTTCAGCGGCGAGACTCCCGACGCCACGCCCACCATGGCGAAGAAGGCGGCCAGCGCGAGTGCGGTGTGCAGCTTGTTCGCGGGGGTGTCCCACTGCAGCGAGCCGCCAGCGGAGATGACCATCATGAACGTGGCGAGCACGTCGAAGACGACGCCAAGCCACATCATGGTGAGGTGCTTGCCTGAGAACGCCTTCGCGCGGAAGGCCCCCCATATGGCCACGCTGTAGAGCACAAGCGCGACGATGAGTGCGACGTTACCGATGATGATGTTGACCGGCATGACCCTCAGCCCTCCATGTGACGTCCACGGTGTGTATGCAGAGAATGTAGCGTTCCTCGGGACGAAGCGCGAGCACCCGAGAACACGAACGCCCCAACGGAAAGGCCCCGGAGTCGTGTCCGGGGCCCTACTCGTGTGATGTGGTGGGCCCGGATGGACTCGAACCATCGACCTCACGGTTATCAGCCGTGCGCTCTAACCAGCTGAGCTACGGGCCCTCAAGGGCGAAACGCTTCGATACCATAGCCGCAAGCCGCGGAACGCGTCAAGGATTCCGGCGAGCGCGGACAACCGCCTTGGCCAGCCGCGACGCCGGTGTGCTTACATGACACGACGGGATACATAGATGTCTAGGAGATGACTCGCGCATGCTGCCTGTTCGCATCCATAGCCTGGGACTCGACACCACCTCCAACCAGCCCGTCGTCCTGCTGAAGGAAGAGGCGGGACTGCGCATCCTGCCGATCTGGATCGGGCAGCCTGAGGCCACCGCCATCCTCATCGCCATCGAGGGGGTCGAGCCTCCGCGCCCCATGACGCACGACCTGCTGCTGGCCGTGCTTGTGGCCTCGGGCCTTACGCTCGACCGCGTTGAGATCACACGACTGGAGGATGCGACGTTCTACGCGGCACTCGTGCTCCACGGTACGAGCGGCGTGATCACGGTCGACTCACGTCCGTCGGACTCGATCGCGCTGGCGGTACGGGCGGGCTGCCCCATCCTCGTTGCGGACGAGATCATGGACACGGCCGGCATCGTCCCGGATGACGACGCCGAGCAAGAAGTTGAGCGGTTCCGCGACTTCCTCGATTCGGTCGACCCCGAGGACTTCGCGAGTTCGTAGCGAGCGGCAGCGCCTACTCGTAGCGCAGCGCGACGATCGGGTCGAGCTGGCTGGCCTTCCACGCCGGGTAGACGCCGAAGAACACACCGACTCCCGCGCTGAAGAAGAAGGCGATGGCAACGGCCCATGGCGTGACCGTGGTCGGGACCACGGACTGGATCGCCCACGCGCCGCCGGCCCCGATGAGGATCCCGATGATACCGCCCGTGAGCGAGAGCATCATCGCCTCGATCACGAACTGGCTCAGGATGTCGTAGGTGCGAGCGCCTACCGCCTTACGGATGCCGATCTCTCGTGTCCGCTCGGACACGCTCACCAGCATGATGTTCATGATGCCGATACCGCCGACCAGCAGCGAGATGCCCGCGATCCCGGCGAGCATGTAGGTGAGTGTGTCGAGTACAGTGCTCAGGATCCCGAGGGTCTGGTCCTGGCTCATCACCGTGATGTTGTCGGCGAACTTCGGCTCCAGGATACGCTTCGCTTGTGCTCTGACCAGGTCGATGTTGGTCGCGTCCGCCGCCTTGATCATGATGATCCGGACGTCGTTGTTGCCCGTGAGTGTCTGCAGCGTGGTGATGGGCAGATAGGCCTGGTTGTCCTGGTCCCCCGAAAGCGAGCCCCCCTGCTTCTCGTACCACCCGATGACCTTGAAGCGCTGCCCGTTCACCGTGATGTACTGGCCCACTGGATCGCTGTTCGGGAACAGGCTCGCCTTGATCGTGTAGCCGATGGCCAGGACGCGCGCGGAGGCATCCACCTCCGAACGGTTGTAGTGCCGGCCGCCACCGAGCGTCGCGCTGAAGACCTGGGCGCCTTGATCCGTGGCGCCCATCAGCGTGCTGCGCCCGCTCTTGTTGCCGAGCCGCAGGACTCCCGCGCCGCTGGCGACAGGAACGACCGCCGAAGCGCCGTTGAGGCGCGCCTGCAGAAGCTTCGCGTCAGCGAGCGAGAACGGCTTGCCCGCACTCGGCGGCCCGCCGAAGCCTCCGCCGCCCCCGCCGCCGGTGTTGATCTGCCCCGGGAACACGAAGAGCAGGTTCGAGCCAAGACCCTCGATCGTGCCGGTGATCTCGCCTTGGACGCCGGTCCCGATGGCGACCAGCAGGATGACCGCCGCGACGCCGATGATCACGCCGAGCATCGTCAATGCGCTGCGCACCTTGTTCGCGAAGACCGCTCGAACGGCTATGCGGAAGGACTCGGCGAAGTTCACGAGGCGTCACCTGCCGTGCCGAGGACGGCCTCGACGTCGGCAGCGGTGTTCATCCCGAGCTGGGACATCTCGTCGTGCGCGTCCAGGCGGTCGGCCACCGTCTCGTCACGCACGATCACGCCGTCCCGCAGCTCGACGATGCGTTGGGAGTGGCGCGCGACGTTCGCGTCGTGCGTCACGATCACGACCGTTATACCCTGCGCGTTGAGGTCCTGCAGGATGCCCATGACCTCGACGCCGCTGCGGGAGTCGAGGTTGCCTGTCGGCTCGTCCGCGAGCACGATCGACGGGCTTGTGACCAGCGCGCGAGCTATCGCGACCCGCTGCTGCTGGCCGCCGGAGAGCTGGCCGGGCGTGTGGTTGAGCCGATCGCCGAGCTCCACACGCTCGAGCGCTTCGCGGGCGCGGCGTGAGCGCTCGGCGCCGGACACGCCCCCGTACACGAGCGGCAGCTCCACGTTCGCCTGCGCCCCCGTGCGTGCGAGGAGGTTGAACGACTGGAAGACGAAGCCGATGTGCTCGTTGCGCAGGGCCGCGAGTTGGTTCGGCGACAAGTCGCCGACGACCTCACCTTCGATCGAGACGACACCGGCGCTCGGGCGGTCCAACAGCCCGACGATGTGCATGAGCGTCGACTTGCCCGAGCCTGAGGGACCCATGATCGAGACCATCTCGCCCTCATGGATATCCATGGACACGCCACACAGCGCCCGGACCTCGATGCCCTCGAGTTGGTAGACCTTGGTGACGTCGTGCACGCTGAGTACGGTTCGGCGCCCGTCGGTCCGGCACTCCCAGCCGCTGCAACGGCGGTCGGCCCCGTCCCAGGAGCTCCCGGCACGCGAAGGAAGGGCGCGGCCCTGCTCGGCCGCGCCCCCCGGATGCGCTTCTGGCTTGCGTCTATCCGGCACTACCTGTTTCGCGTCCTGTCCGTCACTTGGTGCGGACGGCCATGCCGTCCTTGAGCGTGCTCAGGTTGCCCACCGCGATCTCCTGGCCGGCGGTCACGCCGGTGAGGACCTGGGCGCGCACGTCGGTCAGTGCGCCGGTCGTGACCTCGGTCTTGGTCACCTTGCCGGAGCTGATCACGAACACGTACTTCTTCCCGTTCTCGTCGAAGAGAGCTTCGATCGGTACGGTCACCGCGGAGGAGACCGCAGAGACCTCGATGTCGACGGAGCCGCTCATCCCGAGCAGGAGGTTCTTGCCCGGCGCGTTGACGGAGATCAGCACCGGGAAGGCGATGCCCCCCGTCGTGGTCTGCATCGCCGTGGACCTGATCGTCACGACCTTCGCGGCGAATGAATCCGAGGGAAACGCGTCGAGGCGCACCGTTGCGGTCAGGTCCGTCTTGATCCGGTCGATGTCGGCCTCGTCGACCTGCGCGTTGAAGTTGAGCGCTCCCATCTGGACCACGGTGAAGACCGCGGACTGGGGTCCGACCGCCGAGCCGTGCTCGGCCTTCGGCGTGCTGCCGTCCATGCCCGGGGCGCCGAGCGCGTTGAAGATCACCAGCCCGTCCATCGGGGCTGTGAGTATCGCCTTGTCAAGCGTGTCCTCTGCGAGAGCTAGGGCACGCCTCGCTTGGTCGACCCCGGCGGAGGCAGCGGCCTTCGCGGCGGTGATCTTGCTCATGGTCGTGAGCTTCGTCTGCCCTGACTTCGCATTGAGCAGTCCTGCGTACGCCTGCTCCTTGCCGATGAGCAACTGTGTCAGCGTGGTCTCCATGGATGCCGGAGATCCGGCTATGAGGTATGCGCTGTAGTAAGCGGAATACGCCCCCGACGCAGCGTCGTAGCCGGTCTGCGCCGCGGAGACACCCGCGGCGGCTGCGGACTTGTCGACGGCGGCCGGAACGCCCCGGTTCACGCCATCGAGCTGGGCCTGGGCGGCCTTGAGCCCGGCGCGCGCCTGCGATACCTGGAGCTCGAGTGCGGCCGTCTCCATCGAAGCGAGCGTGTCACCCGCCTTGACCTGCTGGCCGTCCTTGACCGACACGCTGTCGAGGATGCCCGCGGTCGGCGGGAAGACGTCGGCTTTGTCCGCGGCCTCGATCTTGCCGGAGGCGGTGACGAGGACGCCGAGTGTCTCTGTCTCCACCTTGGCGGCGGTCACGAGCGGCACGGCGTTCTGGGCCGAGACCACGACGCCGGCGACGATACCGCCGACGACGAGAAGCCCCACGACCCCGGCGATGATCTTGCCTCTACTCACCCTCGTCCTCCGATCCCCTTCGAGAGCGACCCGGGTCTCCCCGGGGCGCCGTCACCACCCGTTCCAGCGGCATGCCCTGCAGCATACCTAACTGACTGACAGTCAGTCAATAACTGAGCCTTCGCGCTCTGTGAGCAGGCCCGGCAGCCCTTGGATGCTCGCCAGCGCGTACGTCGTCCCCGGCACGACGACTTCCTGCTCCGCGAACGCACCCCAGAGGGCGGCTACAGCGATCGCGCCGGCGGCGATGGCCGCCTGCATGTCGTGAGGGCTATCACCGACGTAGATACAATACTCCAACTCGACTCCCATCAAACCGGCCGCGAAACGCAAGGGATACGGGTCGGGCTTGTGGACCGCCACATCGTCGGCCGTGACCACGACGTCGAAGAACGGGCGAAGACCGAACAGCTCGATCCCCCGCGTCGCGGCTGCAGTGCCCTTACTCGTCACTATGCCCATCGGGATACCTTGGGATCGCAACTCGGTGAGCGCCTCGATCGTACCCGGGTACGACTTCGCCATCTCGTCATGGTGCGCCATGTTGAACGCGCGGTACTCCGCCAGGAGTTCGTCGGCATGTTCGGGCGCCATCTCGTGGAACTGCTGCATGAGTGGGCGTCCGACGTGCGCCATGGTGATCTCGTCCGGGACCTCGTAGCCGAGAACCGTGCGTGTGGCGTGCCGGAACGAGACACGGATGAGCTCGACGGTATCGATGAGCGTGCCGTCCAGGTCGAACAGGATCGCCTGGAGGCCGCGGATGCGTTCGGCCACCGGTGTCGTGCCGTGGGTGCCGATCAGCGGCCCGATCATTCCGGACCGATCGGGCCCGCGGGGATCCCGCTGACCCCCCGAACGGTATCGGGGCGCGGCGGCTCAGATGACAGCCGCGGAGTGCCCGTGGTTCCCCCCACCTCGTCGGGCGGGAGTGGCCCCAACTCCAGCGCCGCACGGATGGCCTCGACCGCGGCGCGCTCGGGCGCGGAGACCCGCGCCCCGCCGCCGTCCAGGAAGCCGCCCCCGGCCGCGCCGGCCACACCGAACGCCACGTCCGCGAGGAAGCGGCGGAAGCCCTCGGCCTCCTCGGGGTTGGAGCGCTCCTCGAGCAGCGCGACGACCTTGCCGCACATCTCCACAGCGCGCTCCAAGAGCACGTCCCCGACGCCACCCGGGCTCGTCTCGACGATCGGTTCCGCTGTGGGAGCCGTACCGGGCTTCACCGTCCAGACCGCCGCGAGAAGCTCGTTGCCCGGGTAGGTCTCCTTGACGGACCCTGTGGCGGTCGCGATCGAGAACGTCTCGCGGATCGCTCCACCCGGATCCGCGAAGGAGATCGCGAACCCGACGACCCACGGCGACATGTAGAGCAGCTGCCACTCCTCGTCGGTGTACTCCGCGCGCGCGGTCATGTGGCTGAGGACCCTACTCTTCCTCGTCGAAGTCCTCGGATGCGAGCTCTTCGGCCTCCGCCTCGCGCTCCGACATGCCCGGTGCCACCGTGTCGTCCTCGACCAGGACCTGCTGGCCCTCGGGCGCTGCCTTCTTCTTCTTCTTCGATGCGGTGACGCGGGCAAGCGCGACGACGCTGTCGGGGCCGGCCACGTTCATGACCTTGACGCCCTGCGTCGAGCGGCCCAGCTGCGAGATGTCCTCGGCCTTGACCCTGATCACCACGCCCTCGTGCGAGATAAGCATGAGTTCGTGACCCGGCATGACGATCTTCATGCCCGCGAGGCGGCCCTTCTTCTCGGTGACCTGGATCGTCTTGACCCCCATCCCGCCGCGGTTCTGCTCGGGATACTCGTTGACCAGGGTGCGCTTGCCGTAGCCGCGCTCGGTCACCACGAAGAGTTCCGAACCGTCCGGGGCGATCTCCATACCGAGGACCCGGTCGTCGCCGCGCTTCACGTTCATGCCGCGGACGCCCATGGTGTCGCGTCCCATCGGGCGCGCCTGGTCCGCATCCCATTTGATGGCCTTGCCTGATGCGGAGACCATCATGACCTTCTGCCCCGGGATCACCCGGCGCACCGAGATGAGTTCATCCTCGCCCCGCAGGGCGATGGCGATGATGCCGTCGCGGCGGCTCCGGTCGTACGCCTGCATCGCGGTCTTCTTGATCATGCCGTCGCGGGTGGCAAACAGCAGGTGTTCGTCGGCCTTGAAGTCGCGCGTCGTGATGGCCGCGGCGATCTTCTCGTCCTGCTCGAACGGCAGGAGGTTCACCGCCGCCGTGCCGCGCGCGTGACGGCTGCCCACCGGCAACTCGTGCACCTTCATGCGGTAGACCTTGCCTTTGGTGCTGAAGAACAGCACGTAGTCGTGCGTCGAGGAGATGAACAGGTGCTCGACGAAGTCGTTCTCTTTCAGGTTCACACCCGAGAGGCCCTTGCCGCCACGCTTCTGCTGGCGGTAGGTCGCGACCGGCAGCCGCTTCACGTAGCCGGCCTTCGTGATCGTGACGACCATGTCCTCCTCGGCGATGAGGTCTTCCACGTCGAGGTCGTGAGCCACGCCCGACAGCTCGGTGCGCCGCTTGTTGGCGAACTTCCCGCGGATCTCGAGGAGCTCTCCCTTGATGACCTCGAGGACCAGGTGGATGTCGGCCAGCAGCTTCTTGAACCACGCGATCTTCTCGCGAAGCTCGTTCAACTCATCCTCGATCTTGTGGCGCTCAAGCCCGGTGAGTCGGCGGAGCCGCATCTCGAGGATGGCTTCCGTCTGCGCGTCGGAGAGGCCGAAGCGCCCCATCAGCCCGGCCTTGGCCTCCGCGTCGTCGTTGGCCGCACGGATGATCTTGATGACCTCGTCGATGTTGTCCAGCGCGATGATGTAGCCCTCGAGGAGGTGTGCGCGCTCCTCGGCCTTGCGCAGGTCGTAGCGGGTGCGGCGCTCGACGATGTCCTTCTGGTGCTCGATGTAGTGCTTGAGCACCTGCGGCAGGGTCAGTGTGCGCGGCACGCCGTCGACGAGCGCCAGCATGATGACGCCGAAGCCGGTCTCGAGCTGCGTGTGCTTGAACAGCTTGTTGAGCACGACTTGCGGGATGCAGTTCTGCTTGAGCTCGACGACGACCCGCATCCCCTTGCGGTCCGACTCGTCGCGCAGGTCGGAGATCTCGGTGAGCTTCTTCTCGCGCACCAGTTCGGCGATCTTGCTGACGAGTTTGGACTTGTTCACCTGGTACGGGATCTCGCTGATGATGATCCGCGTCCGGCCGGTGGAGGTCTGCTCGATGTGCGCCTTGCCGCGCACCTTGAGCGAGCCGCGGCCGGTCGTGTAGGCATCGTGTATGCCCTCGCGGCCCATGATCGCGCCGCCGGTCGGGAAGTCCGGACCGGGCATGACCGTCATGAGCTCCTCGACGGTGGCCTCGGGGTTGTCGATGAGCATGACGGTCGCGTCGATGACCTCGCCGAGGTTGTGCGGCGGGATGTTTGTGGCCATACCCACCGCGATGCCGGCGCTGCCGTTTACCAGCAGGTTCGGGTAGCGAGCCGGGAGTACGCTCGGCTCGGTCGTGGATTCGTCGTAGTTCGGGACCATGTCGACTGTCTCTTTGTCGAGATCCCGAAGCAGTTCCATCGCGGTCTTCGTCAGGCGCGACTCGGTGTAGCGGTAGGCGGCCGCAGAGTCACCGTCGACCGAACCCCAGTTGCCGTGGCCGTCGATGAGGGTCGCGCGCATGGCGAAGTCCTGCGCCATGCGGACCATGGTGTCGTACACCGCGCTGTCGCCGTGCGGGTGGTACTTGCCCAGCACGTCACCGACGGTGGTGGCGGACTTCCTGTAGGGCTTGCCGGGCGTGAGGCCCGCCTCGCTCATCGCATACAGGATGCGCCGGTGGACCGGCTTGAGCCCGTCGCGTACATCTGGCAGAGCGCGTGCCACGATGACGCTCATCGCGTATTCGAGGAACGACGAGCGCAGCTCGACCTCGATGTCTATCGGCAGGATCTGCTGGTCTGCCATGTCTTCTGCCACTTAGCTAGTCAGCTCCCTTGTCCTCGACTGGCCCTGTACCAGAGCCAGATCGCGAATCCGATCACGAACATTCCTGCGATGACGACCATGCTGGAGCCGGCCAACCCCTGTGCCCCGCCCTGGAAGACCAGGACGAGCCCCAGGCCGAGCACCACCGACCCGGCGGCGGACAACACATACGACGCCACCACGCCGGCGCGTCTCACCTCTCGCGCATCCGCGCGCTCCTCGACCGAGAGCTCGAGCAGCATCGCCTGGAACTTCACGTCCTCGACGCCGGGAGGTTCCGGCTTCTTGGTAGGGGCCTGTTCGGCGCCCTCCGGCCGCTCGCCGTCCCCCGCCTGCCCGTCGCCCGGGTCCGCCACCGTGAGCACCGATGCCGGCTGCGCCGGCGCCGCGGTGGTCTGGCGTTCCTGCTCTTGCTCCCGCGCCTTGCGTCTCGCGAGTTCCTCGAACTGGTCGCGCTCCCAAGGTGGCGGTTCGAAGGTCTTCCGCTCGCGCCGCCCGGCCTCGTCACTCATCCGCTGGCCCCGTGCCTCTCAGCTCGGCTTCTAGATGTCTAGGAATCGGACGTCGCGCGCGTGGCGCTGGATGAACGCCTTGCGGGGCTCGACCTGGTCGCCCATGAGGTTGGAGAACGCCTCTTCCGCAGCCAGCGCGTCGTCGAGGCTCACCTGGAGAAGCGTGCGCTTCGCGGGGTCCATCGTCGTCTCCCAGAGTTGCTCAGGGTTCATCTCGCCGAGGCCCTTGTAGCGCTGGATCTGGTACCTGGATGTGGAGGGTAGGGTCGTCAGGTGCTCCTGAAGCTCTTTGTCGCTGTACGCGTAGGTGTGGCTCTTGCCCACCGATATCTTGTACAGCGGCGGTTGGGCGATGTAGATATAGCCCTCCTCGATCATCTGCCGCATGTAGCGGTAGAAGAACGTGAGGATGAGACAGCGGATGTGGGCCCCGTCGACGTCGGCGTCGGTCATGATGATCGCCTTGTGGTAGCGCGCCTGGGTGATGTCGAACTCCTCGGCCACACTTGTGCCGAAGGCCGCGATCATCGCCTGGATCTCCTCGCTGCCGAGCGCCCGGTTCAGGCCGGCCCGCTCGACGTTGAGGATCTTGCCCCGGAGCGGGAGGATCGCTTGGAAGCTGCGGTCGCGTGCCTGCTTCGCCGAGCCGCCTGCGGAGTCTCCCTCTACCAGGTAGATCTCCGTGAAGGCTGGGTCGCGCACTGAGCAGTCGGCCAGCTTGCCCGGCAGCGTCGACGACTCGAGCAGCCCTTTGCGGCGTGTGAGCTCGCGCGCCTTGCGCGCGGCCGCGCGCGCCTTCGCGGCCTGAGTGGACTTGCTGACGATCGCGCGGGCGGGTTTCGGGTGCTCCTCGAGGAACTCCGCCAGCTGCTGTGTGATGACCGACTGCACGAAACCGCGCATCTCGGTGTTGCCGAGCTTCGTCTTCGTCTGACCCTCGAACTGGGGTTCACGCAGCTTGACGGAGATGACCGCGGTCAGCCCCTCGCGGATGTCCTCGCCTGAGAGGTTGTCCTCCTTCTCCTTGAGGATCCCCTGGCGCCGCGCGTAGTCGTTGATCGTCCGCGTGAGGGCGTTCTTGAAGCCATCGAGGTGTGTGCCGCCCTCGTGGGTGTTGATGTTGTTGGCGAAGGCGAGCACCGTCTCGGTGTAGCCGGTGTTCCACAGCATCGCGACCTCGACGGTGCCTTCCGCGCCGGTGCTGTCGATGTAGACCGGTTTGGAGTGCAGGGTCTCCTTCGTGCCGGTGAGGTACTTCACGAAGTCGACGATGCCGCCCGCGTAGCGGTACTCCTCGCGCCGCGGCTCGAGCTCCCGCTCGTCGGTGAGTGTGATCTTGAGATTCTTGTTGAGGAACGCTGTCTCGCGCATATGCGTCGACAGCGTGTCGAAGCTGTAGTCCAGCGTCTCGAAGATGGACGCGTCGGCCATGAAGGTTATGGTCGTCCCTGTGGTCTTCGTGTTGCCCGCGGGCTTGAGCGGCCCCTGTGGCTTTCCACATGAGTAGCTTTGCCTGTGGATCTTCCCGTCGCGACGGACCTCCACCTCGAGCAGTGTGGACAGCGCGTTGACGACTGACACGCCCACGCCGTGCAGCCCACCGGAGACCTTGTAGCCCTCGCCGCCGAACTTGCCGCCGGCGTGGAGCATCGTCATGACGACCTCGACGCCCGACTTGCGGTACTTCGGCACGTTGTCGACGGGGATGCCGCGGCCGTTGTCGACGACTGTCACCGAGTTGTCGGGGTGGATGTTGACGTCGATGACCGTGCAGTGTCCCGCGAGCGCCTCGTCGACCGAGTTGTCGACCACCTCGTAGACCAGGTGGTGCAGACCCTTGGGCCCGGTGGTCCCGATGTACATGCCGGGACGCTTCCGGACGGCCTCGAGGCCCTCGAGTACCTGGATGTCCTTGCCTGAGTACGAGCTATCCGCCACTACAGCTCCTTCGTAAGCATGGTGTCTCGGCACGCGACCGCCCGTGTCCGCCGGTCGGCGACCACGACATGTTGTGGGGACACACCCCATTCTACCACGTTCTCTAGTGTTCGGACCCTGAATCGGGGTCCTGAAGGGCCCCAGTGGCCCGCTGCGGCGTTTTGCGGGCTTCCATACCCTTCCGCCACTCAAGACCGCGCACAGCGGCCCGTACGGCCGCTTCGCGCAGCGCACCGTCGTGGATCTGCGCCGCCATCGCTTCGATCTGAGACCGCTCCTGGGATGAGGCGGGTACAGGCGTGACGAGTTCGTGTCGCGTCTCGGCCTCCTCGCGGGCGCGCGCATCCTCCCAGGCGCGTTCCTCCGAGACCTTCTTGGACACAGCGAAGCGCATAGTACTTACCAGTTCCTTACCGAGCGCCGTGTTGATGCCGCTCCGGTACTGCTCGGAGAGTGCCGCCAGTTCCGTCGCCCAGGCAGGGCTGTCCACATAGACCACGAGTTCCCCTTCGCGCATCGCGTAGCCCATGGCGTGAGCAGAGACGTCATCCCCGGCGATCTCCCTCCATGCAGCCACAGCCTTCGCGCGCTCGATGTTGCCGCCGCGGTCCAACCGCTGCAGGACCCCGTATGCGGCGTCGCCGACCGTCGTGTCCTGCGACTCCCTGTCTGCGCGCCGACTCATGAGGTCAGAGCTCCACGATCGTAGCGTCGGCGAGCATCGCCGCATCGAAGTAACCGAGGTTGGTCGTCGTGATGAACGTCTGTGTCCTGCCGATCACCGTGCGGCTCAACGCCGCCCGCCTGTCGGCGTCCAGCTCCGACATCACGTCGTCGAGAAGGAGCATCGGGCGACTCCGCGCGACGTCTTCGATGACATCGACCTCCGCCAGCTTCCACGCCAGCGCCGCGGTCCTTTGTTGGCCTTGAGATGCGAACGACCGCGTGTCGCGACCATCGAGAGTGAACACGATGTCGTCGCGGTGCGGGCCCACGAGCGTGACCGCCCGGCGGCGCTCCTCGCCTGCCCGGCGCACCAGCTCGGCGTGTATAGACCCCTCGACAAGGTCCTGTTCCAGTTGGGGCCCTTGTGTCTCGCGGTCAAGACCGCAGTGGTCCTCGTAGTGCCAGGCGAGCGATTCACCTGGGGCCATGGCTGTGTAGTGGCGCGCCGCCTCATCCATCACCCGCGACAGCAGGCGGAGTCTGTGCGTCACGAGCTTCGCTCCAAGCGACGCCAACTGCTCATCCCAGACGGAGAGCTCTCGGTTGTGTGGGTCTTCCTTCAACAGAGTGTTGCGCTGCCGGACCACCCGCCCGAAGTCCCGGCGCAAGGATGCATAGGCTGGCGAGAGCTGGGATCCCAGGTCGTCTATCGCGGCACGGCGGCGTTCCGCCGGGCCTTTGACCAACGAGAGGTCGTCGGGCGTGAACACAACCGAGGGGAACCGGCCCGTCACTTCGCTGGCGCGGCGTCTCGTCTGACCGTTCACGCGAAACGAATGTGCGCCATCCGCGTCCACCTCGAGCGAGATGTCGAGCCTGCGCTCGCCCTCACACGCCTCCATCATCACCGTCGCGCCCGGGGAGCCCCAGCCGACAAGGTCCTCCCACCGTGGGTGACGGAACGACGACGCTGCTGTCATGAGTTGCAGCGCCTCGATGAGGTTCGTCTTGCCTGCGGCGTTCGGCCCGACGAGGACGG
>JAUSBS010000094.1 GCA_030651905.1 Coriobacteriia bacterium
GTGGCCGGCGCGCTGCCACTCCCGGTTGCGCTCACAGGCCGCCCGCATCACGACGATCCCCATGGGCACGATCAGGCCGGTCTGCTCGGCGATCGGTACGAACTCGTAGGGGCCGAGCAACCCGCGCTCCGGATGGTTCCATCTGACCAGCGCTTCGCACGAGACGATCAGACCAGTCTCGAGCGAGACGACAGGCTGGTAGTACGGCTCCAACTCGCCGCGCTCCAACGCCCGGCGCAACTCGGACTCCGTCTGGAGTGCACTCATCGCCCGGGCGTGCATCACCGAGTCGAACACCTCGACCCGCGCCCGCCCCGCCTCCTTCGCGCGGTACATCGCGGTCTCCGCGTCGCGAAGGAGCTCCTCCGGGTCGCGCGGCACTCCCCCGGTCATCGCGATCCCGATGCTGGCGGAACTGTACGTCTCGGCCCCGGCGATCACGAACGGCACCGCGAATTCGTCGACGATCGCGCGCGCGAGGCGGTCGGCATCCAGCGGCTCCTGCACGTCATCGAGCAGCATGGCGAACTCGTCGCCGCTCAGGCGGGCCAGCGTGTCGCCGGTGCGTGTGCACAGGAGCAGGCGGCGTGACACTTCGACCAGCAGCTCGTCGCCGGCCGCGTGCCCCAGGCTCTCGTTCACGGTCTTGAATCGATCGAGGTCGATGAAGAGCACTGCGAACTCGTAGTCGGGGTGGCGCTGGCGCCGTGTCTCCAGGAACGTCATACGGTCCATGAACAGCGACCTGTTCGGCAACCCGGTGAGGCCGTCGTAGAGGGCGTTGTGAAGGAGTTGGTCCTCCTGACGCTTCCGTTCGGTGATATCGGAGAGCGACCCCGCCATCCGGTATGGCGTACCGTCCTCCCGCCGCAGCGCCTGGCCCCGCGAGAGCATCCAGCGGGGCGCCCCGTCGGCGCCCGGCACCTGATGCTCGCTCTCGAAGTGTGGCGTGAGACCGCGCAGATGGAGGTCGATCTCGAAGCGGAGCCTCTCGGCGTCATCCGGCAGTACCCGTTCGAGCCACTGTTCGGCCGAGACGAGCGGCTCGTCGTCTCGCAGGCCGAGCAGGTCGCGGAAGCGTGGCGAGGCGTAGAAGGCGTCGGAATCGAGGTCCCAGTCCCAGATGCCATCATTGGCGCCACGCACCGCGGCGGCATACCGCTCCTGGCTGACAAGGAGCGCCTCTTGCGCCTGCTGCTCCTTGGACACGGCCAGGGACAGCTCCTTGACCAGCGTGCTCTTCGCATCGACCTCGTCGTTGAGCAGCCGCATCGTGGAGTTCAGTTCAGTGTTGGTCTGCTCGAGCAGCAGGAGTTTCTCGTAGAGCTTGTGGGAGATGCGCTCGCCGTACTCCTTGAGCATCCCGGGCTCGTCGGCGTCGGGACCCGCCGACCCGACAGCCGTCACGTCCCGATTCAGAAGGCGCTCGACTTCGGCCAGCAGGAGGACGGGTTCCTGCGGCTTGAGCAGGAAGGCGTCGATGCCGAGACTCATCGCGAAACGTTGGTCCGCGGCGTCCCCGAACGATGCGGTGTAGACAAGGATCGGCACCGTGCACAGGTCGGCGTCGTTCTTGAGTCGCACGCACAGCTTGTAGCCATCCATGCGCGGCATGAGCACGTCGGTGATGATGAGGTCGAGTCGTGCATCGCGCGCCTTCTCAAGCGCGTCGAGGCCGTCGACGGCGCTGATCACGTCGTATCCCTTGGATCCAAGGATCGATTCCAGCAGGTAGCGCCCTGCTTCCTCGTCGTCGACGATCAGGATGCGCACTCAGAGTTCGCCCCCCAGATCCACGACCGGGCCCACGGGAAGAGTGAGAACGAATTCCGACCCCTTCCCGGGCTCGCTCGTTGCGGTGAGCGAGCCACCCAGGAGGCCGGCGAGCTTGTGGCAGATCGCCAGACCGAGCCCCGAGCCTTCGGGGCGCCGCCCGTCAGGGTAGCGGCCCTGCTGGAACTCCTCGAACACGTCCGCGAGGTCCTCCGGGGCGATGCCCATCCCGGTGTCTCGTACGCGGACGATCACGGCGTGCTCATCCGGACGCTCGAGCACGACGTCGATCCGCCCGGCGTCGGTGAACTTCACCGCGTTCTCGAGCACGTGTGTCAGGATCTGGGCGACCTTGCGCCGGTCCGACACGATGACGACCGGAGGGCTTGTGATCTGTGTGACGATCTTCGTATCCTTCGCGGCCGCGTCCCCGCGCGCGGAGTCGGCCAACCCAGCCAGGACCGTGTCGATCTCGAACTGCTCCCAGTGCAGCTCTTCCTTGCCCGCCTCTATGCGCGCGACATCCAAGACATCGTCGATCGTCCCGATGAGCTGGCGTCCGGATTCGTAGATCATGCCGATCTGCTTGCGCTGATCGTCGGTCAACGGGCCGGACAGCCCTTGAAGCAGGACGCCCGCGAACCCGATGACGGAGTTGAGCGGAACGCGCAACTCGTGGCCCATGCTCGAGAGGAATCGGATGCGCGTCTCGGTCGCCCGCTGGAGGGCCTCGTTCGCCTCCAGCAACTGGTCGGTTCGCGCCCGGACCATGCGCTCCAGGTCCCGACTGTAGCGATCGAGCTCCTCCTGCGCGTTCTTCCGCTCGGTGATGTCGCTCAGGAACGTGACTGTCGCGCGGCCATCGGCAAGGGAGACGTTGGACAGCTGCACCTCGAGGGGGAACGTCGTGCCGTCCGCGCGGAGCCCGACGTCCTCGAACGTGCCCTCCGTAGGCTCGATCCGGGCCCGGGCCGTGGCTGTCCCGGACTCCAGGGTCGCCGGTGCGATCAACGACAGCACCGACTGGTCCGGGATGTCTTCGAGGCGCTCGTATCCGTGGATCGCAAGGTAGCTCGGGTTGGCGTATATGAGGTGCCGCCCGCGACGGATCCCGATCCCCGTCGGAGCGTTCTCGAAGATCCCGCGGAAGCGTGCCTCGGACTCACGGACCGCCTCGTCGGCTCTCGCAACGACGCCGTGTGCCTCCGCGTCGTGAAGGGCACGCACGGCCGCGGGTCCGAGCCTCGTCAGACGGTCGGCGATGATGTAGTCGGTAGCGCCCGCCTTGAGCGCCTCGACCGCGACCTCCTCGCCCGAGGCGTTCGCTATGACGATGACGGGGACGAGCGGAGCCATCTCGCGAGCGACGGACAGCGCCGCCACCGCGTCGAACGTCTCATCGTTGTCGATCGCGATGATCAGGTCGAGCCGGCCCGTCCCGCAGGCCGCGAGCATCTCCGGCTCGGACAGAGCGCGAGAGATCACGAGCTCCAAGCCCGAACCCGCCAACTCACGCTCGATGGCGGCGGTCGAGACCGGGCCATCGCCCACCAGAAGGACCTCGACTTGCTCGGACATGCGTGGACTCCGGTCCCCCGTGGTGGAACGCGTCTGGGTACATACTCGGCGAGGCGCATCCTTCGTATCCAGTGGTGCGCGACGCACGGTCAGAAGCCGCCTTCGGAGTCGGCGCCTCCAACACGTCATGAATCTATATTGCCGATAACGCCCGTCCCGCACCACACGACATGAAGGAGGCCCACGATCGCGAGCACAGCGCGGCGTGTTCTCAGCGCGATCGCGCTCGCGGCAGCGCTCTCGGCCGCGGC
>JAUSBS010000098.1 GCA_030651905.1 Coriobacteriia bacterium
CTCCATGATCGCGAGGTGGTCGGCGCCCATACCGAGATCCTCGAGATCCAGCGGGGTGAGGTCCTGGTTCAGCACGCGGATGACGATCGACTCGCCTGCCGGCGTCGGCAGCGAGGCCACGCGGAAGTCCACGTCGCGGCCTTCGACGACCGCGCGGATCCGTCCGTCCTGTGGACGGCGACGCTCGGCGATGTTCATGTCGGCCATGATCTTGATGCGGGAGGTGATCTCGGCCCGAGCGGTCCGCGGGATGCGCATGACCTCGTGCAGGACACCGTCCACGCGGTAGCGCACTACGACGTCCTTGGCCATCGGCTCGAAGTGGATGTCACTCGCGCGGTCCTTGACGGCCTCGCGGATCAGTTGGTTCACGAGACGCACCACGGGCACGTCGGCCCCGGCGATCACCGCCTCATCGACGCTCTCGTCTCCCGTGCCGGTGTCCACGCCGCTGGACTCCACCACGTCGTGGAAGGCGTCTTGCGACGCCATGTACTTGTCGATGGCGAAGCGGATCTGGCTCTCGGTCGCGACCACGAGATGCGCCTTGCGGCCGGATCTGAGCTCCACCTCGTCGATCGCCTCGAGATCGAGTGGGTCGGCCATCGCGACCACGATGTACTCGTCCTCGAACTTCAGCGGCACGATGAGCCGGCGGCGCGCCACGCGCTCGGGGATGATCGCCACCACGTCGCGGTCGATCGGGTAGTTCGCCAGACTGACGCGCTCGAGGCCCTTCTGTTCGGCCAGCGTGTCGGCGAGCTGCTCCTCACTCACGATGAGCTGCTCGACGAGGATCTGGCCGAGCTTCCCGCCGAACTGCAGCTGGTGTTCGAGCGCGACATCCAGCTGCTCCTGGTCGATGAGTCCGGTCTTGACGAGGAGTTCGCCGAGCCGTTCGCGTGTATACGCCATCGTCACACGTTCCTTCGCGCGAGACCGAGCGCCCATTCGACACCGAGCAGCGCGAGCACCGTCACCGCGGCGTTGCCGTCGAAGATGCCGGCGTACGGCGTCGCGATCGGAGCGAGCGCGAGCGGGAGTACCACGTATCGGGTCACTCTGAGCAGTGAGATGCCCCAGGGAGCCGAGGACATCACCCCGAAGAAGGAGATGACCAGCTGCGCCAGAGCGGCGACGGCGACGGCCACGAGGACGTCCATGAGCACCGTCACCGCGGTGCGAGCAGGAGACGACTTGCTGGCGGACACGTCTCTTCAGGCCCCTTCGACGTAATGGCAACACCACGTGAGCGTGCGTCCATTATGCCGGATAGCCGCGTAAAAGAGGGGATGCGTGTCCCACGCCTCGCGTGGCGGTGTTCGCGGACGCCAGGATGGCGGCCCGCACCAGCGACGCTAGCGGATCGAGTCCGAGATCATGCGGCCGATCATCTTCTCGGCGACCTCGTCCGAGGTCACCGAGTGAGAGGCCACGAACTCCCGCCCCATCGCGACGCGAGCATCACTGGTCTCGGGGGCGTCGGCAAGCTCGCGCTTGATACGCTCCATGAGATCGTCCGTGACGCCGTCCGCTCCGGGAAGGTCGTTCGATGCCATCGGCTGCTTCTGCGTGTGCAGGTATTCCAGCACGAGCTGGACCTGCTGCTCTGAGATGATCATGTGGGTGTGTATCGGCACGCCCGACGCCCCTCTTGACCTCACAGGGCCCACATTTGGGGATTCTCATGAACGGTCTCCGGCGGAGGGGGCTGTCCCGGGCAAAGGGAGAGCCCCAAGGCCGGCACCTTGAGGCTCAGGGGTAAGGGTGTTGCCTAAGCAACGCTCCTGACATGCATTCTAGGGGGCGATTTCATGCAGGGCAAGACGGTCGCATGAACATGCCTGAACCGTCGCCCGTGGCGTCAGCGCGATATCAGTACGCTCAGCCAGCTCGCCTTGAGCACGACCGGTACGAGTCCGAAGAGCACCGTGAGCACGGCAAGACAGATCGTGACCGCGGTGGCTGGACCCGCCGTCCGTCCGTCCGGGTCGGCCGTCTCGGTCTCCTCCGCGAGGTACACGGACCGAAGGACCGAGCCGTAGTATCCGAAGGAGACGACCGAACCGACGACGCCCACGACCACGAGCCACGTCAGGGGGCCGGCAGCCCCGGCGAAGACCGCGAGCTTGCCGACGAATCCTCCGAACAACGGGATACCTGTGAGCGAGAGCATGAGAGCGGCCAGCGCGGCGGCGAGGGCCGGGCGACGGCGCGAGAGTCCGGCGAGACCGGCGATCGAGCCGTCCCATCCGGGATCGCCCTCCGAGACAGCCTCGGCTGCCAGGAACGCGCCCGCCGCGGCCAGACCGTAGAGCCCGGCGAAGACGAGCGTCGCGCTCCCCTGTCCGGCCGCGATCCCGACCAGTGCGTAGCCCACCTGCGCGATGCCCGAGTACGCGAGCATCCGCGTGAGCGAGCGCTGTCGCAATGCGGCGAGGTTGCCGAAGACGATGGAGGCGAGCGCCAACAACGCGAACAGCATGCTCGGAACAGCCGGGCTGAGTGCCGCTCCCGCCTCCTGCACGGGCAGGAACACGTAGACCACGGCTGCCAGGACGGCCACCTTCGGTGTGGAAGCGAGCAGTGCCGCCACGGGCCGCTCGGCCGTCTCATAGGCGTCGGGGGCCCAGGAGTGGAACGGGAACGCACCGGCCTTGAACGCCAGCACGCACGTGAGCAGGGCGAATCCGAGCAGGGCCGCAGAGCGCGGGAAACCGTCGGCACCGCCAGAGATCACGGCCGCGTAGTCGAGTGAGCCACCGCCCAGTGCGAACAGCACCGCGAGCGCGAGCACCAGCAGACCGGTCGCCACGGCACCCTGCACGAAGTACTTCGTCGCCG
>JAUSBS010000102.1 GCA_030651905.1 Coriobacteriia bacterium
GGCGCCACTCCGGTGCTCGATACCGGCGGGGGCTACATGCTCTCCACGGACGCGACGCACACCATCGAGTTCTGGTCGGTCGATAGGCGCGGCGTCGTAGAGCTCAGCAACGACACCCAGATACCTATCGACCGCGAAGGCCCGGCGTTCTCAAGCGACGCGGACCCCGTGTATGAGGGCCCCGCGACGGTCACGATGACAGTCACCGATGCCAACTCCGGCCTGAGCGGCGTGGAGTTCCTTGACGGCGCCAGTTGGGTCGCCACGAGCGGACCCTGGGTCTTCGCCGACTCCGCGGAGGGCGACTACGGCCGTGACTTCCGGGCCTTCGACAATCTCGGCAACCAGAGCGACTACACGCTGACCTACTCGATCAGGCCGCCCAGTATCCCCGAGACCAGCGCCACGGTCTCCCCGTCGCCCAACGCTGCGGGGTGGATCAACGCCGCTGCATCGGTGTCGCTCATCGCCACCGACACGCGGGACGGACTGCCCGGCTCTGGTGTTGCCGCTACCTACTATGCGCTCGATGGAGACGTGCCGCTTCTGTACGGCACATCCCCCTTCACAGTGAGTGCGCAAGGGACGACGACGATCGAGTACTGGTCGGTCGACAGGGCGAAGAACGAGGAGAGACCAAGGACTCTCTCCCTTCGTTTGGATACGACGCCTCCGGCGGTATCCGACGATCATGTGGCGTTCTACGGTGGCACGACAGCCACGGTGACGGTGACCGCGGTCGACGCGGATTCGCTCGTCACATCCGTCCAGTACAGCCTCGACGGTGGCGCGACGCAGACCGTGACACCCGCGACGCCCGACACGACGCTGACGGTCCAGATACCACTGCTCGGAGCAGGCGCCCACTCCTTGCGCTACGTCGCCTACAACGGAGCGGATCTGGCCGGAGGCGCCTCGTACGGCGTCCAGATGGCGCGCGTATCCACCTCGGTCACGATCAGGCGCAGTGTCTTCAAGATCAGGCCGAGGCGCACGTTCTATCTGTACGGCACGCTCGCGGGAGGTCGTCCGGGCGACCGGGTCGTCGTGGAGATCCGGAAGTGGCGCAGCTGGGGCTGGAAACGGCTGGCCGTGGTGACTGCGTGGACTCCGACCTCGAACGGCGTGTCGTGGCGGATGCCGTACAAGATCAGGGTCCGCGGGAAGTACATGTACCGGGCTCGCTACCTGGGCGACGCGTCGCGCCTTCCCTCGGGCTACTCGAGTACGAGTTGGATGATCATCAGATAGTCGCGTGATCGTTCGCGGGCGCACTGTGCCCACGGTCGCTGCACAGGCGGCCCCGTCCGGTCGTTCGGGCGGGGCCGCTTCTTTCGACCTTTCGCTACAATCGTGACTGCGACGGGCGGCCAGCTTCACAGTCGTCGGCACCCGATACGGATCCGGAGGCGCGGGATGCGCATACTCGTTCTCGGCGGCGGTGGCCGCGAGCACGCGATCGTCCACAAGCTCGCGCAGTCACCGATGGCTCCGGAGATCCTGGTGGCCCCGGGTAACGGAGGCACCGCGTCGATCGCCGTCAACGTCTCCGGTCTCCGTATCGAGTCTCCAGGTGACGTAGCCGCGTTCGCGCTCGATAACGCCATCGACCTCGTCGTCATCGGTCCGGAGGGCCCTCTGGTCGCCGGTGTCGCCGACGCCGTCGAGGCCGTCGGCATCCGTGTCTTCGGTCCGAGCGCGTCGGCCGCGCGCATGGAGGGATCCAAGGAGTTCGCGAAGGACGTCATGCGGCGTCACGGGCTTCCCGCCGGCGCGTCAGAGGCGTTCACGGAAGTCGCACCAGCGCTGGCCTATCTGGACCGCGTAGGCGCCCCCGTCGTGATCAAGGCGGACGGCTTGGCCGCCGGCAAGGGCGTGACCGTCGCTGTGACCGCCGAAGAAGCCGAAGCTGCCGTACGAGAGTGCCTCGATGGCAGGTTCGGCGAGGCGGGCGCGACCGTCTTGATCGAGGAGTACCTCGTCGGTCCGGAGTGCTCACTCCTCGCGTTCACGGACGGCGTCACCGTGCTACCGATGGTGCCGGCGCAGGACCACAAGCGCGCATTCGACGGCGACACCGGTCCCAACACCGGCGGCATGGGCGTCTACTCGCCGGTGCCGGTGGTGGACGCCGCCACGCTCGTCGAGATGGAGCGTCTGCTCGAGCGCACGGTCGAGGGCCTCCGTAGTGACGGCATCCTCTACCGCGGCGTGCTCTACGGCGGATTCATCCTCACGGATCAGGGCCCGAAGCTTCTCGAGTTCAACGCGCGGTTCGGTGATCCGGAGACTCAGGTGATCCTGCCGCGCATGGAGACCGACCTGCTCGAGGTCATGTTCGCCGTGGCCGAAGGCCGGCTGGCCGACGTCGTTCTGAGCTGGCGCGAGGAGAGGGCCGTCTCGGTCGTCATCGCCTCCGGCGGCTACCCCGGCGACTACGGCAGCGGCAAGCGCATCACCGGTGTCGAAGCCGCAGAGGCGCTGCCGGGCGTCACCGTCTACCACGCGGGGACGACACGCACGGACGGCGAGCTGGTCTCTGCAGGCGGACGGGTACTCAACGTCACCGCGATCGCGCCCACGTTCGCGACCGCGCGCGACCGCGCGTACGAGGCGGTTCGTCTCATCAGCTTCGAAGGCTCCTTCTCTCGCAGCGACATCGCCGTGCGGGCGCTGGCCGACGGGGAGGGATAGCCCATGCTGGCCGAACGCGCCCTCACCACCGTCATGCGGCAGATGAACCGCCGCTACCTGGCGCTCTCGCACTTCGGCGGGACATCCCTGCCGGCCCCGCGTTCCGGCAAGAAGTACCTGCTCTACGTCCATATCCCGTTCTGTCAGCGCCTGTGCCCGTACTGCTCCTTCAATCGCTTCCCGTTCTCGGAGGAGCGCGCGGTGCCCTATTTCGTGCGTCTGCGCGAGGAGATGCGCATGGTGGCGGCGCTCGGCTACGACTTCGACTCGATGTACGTAGGCGGCGGCACGCCGACCATCATGCTCGACGAGCTGTGCCGGACGATCGACCTTGCTCGCGAACTCTTCTCGATCAAGGAAGTCAGTTCCGAGACAAACCCGAACCACCTCATCCCCGAGTACGTCGATGAGCTCGTCGACCGGGTCCAGCGCTTCAGCGTCGGCGTCCAGAGCTTCGACGACAGCCTGCTCAAGCAGATGGACCGCCACGACAAGTACGGCTCCGGCGAGCAGATCGTCGAGCGGCTCCAGTCCATCGAAGGGAGATTCCATTCGCTCAACGTGGACATGATCTTCAACTTCCCGAGTCAGACCCCCGAGATGCTCGCTCGCGATGTCGAGCTGCTTCGCGCTTCGGGCTGCAACCAGACGACGTTCTACCCGCTCATGGCCTCTCCCGTGGTGAACCGTCAGCTCGCGAAGACGGTCGGTCGCGTGGATTACGCCCGCGAGGCGCGCTTCTACGAGCAGCTCTCCACAGGGCTCACCAACGACGGGTTGTTCGAGCACGCGACCGCCTGGACGTTCTCGCGCAAGGCCGGCGGGATGATCGACGAGTACATCGTGGACTACGAGGAGTACGTGGGCGTGGGCAGCGGAGCCTTCTCGTACGTGGACGGTGCCATCTACGTGAACACGTTCTCGCTTCGCGACTACGGCACCCTCATCGGTGAGGGCCGCATGTCCGTCTCGGCGTGGCGCGAGTTCGGCCACAAGGAGCAGATGCGCTACCGGTTCCTCATGCAGCTGTTCGGGTTGACGCTCGACAAGCGCGATTTCGAGCGCGACTTCGGAACGAGTATCGACCGCGGGCTGTTCATGGAGATGAGCTACATGCGCGCCGTCGGCGGATTCGATCGCGACGACGACGAGGCGCTCACGCTCACGGCCAAGGGCCGCTACCTGATGGTCGCGATGATGCGCGAGTTCTTCGTAGGCGTGAACCAGGTGCGCGACCAGGCCCGAGGCGCTCTCACCACCGAAGAGAAGGACCTGCTGTTCGGAACGGGGGAAGCGTGTTCCGCGGAGGCGGGAGCGCCGCCTGCTGGGGTACGATGACCGCGTCACCACAGTCGAGGAGGACGCTCTTGAGCGGCGAAGGTACGGGGGCGACCCCGCTGGTCGGCATCATCATGGGGAGCCAGTCCGACATGGCTGTCATGGACGAGTGCGCGGCGACCCTCGAGGCGTTCGGCGTGCCGTTCCAGGTCGTCGTGGCCTCGGCACACCGCCAGCCGGCGAAGGTGCACGACTGGGCGTCGGACGCCGCTGACCGCGGCATCCGCGTCATCATCGCTGCCGCGGGTAAGGCGGCGCATCTGGGCGGCGTCGTCGCGGCGTACACGACGCTTCCGGTCATCACCGTTCCGATGAAGACATCCGACCTTGGCGGTCTCGACTCTCTTCTCTCGATGGTGCAGATGCCGTCCGGCGTCCCGGTGGCGTGCGTGGCCATCAACGGCGCGAAGAACGCCGCAATCCTCGCCACACAGATACTCGGAAGTGCGATGCCTGAGTACCGCGAGGCCATCGCGAAGATGAAGGCCGTCCTGGCCGAGGGGTAGATCGCGATGGGCGACACAGCAGACAGCCGCGTCGGGGCGATGCTCGGTCTCGGAGCCGGCTGGGTCGTCGTGTGCTTCTTCGCGGTGGCTCCCGTCAGCGCGGCCGTCGCGTTCCTTGCCGGCCTGCTCGGTCGCCCGGGGCTCGTCAACGTCACAGCGTTCGCGGCCGTGGTCGAGGCGATCGTCTACCTCGTGTTCGCCCTCGCCGTCTTCCGGGCGGCGCGAGCGCTGGACCTGCCCCATGTGAGTTGGCTTCTCGGTCCGGCCGGCTATCTGGTGGCGTTCGGACTCTACATCGCGGTGATGCTGCTGCTCGGCGACACGATGGCCGTACCCCGAGGCGAGGGATGGGCCTTCGTCGCGGCCGACACGCTCGTGACAGCGGCAGGTGCCTGGGCGATGACTCGCCGGCTCGCTCCCGGGGCGATGGCGTGAGGCTGCTGGTCGTCGGCGCTTCCGGGCGCACGGGTAGGCTGCTTGTCGCACAGGCACTCGGCCACGGCCACGACGTCACAGCCTTCGTACGTGACGCCAACGACATCACCTCAGGAGAACGGCTCGCGGTGGCGGCCGGAGACGCGGCGGATCCCGCTGCGTTGGCGTTCGCTGTGGAGGGCCAGGACGCGGTGATCTCGGTGCTGGCGCCTCGTAGAGGCGAGCCCGCGAGCATCTATGCGGACGGGACCGCGAACCTCGTTCGCGCCATGACCACGCGCGGCGTCGACCGGCTCGTCGTGGCATCCGCAGCGGGGCTGGGCGGTCACAAGAGCGAGCTCCCGCTTCCCTATCAAGCGTTGCTGCTTCTCCCGCGCCTCCAGCGCGACTACGAGGCGATGGAGCCGATGGAGGGCGAAGTGATGCTCTCCGATCTCGAGTGGACGATCGTCCGCGCGGCGGTGCTGTCGAACAAGCAGCAGACCGGACACTACAGGGTGGTCGAGGGGCCGGTGGTCCCGAAGGGGCTGCGCATCTCTCGCGCGGATCTGGCCGCGCTGCTGCTCAAGATCGCGGAGACCGGGCGCTACGGCCGTCGTGTCGTGGCGGCAGCCTACTAGCGCTCCCTCCACTGTAGCGCTCTAGTATGCTAAAGTGACCCCGCGCTCACGCACCGCCGGCCGATCACAGGAGCCGCATGATGTTGTCGCTGGCCATCCCGAAAGGGTCCCTCGAGGAGCAGACGCTCCTACTGTTCGCTCAGGCAGACCTCGAGGTCCGCAAGTCGAGCCGCGCGTACAACCCCACCATCGATGACCCGCGCATCGCCCGCGTGAAGGTCCTTCGCCCCCAGGAGATCCCCGTCTACGTGGCCGACGGCCACTTCGATCTGGGCATCTCCGGCCACGATTGGGTGACCGAATCGGGCGCCGACGTCATCGAGGTCGCCGAGCTTCCGTATGCGAAGACCGGCACCGGCGTCGTGCAGATGGTCCTCGCCGTGCCGGACGATTCGCCCATCGTGTCCGCTCGCGATATCAAGCCGGGCAGCCGTATCACCACCGAATTCCCGCGGGTGACGGCGGCCTACTTCGAGAAGCTCGGCATACCCGTCGAGGTCCACTTCTCCTACGGCGCCACCGAGGCGAAGGTCCCCGAGCTCATGGACGCGCTCGTGGATCTCACCGAGACAGGCTCCACCCTTCGCCGCAACGGGCTCAAGATCGTCGACGTCGTGCTCACCTCGACCACGCGCCTGTTCGCAAACAAGGAGTCGTGGGCAGATCCCGTGAAGCGGCGCGCCATCGAGGAGATCCGCACTCTGCTACTTGGCGTCATCGACGCGCGCGGGCGCGTGCTGCTGTCCATGAACGTCCCGAACGGCAGCCTCGACGCCGTCATCGCCGAACTCCCCGCGATGAAGCGCCCCACCGTGAGTCAGCTCTACGGCTCCGAGGATTACGAGATCACGACGGTTGCCGACAAGGCGACGGTCAACATCCTCATCCCGCGCCTCAAGGCCGCGGGCGCCGAGGACATCCTGGAGATGCCGATCGCCAAGATCGTTCGCTAGGCGGGCGGGATCGGACCTCGCCGTCTGAGCACGACAACGAGCGTGCCGCCGATCACAAGGCCGAGGAGTACTGCGCATCCGATACACCCGGAGATCAGCGGCCAACCCGGGTTGCGGAGCCACTCTGGGAGAGCCCCGGGGGTGCGATCCTCACCATTCCCGTCGGGCTGTGGCTGCTCGGTCGTCTGGGTCGAGGGCTCCGACAATCCGCCCGCCAACACGGTCTCGAACGGCAGCATGTGTACGTCCGAGGTATCCTGCCCGAACTCGATCTCAGACAGGTACGTCTCGTCGCGGGTCGTCCCGCGGTAGACGTCACGTATCGTGACCTTCGCCCACTCGGCGTCGGCGCTCACGACGAACCGCTGAAGGGCGGGTTCGTCCGCCAGACTCAGGGACGTCTTCGTGCCGTCAGAGAACTCGATATCGAGCGTCATCGGGCGATTGTACTTGCGGAAGAGCGTCTCGGTCTTCGCGTGGCCGGGAAGGACCCGGATCTCGCGCACGGCCCGCGTCGCGGGGAAGGTGACGGTGAGCGACTGCCCCACACCGGAACCCTTCACGGCCTCAGCCCATGCGGTCGAGGGATTGCCGTCGACGGCGTTGAACGCGAGATACTCGAACCCGTCGAGCTTGAGCTCGCTGCTGGCCTTGACGTCCTTCACCGGCATCCAAGGCAGCGCCACCTCGCTGTCGCCCGCGGGCACGTAGTAGGCCAGCTCGATGTCGTACGCGGAGCGCCCCTCCGCGTCCGGCGTCGGCTCGAAGTCGGTGAACACCCACTCGTAGACGTTGTCCGCCCGCCGGGTGTAGGCCTTCAGCGTCTCTGCCGAGCCGGCGGGCGCCTCGGAGTTCCCGGAAAGCATCTCGGCTTGCGCTGCGATCGCGGGCTCGAAGCCCCACGCCAGCGCGTCACCCGTGACGTAGTAGCGGATGACTGACTTTCCGATCGTGCCCGCCCAGCCCGCCCCGGTGCTCACCGTGTAGGGATAGAAGCCCCAGTAGCTGAACGGCGCGCCCGCGAAACGCCCCGAAGGCGCGACCCCGTCGGGCGGCGACCCGGCCGTCGAGTCGTGGCGCGCGTAGTAGGACACCCGGATCATCGTCGTTCCGGTCGGGAACTCGGCTTCGTGCAGGTAGTAGGCGATCCGTGCGCCGCTCTTCGCCGTGACCTCCTGGTACGTCACGACCAGCGGGGTCTCTCCCTTCCATGCGCGGAAGGCGGCGGCCGGCGTCGCGTTCTCCTCGCCCTCGAAGGGCAAGGGGAACGGGAAGCCGAGTTTGATCAGTTGCGGCGGCCCGCTGTTCTCAAATCGGAAGTCGACCCGATACTCCGCGAAGTCGCCGAACAGGAGCACCTGCACAGTCTCTGCGTCCATGCGGATGTTCGACGAGCCGATCGGTGTCACGGCACCACCGGCGCCACCCATCGAGGAGTCGTTGGCGGTCGCGATTGACGGCACGGCGAGCAATGCCGCCGCCAGCAACCCTGCGATGATCCTCCGACGGTTCATCGAGGTCCCCTCCCGACGGCGCTCGTCTTCGTTTCGATGATACCCGCCCCCGACGGGAACACTCGTGGGGGCGTACACTCGTGTGCGGTGATGCCCTTTCCGGCCGGCCGTGAAGGAGACCTCGAAGATGCCCATCGTCGTCACCGATGACCTCACGAAGACCTACGGCGAAGGCGAGATGGCGGTCACTGCGCTCGACTCCGTCGACATCCTGGTCGAGCCTGGCGAGTTCGTGGCCATCATGGGACCGAGCGGCTGCGGCAAGTCGACACTGCTCAACCTCGTGGGGGGTCTGGACCGGCCGACACGGGGCCGGGTCATCATCGACGGAGATGATCTCACCACACTCACTGATGACAAGCTGACAGAGCTCCGCCGGCGTCGCATGGGCTTCGTCTTCCAGTTCTTCAACCTCATTCCCGTGCTCGACGCCACGGAGAACGCCGCGCTGCCTCTGACCTTGGACGGGGCGCCCCACGCTGAACAACGGGCAAGGGAATGGCTGACCAAGGTCGGCCTGGGCGATCGCATGACCAACCGCCCCGACCAGCTCTCCGGCGGCCAGCAGCAGCGCGTCGCGGTGGCGAGGGCGCTGTCGACCGAACCGGCGCTCATCTTGGCGGACGAGCCGACGGGCAACCTTGATTCGAAGTCGGCGACGGAGATCGCCACGCTCCTGCAGCAGGTGTCCACCGAATGGGGCCGCGCGGTCCTCATGGTCACGCACGACCCCCGCATCGCCAGCTTCGCGAAGCGCCTCCTTCTCATGAAGGACGGCGCGATCGTGGACGACCTGGCGCTGGACGGTGACGGAGGAGAGTCCGCCCGCAGGGCCATGGAGAAGGCGGGCCTGCTGTGATCCAGTTCCGACTGGCATGGCGCTACCTGCGGGGCCGCG
>JAUSBS010000109.1 GCA_030651905.1 Coriobacteriia bacterium
GTCCAGGAAGCGGCCTCGCTCATCGGTCCACCTCCCCGAAGACGGGGTCGAGCGAACCGAGGATGACGACGAGGTCGGAGACGGTGTGTCCCGGCGCGAGCAGCTTGAGCAGCGCAAGGTTGCAGAACGCCGGAGAGCGGAACTTCACGCGGTACGGTCGCGGCGACCCGTCGGAGACGACGTAGACGCCCAGCGATCCGCGCGCGGACTCGATGTGGTCGTACGCATCGCCGGGCTTGGGCGCCAGGAGACGCGGGAACCCTTCGGCCTTCACGGGGCCCGGCTCCATCTGATCGAGGGCCTGGGAGATGATGCGGCAGGACTCGTACGCCTCCGCGAGGCGGCACTTGGCGCGATCGTACGCGTCACCGCGCTCGCCCACCGGGATCTCGAAGTCGAGACGCGGGTAGACCGAGTACGGATCGTCCTTTCGAAGGTCCCACACCACGCCGCTCCCGCGCGCACAAGGCCCCGAAGCGCCCCACGCGACCGCGTCGGCCGCGGACAGCACGCCCACGCCCTTCATGCGGCCCTTCGCGATGACGTTCTGGAAGAAGAGCTTGTCCATCTCGGTGAACAGGCGCGGCAGCTCCGCGATGACGCTGCGGCAGCTGTCCACCCATCCCTCGGGAAGGTCGCGCGAAACGCCGCCGGGGCGGACGTAGTTGTAGGTCAGCCGCGCGCCGCACAGCTCCTCGAACAGCTCGACGACCTTCTCGCGCGCGTCGAACGCCCAGACGAACTGCGTGAAGGCGCCGGTGTCCGCACCGGAGGAGCCGATCGACATCATGTGGCTGGCGATGCGCTGGAGCTCGCACGTGATGACGCGCAGGTACTCGGCACGCTCCGGCACGCGGATGCCCGCGAGCCGCTCGACCGCGCGACAGTACGCCCAGTTCGCATACATGGAACCGACGTAGTCCAGGCGGTCGGTGAGCGGGACGATCTGGAGGTACGTGCGGTTCTCGCACATCTTCTCGATGCCGCGGTGCAGGTAGCCGATGATCGGGTCGACCTTGGTCACGACCTCGCCGTCGACGTGCGCGAGCACGCGGCACACGCCGTGCGTGGACGGGTGCGACGGCCCGATGTTGACGACGAGTTCCTGCATCACCGGTTCGCTCATCAGATGTAGTCCGGCCTGCGAACGATGCGGTCGTCCGCATAGTCCTTGCGGAGCGGGTGACCCACCCAGTCGTCCGGCATGAGGATGCGGCGAAGGTCCGGATGGTCGGTGAAGACGATCCCGAACATGTCGAAGACCTCGCGCTCCTGCCAGTCCGCGGCCGGCCACAGGTCATACATGGAGCGCACGGCCGCATCGCTTCTCGGCACGGCGCACTTCAGGAACAGTCCAGCCCTGATCTCGCGGCTCGTGAGGCGATAGACCATCTCGAGGAACTCGCCCCGGTCGACGCACGTGACCATGCCCAGCCGGTCGAATCCCAGGTCGCGAAGGTCCTTCGCCGCGTCGTGGACGATGTCGTAGTCCACGGTGAGCACGCCGTCGCCGTACTCCGTGGAGAAGAGCGGGCACAGCAGCGGGTAGCGCGCACACAGGTGCTCGCGGAGTTCCTCGATGTTCACGAGCGCTCACCCGCCTCGGGCGCGGGCGGCACGATCGGCACGGCCGCGCTGATCGCGGTGTCCGTGGTCCCGGCGCGCTCGTCGCCCGGGCGCGGCAGCGTGAACTCGCGCTCGTAGGTGCGGCCTTCAGCGATGGAGCGCGTGCGGATGATCTCGCGCAGCTGCAGCACGCCGTCCTGGAGCGACTCGGGGCGCGGCGGGCACCCGGCGATATAGACGTCGACGGGCATGAACTCGTCCACGCCACGGACCACCGAGTAGGTGTCGTAGTAGAAGATGCCGCCGGAGACGGCGCAGTTGCCCATCGCGACCACGTACTTGGGCTCCGGCATCTGGTCGTAGAGCCGCTTGACCGCAGGCGCCATCTTCCGCGTCACGGTGCCGGCCACGATCATCACATCGGTGTGCCGCGGATCGGGCCGGGGAAACGTACCGAGCCGGTCGAAGTCGAACTTCGAGAACGACGCGGCGATGAGCTCCATGGCGCAGCACGCCGTCCCCATTGGCATGGCCCACAGCGACTGGCCGCGCGCCCAGTCAGCCAGAGCGTCCACGGACGACAGCAGGACCGGGGCACCCACGAGCGCCTTGCCGAGGCGATCTACCAGCGCCACTGCAACGCCCCCTTGCGCCATGCGTACAGCAGCCCGAACGCCAGTGCCGCGGAGAACGCCGCGACCGCGTAGGCCGCCGTCGGCGAGCCGTGCAGGCGCGTTGCGACGGCGAAGAGCAGGATCGTCTCGGCGTCGAAGATGACGAAGAGCACCGCGAGGGCCGCGTAGCGCGGTCGGACCGGCACGTGCGGATCGCCAGCCGGCTCCATGCCGCACTCGTACGGCTCGGACTTTCCGGTGTTGGGATCGCGCGGAGAGAGCAGCTTGTTCGCGCCGAAGACGAGCCCCACGAAGCCGACGGCCGCCGCCACGGCGCCCATCACGTAGAACACGGAACCCGCGGAACCTACCGGCATACTCCCCGCTCCCACCGTCGCCCAGCATCGACGCGATGCACGGACTATACCCGCTCCGGGATGCCTTGTAAACGTTTGTTACAAACCCCCATAAACCGCTGGT
>JAUSBS010000003.1 GCA_030651905.1 Coriobacteriia bacterium
GCCGATCGAAGCGGTGCTGGGACGCCTTGTCTGGTTCGTCTTCGGGTTCATCGAAGTACTGATCGCCATCCGGTTCGTTCTCATGCTGCTGGGCGCCAACGCCAAGGCGGGCTTCGTTCAGATGGTATACGGCGTGTCCGACTTCTTCATGGCCCCGTTCATGGCGATCCTCGGCACGGCACGCGTCGCGGGCGCCACGTTCGAGTGGAGTGCCCTGCTCGCGATAGCGATCTACGCGCTGATCGCGTGGGGCGCTGTCGCCGCCATCAACGCCATCAGCCCGCGCGAGCACGCCGAGACCGTCGAGCGCGTCGAGAAGCAGGATGACGTCAACGTCTCGTGATGACCGACGCACGCTCCAAAGACCCGCTCCTCGATCGCGAGGGGCGGGCGTTCCTTCTCGTGCGATAACGTGGTCGGATCGCGGCGAGGGTCGCACCGAACCGCACCCAGGGAAGCGAGATGCTCCGTGCCCAGCTACGACGTGACCGACAAGGCGATCATCGAAGCGCCGCCCGAACGCGTCTTCCGGGCGCTGTTGGACGAGTACGCCGGCGTGACGCACTGGTGGACCCAGGTCGACTCGACCCCCGTGGGTGACGTCCCGTTCGATCAGGTGGGGGCGACGTGCAGGGTCACCGTGCGGAACCATGGGGCTGCCCACTTCACGTGGCAGACCATCGAGGTGGTCGAGAACCGGCTCATGCGCTTCGAGTACGTCGACGGTGACATCGTGGGCCACGGAGACCTGACCCTCGACCCGGCGGGCGACGGGACGCGCATCGCCTACCGTTGGCGGGTGAGGACACGCGGGCTGGCCAGCATCCTCGGTCCCCTCCTGGGCATCAGCCGGCGTCACTCCGAGGTCATCCGGGCCGGCTTCCGCGCTCTCGAGGAGTTCACGGCATGACCGACGCACCCTCCAAAGACCCGCTCCACGGCATCACACTCGAGACGATCCTGCGCAAGCTCGTCAACAAGTACGGATGGGACGGGCTGGCCAAGCGGATCGACGTCAACTGCTTCAAGAGCGACCCGAGCATCAACTCGTCGCTGAAGTTCTTGCGCAAGACTCCGTGGGCGCGCAAGCAAGTCGAGGACCTGTTCGTGAACTCGCGGTTCTGGACGCGCGATTAGGGCACCGTCATGGAAGGGGGTGGTCTACGGCAACGAGATATACTCGATCTGCGTGGACTCCGAGCCCGGTGCGCCTGCAGCGCTGCGGAAGGTCATGGCTGCCGGGCCGATAGGGTGGGGACTGGAAACGGCCCCGCCTCCCTTTCTGGAAAGGAGTTTCAGATGCACAGGTTCGAATGGATGATTCGGCGCGGGCGTCTCGTGGGGGTGTCACTCGCCGTCGCTCTGGTTCTCGCGGCCTCGGGTTGCACCACTCCGGCAGTGACCCCGACGACCCCGGAACCAGTAGCCACCTCAGACGTCGTGCTTGCATCGACGACCTCGACTCAGGACTCCGGACTCTTCGACGTGCTGATCCCGGCATTCGAGAAGGCTGAGCCGCAGTTCAAGATCAAGGTCATCGCCGTGGGCAGCGGCGAAGCGCTCAAGATGGGCGAGACGAAGGACGCGGACGTCTTGCTCGTCCACTCCCCCGCAGGCGAGAAGAAACTCATCGCCGACGGGTTCGCCACGGCGCGCAACGACGTCATGTACAACGACTTCCTCGTGGTCGGCCCCACGGCGGATCCGGCGAGCGTCAAGGGTTCGGCAGACGCCGTCACAGCCATGGTCGCGATCCGGAAGGCCGGCGCGGCTGGCAAGACATCGTTCGTCTCGCGCGGCGACAAGTCCGGCACCAACACGAAGGAGCTCGGTCTTTGGGTCGCTTCGAAGATCCCGACGCCCACCCCGACCGTGGACAAATGGTATCTGTCGACAGGACAGGGCATGGGCGAGACGCTGAAGGTCGCTGAGGACAAGGGTGGCTATACCCTCGTCGACCGCGCCACATGGCTCTCGATGGCCAGCACACTTCCCGGACTCGCGATCGCCTTCGAGAAGGACAAGGCCCTCTTCAACCAGTACGGGGTCATCGTGATCCCGGGCTCGAAGAACGAGGCCGGCGGCCAGGCGTTCGCCGACTGGATCGTCAGTCCTGACGCCCAGAAGGTCATCGGCGACTACGGTGTGGCCAAGTACGGTCAGCAGTTGTTCGTCCCGAACGCCAAGTAGAACCTCCAGGCGACGGACAGCCCGATGCAGCTATTCATAGAAGCATGGCGCCAAGGATGGACGATGCTCGCCTCCGGCGCCGTCGGAGTGTGGGAGATCGTCTGGGCCTCCATCGTGCTTTCGGGGTCGGCGACACTTCTCGCTCTGCTCATCGGGCTGCCCGTCGGCTACATCGTCGGTGCGAAGCGCTTCATAGGCCGTCGCGCGGCTCTGATCATCTTCAATGCCGGGATGGGGCTGCCGCCGACGGTCGTCGGCCTGGTAGTGGCTATGACGTTGTCCCGCCGAGGGCCGCTCGGCTTCATGGGTCTGCTGTACACGCGTCCGGCGGTCGTGATCGCGCAACTGGTGATCGCCGTTCCCGTGGTGATAGCGATCACGGCCGCAGCTGTTGCATCCGTCCCTCGCGAGTTGGTCTCGCAGGCCCGCTC
This sequence comes from Coriobacteriia bacterium, assembly GCA_030651905.1. Taxonomy (GTDB): domain Bacteria; phylum Actinomycetota; class Coriobacteriia; order Anaerosomatales; family PALSA-660; genus JANYAK01. The sequence continues at coordinate 2,622 of JAUSBS010000003.1, forward strand.
ACTGGGGGCCGGGCGACTCCGTCTCGGCGTGCTGACCCTCTCCGAGGCGCGGATGGGGCTGCTCGCCGCAGTCGCCGGTGGATTCGGCTCGATCATCTCGGAGGTCGGTGCAGCGAGCATGGTCGGCGGCAACCTTGAGGGCGACACGCGGGTCATGACGACGGCGATGATGCTGTTCAGCCGACAGGGCCAGTATGGCCCTGCGCTGGCGCTGGCGGTCGTGCTCATGGCCATCGTCATCTTCGTGAACGTCGTGCTCACCGGTCTCCAGACGTCCGCGGAGCGATGGGAGCGTGACGGCGGATGACGGCCACTGCGCTGTCGCTTGCCGGCGAGGGGCTGCGCTGGTCGTACCGGCGCGGGTCGTTCACGCTGGACGTGCCGTGGGTCGAGGTGTCGGCGGGCACCGTACTCGCCCTGCTCGGACCGAGCGGCTCGGGCAAGTCGACGCTGCTCAGCGTGCTCGGCTTGCTGGAGCGGCCCTCCGCCGGACGCGTGCTGCTGGATGGGCGCGAAGTGGACACGCGTGATCGAGGGGCCCGACTTCAGATGGCCGCGGTCTTCCAGCGGCCGTACCTGTTCAAAGGAACGGTCGGTGGCAACGTCGCCTATGGCCTCGTCGCGCGCCGCGTTCCGCGGTCGCAGCACGCAGCGCGGGTGGCCGCGGTTCTCGAGCGGGTGGGGCTGGCGGGCAGCGAGCGCCGCAGCGCGCTGGCGCTGTCGGGCGGCGAGGCTCAGCGGGTCGCGCTGGCTCGGGCTCTCGTGGTCGAACCGCGAGTCCTTCTCCTCGATGAGCCGCTCGCCTCGCTCGACCCTCTGCTGAAGCGCCAGCTCACGGCGGATTTCGCCTCTATCCTCCGCGCCAGCGGGGTGACTGTGCTCTACGTGACGCACGACCAGAACGAGGCGATGGTCATCGCCGATCGCGTCGCGATCATGAACGGCGGGTGCATCGTGGCCGAGGGCCCCGCGGAGGATGCGATGAGCTTGCCGAACGATGCGTGGACCGCATCGTTCCTTGGCCTGGAGGAACCCTCAGAAGGCCTCGTCGTGTCCGTCGTCGACGGTCTCGCCGAGGTCGACGTCGGGGCCGGTCGGGTCTTTATCACCGGGCAGCCAGAAGCGGGAAGTCGCATAATGCTTGCAGTCCGCCCCGAGGACGTACTGCTGTTCGGCGCATCCGCGGACCTGCCCGTGTCGACCGCCCGAAACCGCCTGCCCGCGACCGTCGTCTCCCTTTCAGCACAGGGTGTCACCAACCATGTCGTCCTGGACGCCGGGGGTCTGCGGCTCGCCTCGAGCGTGTCCCGGGCGGCGACCGCCGAGTTGGGTCTGCGCTCCGGCGTCGAGGTGATCGCGGTCTTCAAGGCGTCGGCCGTGCGGTGGGTCCCCGCTCGAACGTGACATCGCGCAACGACGAAGGCCCGTCTCGTTCCCGAGATGGGCCTTCGATCATCGTGCCGGGTCGGGCCGTCAGGACCCGACGTTTCAGGCGGCCGCGCGTACGCGGGCGAGCGTGCTGCGCGCGGCGAACACAGGTGCCAGCTCGAGGCGGACCGACGTGGCGGCCTCGTAGGCCTCCTGGTCCACGCGGGCCAGCCAGAAGAGCACGGACGCGGTGAGCATCGGGCCGACGAGCGCGACGGTCACGAGGAGCCACGCGCCGGGATCGAACTGATAGATGACGCCCCACGTCACGACTGCCAGCGAGGCGAGCAGGAGCGCCGCAGCGGTCACGCGCTCGTAGTACCAGCCGACCACCAGTGTCGCGGCGCAGGCGACGAGCGGGAAGAAGGCGGCGATCAGAGCCTCGTTCGCACCCGTCACGCGGAACGAGTAGAGGCCGGCAAGGCTGGCGACGGACCAGAAGACGCCGCCGGCGAGCACGAACGCCCGCGCCGTGCCGCGCTGGACGGTGACCCTCCTGCGCGCTTCCTTCTCTTCGAGCGCGACGCTCTTCCGGGACTGGATCGTGTCGTAGGCCATGAGGCCGAAGAAGGCCGGGATGCCGACGGCGACCAGGATGGAGCCGATGACGATGATGGCGACGAACAGGATCTCCAGGATTGGCATGATTCTCAACCTCCGAGTACCTAAGTCAGATCGGCGGAGCTCGTTTGCTCCCGATGAGACTATCGCCCCCGCGGCGATGCCTTGGGTTCGCGAGCGGTTGGAGTCTTGTTAGGGTTTCGTGAGCGGATCCGCGCCGGCCCGACAGGCTCACGCGGACGGCAGCTCGAACCCGAAGGTCGTTCCGACACCCGGAGCCGATCGGACGTCGATGCTCGAACCGTGGGCCTCGACGATCTCCTTGGCGATGGCCAGCCCGAGCCCCGCCCCGCCGCCTGCCCGCGCGGCGTCGCTGCGGTAGAAGCGCTCGAACACGCGTGACAGGTCCTCCGGCTCGATGCCGACGCCCTCATCGGTCACCTCGAGAAGCACCGCGTTCCCGCGTCTCTCGGCGCGCAGGTGGACGGTCGTGCCTTGTGCTGAGTGTTTGAGCGCGTTGTCGGTGAAGCTCAGGAGCACCTGCACAATGCGGTCACGATCGGCGAGCACGCGGATGTCCGGCTCGGCGATCTCCACCGAGAGTCGGACGCCGGCCCTCTCGGCGAGGGGCTGAAGCACGCCCGCGACGCCGGCGAAGAGGTCGGGCGCGGACTCGGGAGCGGGGGCGACACGCAGGCTGCCGGCCTCGAGCTGCGCGAGGGTGAGCAGGTCCGAGACCAGCCTTCCGAGACGATCGACCTCGACCTGCATCGTGCGCATGAAGTCGTCACGCACCTCGGGAACATCCTGCGCTCCGTCGACCAGCAGTTCGAGCATGCCTTTGAGCGCGGCAACGGGCGTGCGCATCTCGTGGCTCGCGTCCGCGACGAACCGGCGCTGTGCGTCGAACGTCTCCCCGAGCGTGGCCGCCATGGCGTTGTACGAGACGGCGAGTTCCTCCACCTCGTCGGGGACGAAGCCGGGAGAGATGCGCTGTGCGAAGTCGCCGGCCGCCATGGCCGCCGCCGCCGCGGACATCGCGCGGATGCGCCTGCCGATGAGCTCGGAGAAGCCGAACCCCAGCAGGCCCGCGATCGCGAGCGATACCCAGAACGCGACCCACAAGCGGCCACGCGTCGCTGTCAGGATCGCGACGGCGGAGTCGACGGAACTCGCTGTGACGACGACGCCTTCAAGCACCCCGTCAGGGCCGTTCACCGGCTTGGACGCGACGACCCAGCCGGCGGAGCGCAGGTCGCTCACCGCATACGACGCCGTCCCGTCGAGCACCGCGTCGCGCGCCGACTGGAGCACCGCCTCCACCGGGCCGGCGTCATGTGCCGACTCGAGGAGCGCGCCGTCGCTGTCGTAGACCCAGATGCCGCCACCGTAGATGCCGCGATACTCGGCTACCACGTCCCGCACGCGCGTCGTGGCGTTCGCGGCCAGCGGGAAGTCGGGCTCGAGTCGTTGTGCGAGTGCCGAGGCATTACGCAGCTCGCTCGTCTCGGCCATGCGGGTGAGGGTGGCGGTCAGCCCCGCCGAGAGCGTGCCCGACAAGATGAGCATCGCCACCACGATCACGACGATGAACAGCCCGGTCTGCCACAGGCGGATCGAGCCGCGCAGACGCGGAGACATATCGCTCAGGACTCCCTCAACCGGTAGCCGTAGCCGCGGACCGTGAGGAGGTAGGTCGGGTTCTTGTGATCCTGCTCGATCTTTTCGCGGATGTTGTGGATGTGGACGTCGATCGCCCGCTCGTCGCCGGCCGGTGACTCGTCCCACAGGGCCGCGAGGATCGCAGCGCGCGAATACGCCGTGCCCGGGTGTCTCGCAAGGTGCAACAGGATCCCGTACTCGGATGTGGTGAGGTGCAGGGGCTGGCCCTGCAGTTTCACCTGCCGTGACTGAGTGTCGATCGACAGGTCGCCGACCTCGAAACATGCCCGCTCGGCCGGTGTGTCGTCGACGCGACGCAGGATCGCCCGCACCCGGCTCACAAGGTCGCGCGGAGAGAAGGGCTTGGTGACGTAGTCGTCGGCGCCGAACTCGAGTCCGAGGATGCGATCGACCTCGTCCCCGCGTGCGGACAGCATGATGATGGGTACGTTCGAATGGGCGCGGAGTTCCTTGGCGATGTCGAGGCCCGACTTGCCGGGAAGCATCACATCGAGGATGACGAGGTCGGGCCGCACAGACTCGAACATGAACTCGGCGCCGGCGCCGTCACGTGCCGTGTGGACCTCGAAGCCCGCTTCGGAGAGGGCGTAGTCGACCACCTTGAGGATGGACTCCTCGTCATCGACGGCCAGGATCTTCTTCACGGACTCGCGCTCCCTTGCGGTTCGGTACCTCCAAGCAAAGATACCCCCGCGAGGGCGAGGGGCCGCTAACACAAACCTAACACGACGAAAACGGCGCACGAATCGAGGGGTTCGGGACGGCTGTTACGCTCGGAAGGACTGCATCGGCAACGACGACCGGGGTGGTGTTGGCGCCATAGACGCGACGCATTCGAATGAGAGTCCAGGCCCGCGTTCGCGCGTCGGCCGCCTCCGATGCGCTGCCACCTTCGTGGCGGCGCTGATGGTCGGGATCGTGGCATCTCTGGCCTTCACGCCTGTCGCATTCGCCGGCCATTCATCGACCGGCAAGGCCGCGTTCCTCCCGTGTACCCGCTGCCATCCGGTGTTCGTCGATGCGGACGACAAGCCGACGAAGCCTCTGCCCAACGGGTTCAAGAAGCATGAGATCACGCTCGAAGTGCATGACGTGCTGGGCAAGGACACTGAAGCGTGTGTCATCTGCCATGACGAACCGACGAGGGACCCCGGCAAGCTCAAGGCCCCGGACGGCAGCCTCATCGACATCACCGGCGACGTCTCGCGCGTCTGCCAGAAGTGCCACTTCGAGAAGTACCGCGAGTGGCAGGCCGGCATCCACGGGAAGCGGGAGCCGAAGTGCACGTCGGGCGGCTGCCACGACCCGCACACCCCGTCGTGGATCTACATCGCCGCCCTGCCGCCGTTCCAGGGCACCGGCATGGAGGTGCGCGCCGTGTCCACCCGGGCGCCCTTCAAAGCCCTCGCGCCGCCGCCACTCGCCGCTCCACTCACGACTCCGCTGTGGCTGATGATCGTCGCCTCTCTCGGCGCGGTCGTCGTGGCGGG
>JAUSBS010000070.1 GCA_030651905.1 Coriobacteriia bacterium
GCACGGCCCGGACGCGACGTACCGACCGGAGATGTCCACCTGCTACGCCTGTCACGGGCTCGCGCACTCGTCCCGGGCGCTCATCGCCACCGTCGAGTGCTCGGCGTGCCACCCGAAGGGCTTCGCGCTCAAGCCGGCCGATCACACGCCGGAGTTCGCGGGCAAGGGTCACGCCGCTCCGGCCAACAAGAAGCCTGAGAACTGCGCGATGTGCCACGAACCGTCCTTCTGCACCGCGTGCCACCAGGGCCGTCCGGCCAAGCCGGGCGGGCCCAAGCGCGCCAAGGTGATCCCCGCGGATCACAAGAAGAAGGACTTCGTGCTCGTGCACGGCAAGAACTACCTCGCCCAGAAGGGCGCCTGCGCTTCCTGCCACGACGCGACCACCTGCCTGAAGTGCCACAAGACGCCGGTCCCGCATCCGGCCGACTGGACGTCGTCCCACGCGCTCGCACGCGGTCTCGATGCCGCCGACTGCAACGTATGCCACGTCGATCGCGCCAGATGCCAGCAGTGCCATCACCAGCAGCTGCGCGGTACAGAGCTCATCTTGGCGAACTGCGTCAAGTGCCATCCGGAGATGAAGCAGAAGCCCGCGACCGCCATCAAGAACAAGGGCTTCGCCGAGCACGCGGTCCACTTCGAGGTCGCGAAGTCGAAGAGTCGCAAGACGCCCTACAAGTGTCAGGACTGCCACATCGGCTTCACGCGCTCCATCCAGTCGCGGATGGACTCCCTGACCAAAGGGCACGATCTTCGCATGTGCTACGAGTGCCATGGCGCTCTGGACTACCGCTCCCAGCTCATAGCGCCGTATCCCGGGAGTTCGCTGTGCCTCCGATGCCACACGAACCTCGATCTGTGACGGCGCGTGTGTTGACACGCCGAACGCCGATGCCTAGGGTCAGCATGGTCGATAATCGGCGACGGCACCGGCCCCGGCAGGCCCCCGTCGCGTCGCGATACAGTCCCCAGGTGGCCAAGTGACACAACGCAACGACCGTTCGCTCGACATCGCCATCCGCGTCATCACGGTCGTGGTGATCGTGCTGAGCGCCTATCTCACGTACATGCTCTGGGACAACAGCCGCGTACAGGCGGTCTCGTCGCCCTCGGGCCGCGCCGTCGAGAACCTTCGCGCGGCCGTCAAGGCGGCCCCCGGCAATCCGATGGTCCGTGTCAGGCTCGCCGAGGCCCTCGTGTTCGCGGGCAGGATGCCCGAAGCGGTCGAGCAGTACAACGCCGCTCTCGAACTCAAGAAGGACTATGTCCCAGCGCTCAGCGGGCTGGCCAACCTGGCGATGCAGGACAAGCAGTACGCCACCGCGGTCTCCTATTGGACCAAGATCATCAAGATGCTCGAAGGCACGTCCAGCTCGCGCAGTCCTGACCTGGAGGGCGCCTACTACGGCCTCGGTGTGACCTACCTCGAGATGAAGAAGTACGAGGAGGCCGTCCTCAACCTCAAGGAGTCGCTGCGGATGAAGTCGTCCGCATCGGACACGCACTACATGCTGTCCGTCGCGTACCGGGAGCTGGGCTATCCCGACAAGCAGCGCGAGGAGCTCAACATCACTCTCGCGTTCGAGCCGAAGAACGCGCAGGCCAACTACGACGCGGGTATGCTGGCGCTGAAGGAGGGCGACGTCGCCACGGCTGCGGAGTCCTTCCGGACCGCTACGAACTGGGCGCCGGCGGGGATCGATCTTCCCCGCAAGGAGCTCGACAAGATCGCGGCGAAGGGAAGCGCGTCGGTGCGACTGGCCAACGCTCTCGCATCCAAGGAGTCGACCACCGCTCTGAGCGAGGCCCGGATCTCCGCTGCTCTCGATCCCACCAACGTGACGCCGGTCCGGATCGTCGCGCGGCTCTGGGAGGAGTTCGGCGAGAAGACACGGGCGCTGAACGCGTACGAACGCATTGTCGAGCTAGTGCCCGGTGACGCCCAGGCCACCCAAGCGATCAAGAGGTTGAGACCAGATGGCAAGTGACGACGAGCGCATCGAACCATACGCCGACGGCGAGGTAGCGCCGGTCTCGGAGCCGGTGGCGACGGCGACCGGGTACGCGGCCCGCAGGCGACGCCGCAAGCTGATCATCCTCGGCATCCTGTTGCTGTTGCTCGCGCTGCTGGCCTACACGGTCTACTACTTCGACGCCAACCGCCGCCTGCCGCTGCCTCAACTGGTCCCGGCGTCGAGCGGCGTCACGGCACCCCAGTACCTCTACTCCATCACCGGCGTCGCGCCGAACGCACTGTCGGCGCCCATCGGCGTCGCTGTCGGCCGCAACGGGCGCGTCTACGTGGTCGATACCAGGGCGAGCGTCATCAAGGTCTTCAACACCACGGGTACCTTCCTGTACAGGTTCAACGCCATCGCCGACGGCAAGAACACCCGGCTCAACAGCCCGGCGCATATCGCGTTGGACGCGAACGACAACGTGTTCGTCACCGATCGTCGTCTGATGCGGCTCTACATGTTCGATCAGAACGGCAAGTACCTGCGCAGCATCGTGCCCGACAGCGACTCGAACTTCGTCTGGTCGCCGCTCGGGATCACCGTGGATGTGAACGGTGACATCTACGTCACGGACGTGCCGAGTACGACCACCCACCGGATCCTCGTCCTCGACAAGACGGGCAAGATCAAGACGACGTTCGGCAAGGGCGGCGAGGTCACGGACGCCAAGACCGGTCAAGGCGACTTCGCCTTCCCCAACGGACTGTTCGTCTCGTCCGGTACGGGAGACGCGCGCGACCTCTACATCGCGGACAGCAACAACCGGCGCATCCAGGTGTTCAGCCCGTCCGGGACGTTCAAGCGGCTCATCATCAGTGAAGGCACGCCGCGCGGGATCGTAGTCGACTCCCGCAAGCAGCTCTACATCGTCGACGTGTTGTCGCACCAGGTCGACATCTTCTCCACAGACGGTAAGCACCTCACCACGTTCGGCAGCTCGGGCGTCGGCCCGGGCCAGTTCCAGTATCCCGAGGACATCGCGCTCGACGCTCGCGGGCGCATCTACATCTCGGATCGCGCGAACGACCAGGTGCAGGTCTGGGGCTTCCCCGAAGCGGAGATCCCGGGCGTCACCAAGGTCACGCCGAAGCAGCTACCCTGGTGCCTCGCGCCCCTTCCGCTTCTGCTCCTGCCCTTCCTGTTCCGCCGCCGCCGCTTCGTGGTCACGCCTGACTTCGTCGAAGGCATGGTCGTCGCCGAACGCGTACCGAGCATGGTCAGCCGCAGGTGGCGCTGGATCATCCCCGAGGAAGCGCACACCCCGTTCGTGGGACGCGTGGTCGACGGTGTCGATCTGGGTGCGCTGATCGAGCCCGAGCCGTACTCGCGTTCCGATGCCACGGACCTGGCGGCCAAGCTGGGGATCCCGCTTGAGAAGGCCGGCCTGCTCGCGATGGCGAAGCGCTACAAGACGCTGTGCACGGAGGATCCGGAGGTCTCCAGACTCGCGGTCCTCCTCGGCATCGACGTGTATGACCGGACCACGTTCCTGAAGCGGTTCGTCGAGGGGCGGCGCAGCTAGGGTGCCGTCGGGCGCGCGCGCATACCCGTTCGCGCGGCTGAGTACTCCAAATGATTGACAGTGACGTGACGGCAGGCGTAGCCTTGGTGCCACGGCCTTGTAACAACCGTTACAAGGCCATCGATGACGGTGAAAAGCGCAGCACCGGAATCGTTGACAGCGTCATGAAGTCTCCGAGCTCGACGACCTACAGCCCCGCGAAGGGCCATGGGCGGCGAGCCGATAGGGTGTCACGGGAAACGGTGGCGCCTCCCCACTTGGAAAGGAGACGCGTCGATGGGCCCCCTCCGGCAAGCGGGGGTTCGTTCGTCGTCGCGTGTGTGCACCAAGGGGTAAGGGAGGCTCTATAGAGTAGACACAGAGGTCCTGCGACGTCGCATCTTTCGACGTGCTGCGGGCCTTTCTGTTTTCACCCGTTCCCCAAGGCTCGAGCGGAGAGGAGAATCGCGCAGGGAGCCAGAGGCGGGCCAGACCCGAAGGACGGGCACAATGTGTTCTCGGCACGAAATGCGGGTTTCTACCCTGTTCTGCGCATACCAGAGAGGGAAATGGCATGGGAAAGAAAGACCAGATCGATAGCACGGGGAGGGCAGGGCTCTCAAGGCGCGACTTCCTCAAGGCGTCAGCGGCCGCTACGGCGGTCGCCGCAGCCGGTGTGGACTTCGCGGTACGAGCACCCAACGCCTTCGCGGCTAATATCGACCCGGCGGATCTCGCGATCAGCTTCACCACGTGCCCGTACTGCTCCGCAAGCTGCGGACAGCGCGTCGTCGTGGACAAGCGCGCGGGGTCGGCCACCGAGAACCAGGTCATCGACATCTACGGCGACGTGGAGTCACCCTGGAACAACGGCGGTCTGTGCTCCAAGGGCGCCGGCGCCTACCAGCTCGTGATGAACAAGCGTCGCCTTGGCGCATACGCAGGCACGCATCCCACCGGCAACGCGGCGTTCGCGTACCAGTCGGCATTCACCGACGGCGTGGCCTACAAGCGCGTCGCCAACGGCACGTGGAGCACGCTGGCGCTCGACGACGCGCTGCACGAGATCGTCGAGGGTGACGGCGCCAACAACGCCGGTCTGGTCGCGTATCGCGGCACGCCCCCGAAGAAGACCGACTCGTTCACGTTGTTCAGCGCCACCGACATCGCTCCGGAGACCTTCGCCACGGTGCCGTACTACGGCTTCGCGGCGGTCAAGACCTTCGCCGCCAAGGACAACATCCCCATGATCGCCGTCGGCGCCTGCAAGCAGAAGAAGGCCGACTTCCCGGCATGGCTGGCCGGGGCGACGGATCCTCTGGATCCGATCTCGGTCGCCGCTCGCGGCGCCGAGGCCTTCGACGAGCTCATCTTCGCGTGCCGCAACCAGTGGCAGAAGGACAACTACGTCTTCGTAGGCACGTCCGACGCGAAGGCCAAGCTTCTGGCCGCCAACAGCGGGGTTCCCGCTCAGGGTGGACAGGCGTTCTGGGATGCAGCCTTGGGGCTCTATCGCGGGTTCCTGACCGACCTGAACGGCAGTCTGCACGAACTGCGGTCTCCGGACATGCTCACGTGGACGTACTACGTGAACCACGCAGCACCGACCGGTGTCGCGCTCAGCCAGATCTCGGTCGTCAAGAAGGGCAGCACGCTGCACGTGTGGGCCGAGTATCTCGAGGGTGCGGTCTACAAGCTCGGATACGCCCCGCTCGTTCTCAGCTCGACTGCCACCCCGGGTTCGTGGTCGCCGACGATGACCGAACTCACAATCGGCGGATCGACGATCAGCGGCGCCTACGGCACCGCTCCTTCTGTCAGCTGGGCACGCAACTCCTACACGGATGACTACGCGTGGACGATCTTCTACTCGAAGAACGGCATCAAGACGGCGAAGACGCTCACTGCGTCCGCAACGCCCGATCCGGCCGTCTTCGGCGCGATCACGGATGTCGTGGATGACACCGCGGGCTCCGAGCGCTCTCTGGCTCACGGCACCGAGTTCGTGGCCTACCAGGTCGGGTCAGGCGCAACGGGCGAGCAGTTCGGCGATATCAAGGCGTACATCCACACCGGGACGTACAACTCGCGCTCGGTCGCGTTCTTCGGCTCGTCGCACATGAACAATGAGCAGAACCACACGTACCGCAAGCTGATCGCCGATTTCGGGACGAGCAACACCGAGCATCAGGCCCGTATATGACACTCGTCCACGGTGGCCGGTCTGGCCGCCGCCTTCGGACGCGGATCCATGACGAACAACTGGACCGATCTCGGTAACGCATCGTGCTTCGTCGTCATGGGAGCCAACCCCGCGGAGAACCACCCCGCGAGCATGGCGCACATGAACAAGGCGAGGGCGAAGGGCGCCAAGCTCATCGTCATCGACCCCCGCAAGACCCGCACCGCGATGCTGGCTGACCTCTATGTCCGCATCCGCCCCGGCACCGACATCGCATTTGTCAACTCGGTGATCCACTACATCACCGATTGGATGGAAGCGAACCCGGCGGACGCCAAGTCGGTGAAGTTCTTCCAGTATCTGAACCAGACATACACTGGAACGTTCTTCAATGACGGCACCGCCATCACAGCGTCTACAAGGACAGCCAACTACGCGGACTCCTCGAAGTACACGGACGCGCGGTTCTATGTGAACGCCGCCGGTACTGACTATGTTCGGACGGACAACGGCAAGACCGCACAGTGGCCGGACCGCGCGTCAGACTGCCGCGTGAACAAGTCCAGCACCGAACTCACCGTCTACAACGCGCTGAAGGCACATGTCGCGAACTACACACCGGCCGTCATCGCCGGCGTGTGTGGCTGCTCTCAGGCCGAGATCGAGGCTGTCGCCATGGCGTTCATCAACAACAGCCGTTGTGCCAGCCCCGGCGATGTCTCGATCGGCGTGGCGGCGGCCACGGACGGCAACCCGACGGTGACCGGCTTCAAGGCCCTCACCATGCTCTATGCGATGGGTCTCACCCAGCACACCTACGGGTCACAGGGCGTCAAGTCCTTCGCGGTCATCCAGTCGCTCATGGGCAACATGGGACGTGCCGGTGGTGGCATCAACGCACTGCGCGGCATCCACAACGTCCAGGGCTCGACCGATCAGGGTCTTCTCTACGGCAACATCCCCGCCTACTCGGGCAACCCCGGTCCGTCGAACGGCCCCAACGCGTTCGGCAAGTACATGGACGCTCTTTGGGGGTATCCGCTCTCAGGCAGCGGCAAGCGGGCTCAAATGGATAGTACGTACGAGGACGCCTTCGACACAGGCCTGTTCACGGGCGGAAGCAACGCATGGAACGATCGCGTCATGTGGTGGCAGCAGCGTGGCTTCTACAACATGACGCAGCAGTGGTTCGGCGACACGACGTGCACGGGTCGCACAAAGGTGGAAGCGATCTACGACCTGTGGCCCAAGGGCAACGGCGACAACCACATCCAGATGTTCAGGGCCATGGCCGCCGGTGTGACCACGGCAGCCGTCGTGTGGGGCCAGAACCCGGCTGTCACCGAGCCGAACCAGAAGATGGTCCGCGCCGGTCTCAAGAAGCTCAAGCTCCTCGTGGTCACCGACATGTTCGCGACCGAGACGGTCGAGTGTGAGCGCGACGCCAATACCGTCACCTATGTGCTTCCCGCGTGCTCGCACGTCGAGGAAGCCGGCAGTGTGACCAACTCCGGTCGTGTCCTGCAGTGGCGCCAGCAGGCGGTCAAGCCGCTTGGCAACAGCAAGGCGGACATGGAGCTTCTGCTCCGCTTCGCCAAGGCGCTCTCTGTTGGTGGCGCGTTCAACCACATCAAGGCCGTCATAGGCACCGGCGGTCTCGCACTGACCGACGGCGACGACGTCTTCAAGAAGCTCTACGGCGATCCGTACACCGGGGTCGGCGCATGGGTGAAGAACGGCGGAACGGCGACGTTCGACGAGCTGACGTTCAGCTCCACGGGCGCTCCTGCCGAGCGTACGTGGGCCAAGGGCTCCTATGGCGCCCCCTCGGGCGGCTTCTGGGCCGGGGCGGCTCTGCCGGCCTCCGGCTTCGCAGCCATTCCTGACGGCGGCACGATCCACGACTCGGGCGTCACGCTGACTGGATCCGAGGCCGTAACCGAGCGCATCTACCGTACGATGACGTCTCCACAGCACGATGCGACCAATCCGGGCACGATCTGGATCTACACGGACGCTTTCGTCGCCGGCAACAACTACGACGGTAACCGCGCCCACACGAACCAGGGTTCTTGGGCCCTCCAGAACCGCGCCAAGTGCCGCGATACCAGGGATCCTAACGGTACGCTCGCGTACCCCGGCTGGGGCTACGCATGGCTGGTCAACCGGCGGGTTCTGTACAACAACGGCGAGATCCCCGGTGACACGGCCGACAACTTCATGCGGCCGGATCAGTGCACGACGATGTTCACCGGCAAGTCGAACGTCGTGTTCAAGTACTCGCGCTTCTACCGCGCGAACCACCTGCTGCAGGACAAGCCCGACGTCACCGGCAATCACAGCATCTACGCCGGCCGTTTCCCGGCTCACACCGAGCCGTACGAGACGTCGAGGGAAGACCTGCTGCCCGCGTGGGGCCGCAACACGAACGACACGGACGGCACCGGTCGCACGGGCAACCTGCTCATCGCCGGCACCGAGCGTGGCACGGTGGCGGACTACCCGCTCGTGCTCACCACCATCCGGTGCGTCGAGCATTTCCAGGGCGGCCCCACCACGCGCAACAACAGCTGGAACGTCGAGGCCGAGCCGGTACCGTGGATCGAGATCAACTCGGTCGACGCCCGTACCTACGGCATCGGCGACGGCGACATGGTCAACATCATCACAGCCCGCTCCAACAGCACCACGGAGCAGGAGGCTCGCACGCACGAGACCACCGGTTGGGCGAAGGGCTTCAAGGCGCGCGTAGGCGTCGGCCTCAAGAGCAACCAGCGCGTCGCTCAGGGTGTCGTTGCGATCCCATGGCACTGGGGTGACCAAGGCCTGTCCAAGGGTTCACGCGCGAACGACCTGTGTATCGACGCGATGGACGCCAACACCACGATTCCTGAGTACAAGGCCTGTCTCTGCAAGATCGTGAAGCTGTAAGGGAGGTGGCACATAATGGCTAATATGGCGATTCTTCAAGAAGTCGATAAGTGCGTACGCTGCAACGGTTGTGTCATCTCCTGCAAGCGCACCTGGCAGCTGAAGGGCATCGTCCCGACGGACAACCTGCCGAACCAGAAGGTTGCGATCAACCAGCGCATGGTGATCAAGCCTCAGAAGCGCGTCGACACGGCGCCGTTCGTGCGCTACAGCTGCTGGCACTGTGACAATCCTCCGTGTGCCGTCCGCTGCCCGTGGAAGGCGATCGTGAAGGAGGCCAACGGTGCGGTCTCGGTGAGCATGGACCTGTGCCTGCCGAACAAGCCCGTGGCCGGTACCGGCAAGGGTTGCGGCTACGTCTGCAGGACTGACTGTGGACGTGGCGGCTATCCCAGGGTCGGAGCCGGAAGCGACCTGTACCCCGGTCTGAAGATGCAGAAGTGCACGATGTGCTTCGGCCGCGCAGGCGCCGCCGGCGATCTGCCGACGAAGGCCACGGTCGCTGAGATCGCGGCTGTGCCCGACAAGAAGGCCCAGCCCTCGTGCGTGTACACGTGCCCCGCAAAGGCCATGAAGTACGACACCGTCGCCAACATCAGGGCGATCCTGAACGCAGGCATCGCGGACGGCACGTACGCGAACTGGCAGGGAACGAGTAACATGTTCTGGGCCAGCAAGTACATGCTCGTCGCGCCGAAGGCCGACCCGTTCATGGAGGACCACATCTCGCCGATGGTGGGCAGCCTGCTCTCTGGGCCGTTCGCGCAAGCCGCACTCGTACCTACGCTCGTCATCGGTGGGCTGCTCGCCATCTCGGCGCGGCGCGCCAAGGTCGAAGAGGAGCAAGCATGTCTGACCGCAGGGGAGGTCCGATGACAGCGAAGAGGAAGCACCTTCTGCTCGTCGTCGGCGTGATCGCGCTCGTGGCCATGCTGGTCCCGGGTGTGGCACTCGCCAACAACGGCGTTCACGGCAACTACGCCATGAACACGGACCAGTGTGCCGGTTGTCACCGGGCTCACACTGCTCCGAGCACCATCACGTGGCAGAGGACCGACATCAACCCGTCCACGGGCACCGACCCTCTCCAGCGGACCGGCCTTGACCCCGGCGAGCGTAGCGCCCTGCTGTTGGGCAACGCTACCGACATCTCCGAGTTCTGCTACACGTGCCACGGCGCCACGGCGCTGGGTGCGGACACCAACGTCGAACTCGGCGTGTATCAGACCGGAGCGAGCGCCGGTGTCTACGGCACTGTCGGCTCCCCGCTGATCAGCGGTGCATTCGGCAAGCCGGAAACGGACATCGACGGCGTCCCGACCGGGCGCAAGCTCGACTTCGACGGGAAGCCGGTCACGTCACGCCACTTCGAGTTCTCCGGTTCATGGGCGGCCTATGGTGGCGGCAGCGTTGCTGCGACCGCGGGCACCCTCCCTTCGTACGACGCGAGTCTGACGCCGGGAACCGGTGAGTCGCTGGTGAAGCTGGGCTGCGACGGCTGCCACGACGTGCACGGTACGTCGAACTACCGCCTGCTCAAGAACCAGGTGTACGGCGTGACTGTCGGCGGATACGTCGGAGCGGTCCCGACCCCGTACGTGACGTCCGTCGAGGTCGGCTATCCGTCCACGGCGAACGGCTACACCCACGACGGCTTCGCCAAGGGAACGACGTATCCGGGCTATCAGCCGGACTACACCACTCCCAAGTACGCCAAGCCTAGTGATCCCACGAAGGGCATGAGCGGCTGGTGCGTAGGCTGTCATACCTACTACATGGGTCAGCGCAACGTCAGCGACACACAGGCCTATTACGTGTACGGTGGCGTCGCCGCGACTCAGCACCGTCACCCGGTCAACGTCCCGCTGTCCAACTTCGGCGGTGGCGGCACCACTCTGACCGCGGTGAGCCCGTCCGCGACGGCCGATCCCACGATGCAGCTTCCGCTGGCGCACGGTGCCGGCGAGGCTAGCGCGATCGTGAACGACAACACCGACTGGCTGGACTGCATGACGTGCCACACGGCACACGGTTCGACCGCGGTGATGACCGGCTGGGCGGCAACCGCCCCCACGGCCGGCTCGGCGTTCATCGCGAACGGCACCAGCGCACTTCTGCGCTTCGACAACCGCTACGTGTGTCAGGCGTGTCACTCGAAGTAGCAGTCGCACCAAGGGTCCGCACTTCAGACCTGATCCAAGAGCGCGACGGGAGGGGCCGGGCGACCGGCCCCTCCCCGTTCGTGCGACACTGTCCGCGGGCCGGACGGATGTCCGGCTCCGGGTGGATAGAGGGCTTCTCATGAAGGACTTCCTGCGGCGGGCGGCCGCTCCGGCCGCGCTGGCGCTCCTGTGGTCGGCGCACACCGCCTTCATGGTGGGACTCTCCGGACGCCTTCCCGGCGCGGCGCTCACGTTCGCGTTGACCATCGGGACACTCGTGCTCTGCGCCATCGTCTGCGGTCGTGATCTAACCACAGTGCGCGATCTGGGTCCGCGAGTGATCGCGACAGCGGGCGCGGCGGGCGCGGGCGGCATGTTCCTCGCGCCCTATCTGGTCGTGACGCACCGCTACACCGACGCGCCGCCCGGCACCGAAGTCCTGTTCTTCGCAGGGGTAGTCTGGGGGATCTGGGCCGTGCTCGCGGGGGCTGTCGCGCTGTGGCGCTCGGGTCGTATACCCGCAGGCGCCGCCACCCTCGCCGGTGGGCTCGCCGTTCTCACGGGGGCGGCCGGGATACTTGGCAACTGGGAGCGTCCCAGCTCCTTCTCACCGATGGTCCGGTTCGCGGGCGAGGAGCTGTGGATGATCGCCGCCGGTGCGGTCTTCGTGCTCGCCGGGATCGTCATCGCGCGACTGATGAGACTCTATGGTCCCGGTCGCCCGCTGCTCGTGGCCGCGTCGGCCGCGTTCGGGGCGGCAGCGATCACCGTTTCCCTGTCCGCGGAGGGCTTCGGAGGCCTCTCGCGGCTTGCGGACGAGGGCTCCGCGGTCGTCGTGTGGGTCACGGCCTGGGCGATGGTGTGGCTCCTGTGGACGAGAGTCCTGTCCACTCAGGGAGTCGTGCGCGCGGGAATCTGCCTCACGCTGACTCCGGTGATCCTTCCCGCGCTCTCCCTGGTCGAGAAGCTCGCAGGCGTGCGCGGCCCGGATCCGATGGTCTGGAGCGGCGTGGCCGGAGGACTCCTGCTCACGATCGCGGGCGCGGTCTGCCTCTTCGAGGCTTCAGGTCGCCAGACGGCTCCTCATCGATGGGCACGAGTGATGTGGTGGCTCGCCGGGATCGTGTGTTTCGCGGCCGTCGTAGGCCTGTTCCTTCCGGCGCTTGCGGCGTCGGTGGCGGCCACTCGGCAGGCCGATGTGCTCTCCTTCGCATGGGACATGCCCGGTTGGGAGACGGTCGCTGGATGGACGGCAGCCTCCGGCGCGGCGCTGCTGTGCGCGAGCGTCGCGCAGGGGGCATGGTGGTCCCGTGTCGCTGCTCTGGGCGCCGTGGCGGCTTACCCCTTGCTCGCACGGACGCCCCTGCATGTGCTCACGCGCGGCCTTTCCTCCGACATCCAGCAGGACTTCGGCACGACCTACGCTTCAGTGTCCTTCAGCGCCACGATGTCCTGGCCCGTCGGCATCGCCATCGTTGGCGTCGCGGTCGGCCTGGCTGTACTGTTGTTCGACGACCTGAAAGCGGCGATGCGCGAACTGACACGGCGCCAGCGCCGGTCCTTGAGGAGCGACCCGAGATGAAACGAACGAGAACCGTCCGGCTCACACTGGCCGCGCTTGTACTCGTACTCACTACCGCTCTCGCGTTGGGCGGCTGCGGCGAGAAGCAGATCAAGGTCGAGACCGGCCAGCGGGTCGTCTGCACGTATGGTGAGACGATCTCCAACACGATCAAGGTCATCGAGGTCCCGGCCAGCGAAGCGCACCTCTACACCGTCAAGACGACGCGGGAGCTGTGCGCGAAGCATCGCTCCCTCGAGTCGCTCTACGCCGCGGCACAGCAGGCTATCGCCGATGGGGATCTGAAGACCGCGCGCGCCAAGCTCGCTGAGGTCCTCGCGCTCGAGAAGGCGTACGGCAAGGCGGCGGAGCAGGCTGCCGCGATCGACGCCGGCAAGACGCCCAAGGTCGACCCGACCCCTCCCGGTCCGTCGTCCACCCCGGCCGAAGGCACGGAGCCGACCGGTACCGGCATCCCCGAGGGTCCCGTCGCCAGCCTGGCCACGTTCGTGCCTGACACGATTCCCGGATATACGGCGTCCCGGGTCATCCCGTCCGAGTTCGCGCTGAACAGGGACTACATCCCGGCCACGAAGTCGGCGCTGACCTCGGTCGTCGTCGTGGTCGAGCAGTACAAGACACCCGCACTCGCAAAGGCCGCGGCGGAGAGCACGATCCGGAGCCAGTACTCAGGCAGCCAGGCCAGCCTCTCCATCGAGGGGCGCACCGTCCTCTTCGGCGTGTACGGGTCCCGATATGCCGCCATGGCGTGGAACGAGGGCGCCGTGCTGATCGTGGTGGAGGGCTACTCGGGAGGCGACAAGGCCATCCAGACCAAGGACGCTCTCGAGTCGATCGTGGCCGTCATCATCCCGTGAGTGCCCGCGATCCGCGGCCCCGCTCTCGCGTGGAGACCCGTGCGATCGTGCTGGGGGTCGCGGCAGCGGTCGCCCTCGCCGCCTCGTGCGTTGCGGGGTCGCTTCTGTGGGCTGGTCGCGACTCCGACGAGTCAGCCTCGTCGATCAGGGTCGAACCGCCGGTCTTCTCGCGCGAGTTCGGCGCGAGCGGTCCCGGAGCGCTGAAGCAGCCCGTAGGCATCGCCGTAGACGGCGCGAGGGTCTTCGTCGCCGACGCCGGCCGCGGGGACGTGGCCGTCTTCTCGACCTCTGGACGCTTCGCGTCGGCTCTGGGGACCGCAACACTCGAGACGCCCGTCTACGTGGCGCTCAGTCCGCTGGACGGCCGCCTCTACGTCTCCGATCGTCTGTCGCGCACCATCGAAGTGTTCGGCGTCGACGGCACCTTCGTGAGGACCTTCGCACCTGCGGGGGCAGCGGGCGAGATCGCCATCCGGGACTGGCGGCCCTTCGCGCTCGCATTCGCCGACGATGGGACCCTCTATGTCTCCGACGTGGGAACGCACCAGCGAGTGATCGCGTTCGGTCCCACGGGGGAGTATCGGGGCGAGACGGGGGACGACCTGCCCAAGGGGCCGTCCGGCGGGAGCCTCTCCTTCGCCAACGGGCTGGCGGTTTCGGGGGACCTCGTGGTCGTGGCGGACAGCAACAACCGTCGCCTGCTGTTTCTCACGCGGCAACTGCGGTTCCTTCGCGCGGTCACCTTCTCGGGACTCCCACGGGGCGTGCTGGCTCTGAACGACGGACTCTTCGCGGTGATGGACACCACGGGGGGAGAGTTGCTGATACTGGGACCCGACGGCGCGACGCTCACTCGGGGCGCATCCAAGGGGACGGCGCCGGGCCAGTTCTATGCACCTACGGGCATCGCCACGGACGGCGATGGACACGTCTTCGTCACCGATACGGGTGGTAGCCGCGTCTCGGTCTGGGCGGTCGCCGGAGCCGTTCGACGCAACCTGTTGCTCGAAGCGCTCGCGGATCCGCGTTGGTGGATCGTCGCCATCGGAGCGCTTCTGGGCGTGGGACTCGCGGCGACGGCAGGATTCGTGGCAAAGAAGCCGTCCAGCACTATATAATGTGGCTGTTGGGTCCGGGTAAGGGACGGGTCTGACGGCTGTGGCGTGCCCGCCCGGTATGCGGGTCACGCGATGCGGGGCCCTTCGAGGGAATGGGCAGGGGACCGCACGAGGCCGTGAGAGACCCCGCAGCGCTTGCCGGCGCGTGGTGCACGAGGGAGGCTCTTCAACTGCTTCTGAGACAGACCAGCGGGGGGGCGTCGCGCGCCGCGATAGCCGGCGAATTGACGTATCGCCTTTCCGTGTCCCGCCGCGCAGTCTCAAGGGCCGCCGCGCTACTGGCGCTCGTGGTCGTGACGTGCGTGCCCGCTGCCGCGCTGGCGGCGCTTCCGCCTCACGTCGCGGAGAGTGCTTCCACTGACGCCTGCGCGATCTGTCATCGCGCCCACACCGCGCCTGTGGATCTGCCGTATCGAACGGCCGCTTCGATCGATCCCACCGGCAACGCGCTGATCGTGGGTCCGTACACCGCGTTCGGAACACCGGGCTACCCTGGACCACTTCCCGCCGATGTGGGCCTGTGCTTCACCTGTCACGGCGGCGGGGGTCTCGGCTCGCAGTACGACGTCGAGACTTCGTTCACCGCGCCGTCGACGCACATCATCGCATCTGCGGTGTCGTCCTTCGGGCCGTCCCCCAAGATGTGCGG
>JAUSBS010000018.1 GCA_030651905.1 Coriobacteriia bacterium
GCCCGCCTCCGGCGAGCCGATCGACTTCGCCGCCGTCACGACCGGCACGTCTTGCAGGCGCAGCAGCGACTCGGAATCCACCGGCACGATGCGGTCCTCGATCATCGAGCGCACGATCGTGTGGACCGTGTGCGCGTGCACGATCGCATGCGCGCCCGTGGCCGCGTAGATAGCGCGGTGTACCACGAGCTCCACGGAGCAGCGCTCATCGCGGGGGTCGTCGCACTCCGCCAGCGACGTCTCCACGACGTCGCCCTCGCCGAGGTGACCGAGCATCGAGCCCGTGCGCGTGATGAAGAGACGGTCGCCGTCACGCACGGACATGTTGCCGCCATGGCTGCTGACCGCGCCGGAGAGCCACAGGTCACGCCCTATGCGTGCGAACTCCTCGTGCATGGAAGACGACCCTCCATCAATTGCCGGCGGACGACCACGAGCGTAGCACAGGGTCGGCAGCGAGCTACTTCACCCGCACCGCCTTCGCCAACTCCATCCCATCGACGAAGTACGGCTTGTCGGGGCTGGCTTCGAACTTGTCCATGTCGAACTCGAACGCACCGGTCACGCCGCGGTCGGCGTGCAGTGCGACGAGCAGCTTCTCGGTGAGCTCGATCGTCGGGTCGAGGACGACCGTCACGGTGCGGGTCTCACCGGCGCCGACGTGCGCAAGACCGACACGAGGCCCGGGCTTGCCGTCCACGTCGAGGTGTACGACCACCCACGAGGGGCCGGGGGCGAGGACGGGACCGACCGCGATCGTCGTGAACACGCCGGGCTGATCCTGCACGTCGAAGGCCGCGTTCTTGGCCGCGACCACCACGCCGAGCATCTTGGTCTCGCTACGGGAGGCCGCGTACGCATATGTGGCCGCGCCGGCGATGGTGACTACCGCGAGCACGATGCCCGCGATCTTGAGGAGTCTGTTCATGGGTATCGATGTCCTTTCGAAAGGGCTAGGCGACGGCCTTCGACAGGCTCGGCTTGAACCGGCGCAGCAGCAGCGAGCTCGTCACGACGCTCACCGAGGAGAGCGCCATCGCGGCGCCGGCGAGTTCGGGACGGAGCAGACCGAGAGCGGCGACCGGGATACCGAGCGCGTTGTAGCCGAGCGCCCAGAAGAAGTTCTGGTGGATCTTGCGCATCGTGCGCTTGGACAGCTCGATGGCAGTGACGACATCGCGTAGGTCGTTCTTGATGAGAACGATGCCTCCGGTCTCCATCGCCACGTCCGTCCCCGCGCCCATCGCGATACCGACGTCGGCCTTCGCCAGCGCGGGAGTGTCGTTGATGCCATCGCCGACCATGGCGACGATCAGGCCCTGGGCCTGGAGCTTGCCGACCTCCTCGGCCTTGTGCTCGGGGAGCACCTCGGCCAGCACGTGGTCGGGCAGGATCCCCGCTTGGGCCGCGATCGCCTCGGCGGTACGCCGGTTGTCTCCGGTGATCATGTAGACCGCGACGCCCATCTCGGTGAGGCGCGCCACGGCCTCCTTCGAGTTGTCCTTCAGCGTGTCGGCCACGGCGATCAGGCCTGCGGCACGGCCGTCGACGGCCACGAGCATGACCGTCTTGCCGTCGGCCTCGAGCCCTTCGACCCGCGAGGCGTGTGCGGAGATGTCGATGCCATCGCGCTCCATGAGGCGGCGGTTGCCGAGTGAGACACGCAGGCCGTCGACGTCGCCCTCGACGCCGTGTCCCGGGATCGCGGCGAAGCCTGTGACCGTGAGCCGCTCCGGGGCGATACCCGCGCCCTTCGCGCCAGCTACGATCGCCTCAGCCAACGGATGCTCGCTGCCGCGTTCGAGCGCGGCAGCCACAGCGTAGACGCCGTCCCCGCTCAGACCGCCGAACGCCTCGACCTCGGTCACCACCGGCTTGCCGTGCGTGAGCGTGCCGGTCTTGTCGAAGACGATCGCACGGATCTTGTAGGCGGTCTCGAGAGCGTCGCCGCTCTTGATGAGGATGCCGTTCTCGGCGCCCTTACCGGTGCCGACCATGATGGCCGTGGGAGTGGCGAGCCCGAGTGCGCACGGGCACGCGATGACGATGACCGCGGTGCCGGCGAGCAGTGCTTTCACGAACGGCGTGGCGTACGCGTAGAACGACGCGTCGACGAAGTTCGGCACGGCGAAGAGCCACACGAAGAACGTGGCGACCGCGATCGCGACCACTGCGGGAACGAACACCGCGGAGATGCGGTCCGCGAACCGCTGCACAGGCGCCTTCGAGCCCTGCGCGTCTTCGACCAGCTTCACGATCTGAGCGAGCGCCGTGTCCTTGCCTACCTTCGTCGCCCGGAACGAGAACGAGCCGAGCGTGTTCATCGTGGCACCGATGACGGTGTCGCCGACGTTCTTCTCCACCGGGATGGACTCCCCGGTCAGCATCGATTCGTCCACGCTGCTACGGCCGTCGACCACGAGGCCGTCGACCGGGACCTTCTCGCCGGGCCGCACCACGACGACGTCGCCGGCCACGACCTGCTCGATGGGGACGTCGATCTCCTCGCCCCCACGCACGACGCGGGCGGTCTTGGCCGCCAGCCCCATGAGCTTCTTGATGGCGTCGGACGTCTTACCCTTCGCCCGGGCCTCGAGCAGCTTGCCGAGGATGACGAAGGTGATCAGCAACGCGGCGGTCTCGTAGAAGACCGGCTCTCCCTCGAGTGCCGGCACGAAGGTGGCGGCCACGCTGTAGAAGTATGCGGCCGACGTGCCGATCGCGATGAGGGTGTCCATGTTGCCCGTGCGCCGCTTGAGCGCGTGCCAGAAGCCTCGGTAGAACTGGGCTCCGGCGACGAACTGGACCGGGGTCACCAACGCGAACGCGAGGTACTTCCCGACCATCATCGGATCCCACGCACCGCCGAACGTGTTCGCGAGCCACGTCGCGACCGCCGCGGGGACCTCCGTCATGAAGCCCGGCACCATCGAGATGAGCAGCGCCGGGATGGCGAACGCGAGAGAGAAGACGAAGAGGAACTGCTCGCGCTTCTGGTGCTTGAGTTGGGCATCGCGCTGGGCGTCGACCGCGCCGTCGCCCGCCGCAGTGGTCTCGACACGGAGCACCGCGTCGTACCCCGCGCCCTTGACGGAGCCGATGAGCGCATCGAGCCCGACGACAGCGGGGTCGAAGAGAACGCTCGCGGTCTCGGCGGCGAGGTTCACGGTGGCGGAAGTCACTCCGGGGACGCGGTTGAGCGTCTTCTCGATCACGGCGGAGCACGACGAGCACGTCATGCCGATGAGCCCGAGCGTCACGCTGCTCGAGGCGACCGCAGTGGGGCCGCCCGTATCCGTCGGCGCGGCGCTTGCCGCGGCGTCCAGCGGGATGGCGCCGTATCCGGCCTTCTTCACGGCCTCCGCGATCGCCTCGCGGTCCGTGGCGGCGGGATCGAAGCGCGCCGTCAGCCTCTCGGTCGCGAGGTTCACGGTGGCCCGCTCGACTCCCGGCAGCCTGCCGACGACCTTTTCGACGACGGCCACGCAACTGGCGCACGTCATGCCGGTCACCGCGAAGGAGGCATCCTCGGACGCGTGCGCAGACGGCTGCGGCTCCTCGACGGAGACGCTATCGAGTTCTATGTCGCTCGGTACGGTCATGGTTGTCATGGTACCAGCGCTCCTCTCTACTTCACGACGATAGAGCCGAAGACCATGCTCATACCGCACTCGAAACCATAGGTCCCGGCGCTCAGGCCGGGCAGTTTGACGGTCTTGGGACCACTTGTCAGGTCCTCGGAGAAGCCGAGGTCGGCCGACTGGACATAGCCCGTACAGCCGCTCGCTTGGCTGAAGGTGATCTCGGTGGGAATACCGGTCTTGAGCTCGATCGTGCTCGGATCGTAGTAACCCTTCGAGACGTCCACGCTGATTCTCTGGATGCCACCGACCAACTCGGCGGCCTTCGGGGCCTGCGCCTCAGCCGGTACGGCCGCCCCACCACCACAGCAGGCGCAGGCGCCTCCACCCGCGCCTGTGGCCGCGGTAGCGACAGTTCTCGAAGCAGCGCCTCCGCCGACCGACAGCGTGCCGGCCATCATGCCCATGCCGCACGTGAGGGTGTATCTTCCGGCCTTGGAGGCGGGAAGGTCCACGACCGTCGTGCCGTTGTCTTTGAGGTCTACGAGCACCCCGAGGTGCGGGACCGCCAGTTGTGCGGAGCATGCGTTCGCCTCGCGACGGTCGACGATCAGCCGTACGGGCTTGTCCGCAGGGATCGACAGGGTTTGGGGCTGGAACTGCACGTCCGCGATCACGAGCGGGACCTCGACGACGCCGTCGGCGCCGACCCTGTAGCCGCCCTCGGCGGGTCCGGCGGCCGCCGGAGTGCCGGCGAACGCGGTCTTGATCGAGGCCGATGTGACCGGCGAGCCCACGAGCATCGCCCCGCGGTCCAGCATCACGAGGCCGAGCACCATCACGAAGACAGCGGCGACCACCATCATGTTCTTCTTGAATCTCGCGCCCAGCATGCCGGACACCGCCCCGAACCCGAGCATGAGCGGCATCGTGCCCAGCCCGAAACCGAGCATCGCGACGGCGCCGCTGACGGGCGAGCCGGTAGCCGCGGCGGCGAGTTGTGCGGCCTGCAGCGGCCCGCACGGCATGAGTCCGGTGATCAGGCCGAATGTGATCGGCGTTGCCAGGGAGACCGTGCCCTGAGCAGAGTCCGCGTTCGCCTTGCGTCGGGTCTTCTGAAGGACGTCCATGAGGAACTTCGGTGGCTGCAGGGTGAGCCGGCGAAGCGCCGGCACCTTCCCGGTCATGTTCAGACCGAGCAGGATCATGAACGCTCCAGCGAAGACCGTCACCCAGCCGCGAACACCGGCGAGGTTGAGGGCCGAGCCGATGGCGCCCAGCAGGAGGCCCACCGCGACGTAGCTGAGCAGTTTGGCTCCGTGGTAGGCGAAGTGCGGGACCATCCGCTTGAGCAGCGGACCGCCCTCGTCGCCTCTGACCGCGTAGGTGAGCACCATCGGGCCGCACATGGCGACACAATGCACGCTCGTGACGATGCCTACACCGAGCATCGGAAGGAAGAGATCCACGCGCTTGCCTCGTCTCTCGTCGGAGTGCCATCACCCGCGCACGGCGTACGCGGAGGGCCACCCACGGCGTGCGTCAGCACACCACGGAGCGGCATGGGTCAGATGGCGCGGATCAGATCCGCAGACGAGAGGTGTCGAGGACCAAGCGGGGCGGGTCGCCGGGCGGCGCCACGCTCACCGTGCGCGCCCACGTGACGTCCGGAAGGCCGACGCCTTGACCGGTCATGGCGAGCAGGTCCGGGACGGACGGTGCCTTGGGAGCCGCGACGGCCGCCTCGGCAGTCGCCGTGCGCATGCCGCCGCACTTCGCGCTCAACGTGGGGCCGGTGTCGGTGGCACACGCGGTGTCGCCGATGGTCGAGGAGCGCTGCATCATCGCGGCGCACAGGGACGTCTGGCACCAGGGCGCCGCGACGGCCAGCACGCCCACGAGCAGCGCGAGCGCCACACCGATCACCTGTGCGTTCCTGAGCTTCACGGATCCCCTGCTGCCGGATGGCCGACGGTTCCAGTCCGGCCTAGCGCAAGGCCCGTGCCATGTCGCGTGCTCTAATCCGCACAGCCTCCGGCGCTTTCGCACGCCTGATATTCCAGCGAGCGCGCCAGCTTGTAGAAGTCCGAGTCGCGCTCGATGAAGCGCACGCGTGTCCGCAGCGTCTCGGGGTCGATGAGGTCTCTGAACGGCACATAGACGAGCTGGAGCTGATCCTTCACGGACACCATGTGGCCGGAGAGCCCCTCGTCCACGATGGCGCGATACGCGCCCACACCGAGCTGGCTGCCAAGCAAGACGTCGAACGCCACCGGCGAAGCGCACCTGGCCTCGTAGCCGATCTGCTTGCTGCGGATCTTGATGGTCGCCCCCGTGCGCCTCGCGTACGCCTTCTCCATCGCGCCCGCGAGGTGCTCGCCGATCTTGACCGAGCCGAGCATGGAGTTGCCGTGCGCGTCGATCTCGGCCGGCCGCTGGTCGTCGGGAAGCCGGTCGGCCAGGCCTTCGGCAACACAGATGACGCCGTACTCGCGGCGGTCGGCGGCGCGCGCGAGCATCAGGTCGACCATCTCCTCGGCCGCATTCGCGAAGTCCCAGGTGCCCTCGACGTCTTCGACCGAGATCATCCGGGTCGCCTCGCCGGCGATCCCCGCCGCATACGTCAGCCAACCGGCCTTGCGCCCCATGATCTCCAGCACGTACCAGCACTTGGTCGACTTCGCGTCCGCGCCGACGTTGGCGATCTCGAGCGCGGCGAAATGGGCGGCCGACGTGAATCCGAACGTCCAGTCGATGCCGTAGTAGTCGTTGTCGATCGTCTTGGGGAGATGCACCACGGAGATCGGGCGAAGGCCCGGGACCACGCGCTGGATCTCGTAGATGTAGTTCGCGGTCTTGAGGGTATCGTCGCCGCCGATGGAGACGAGCCCGTCTATCTTCATCGACTCGAGCCCGTGGTAGACCAACATGAGCTTGGCGTTCTTTGCCGGATCCTCGAGGTCTTCGAGTGAGTGGATCGCCTTGCCGGGGTTGGCGCGGGAGGTGCGCAGGATGATGTCCTTGCGGTTCCGGATCCCGGAGACGTCGTCGATCGTCAGACAGAGGTAGTGCTCGTTCTGCACGAGCGGCCGCTCGGGCGAGTACTGCTCGAGGTCCTCATAGCCGTCGAGGAAGCCGACGACCTCGATGCCGCAGTTGAGGAAGTTCATCGCCGCAGCCGAGATGACCGCGTTCGCGGCCGGGGCCGGCCCGCCCGAGAAGAGCATCCCCACGCGCTTGATGACTCGTTCCTCGCCCATCAGTCCCCCTCCGTGTACACGCCGGTCTTCCGAAGCCGCTCGTAGCGGCGCGACACAAGTTCGTCGGCCGGCACATCGGCAAGCTCGTCCAGCGCCCGCGTCACCGCGTCCCGCACTCCCTCGAACACGACCTCCGGGTCGCGATGCGCCCCACCGGCGGGCTCGCGCACGATCTCGTCAGCGATCCCCAGACGGACCAGGTCGTCCGCCGTCGCCTGCAGGCACGCCGCGGCCTCCGATGCACGACCGGCGTCCTTGTGCAGGATCGTCGCGCACATCTCGGGGCTGATGACGGAGTAGTAGGCGTTCTCGAGCATGATGAGGCGGTCCCCGAATCCGATGGCGAGCGCACCGCCACTGCCGCCCTCGCCTATGCCGACGACCACGACCGGTGCTCGGACCCCGGCCAGCGTCGCGAGGCACTCCGCGATGGCCAGCGCCTGACCACGCTGCTCGTCCTCGATGCCCGGGTAGGCGCCCGCTGTGTCGAGCAGGCTCACGATCGGCAGCCCGAACCGGTCCGCCAACCGCATGACACGTCGCGCCTTGCGGAAGCCCTCGGGGTGCGGCGAGCCGAAGTTGCGCGCGATGTTCTCCTTGGTGTTGCGCCCCTTGCTGTGACCGAGAACGGCGACGCGGCGGCGGCCGATCGTAGCCAGTCCCGCGAACATCGCGCCGTCGTCACCGAAGAGCCGGTCGCCGTGGAGTTCGACGACGTCGGTGAAGAGGGCCTCTATGTAGTCCTGGGTCTTCGGGCGCTCCGGATGACGCGAGACCTGCACCTTCTCCCAGGCGGACAGCGAGGAATACAGCGTCTCGCGCAGCTTCTCGATCTCGAGTTCGAGCGCGACGATCTCCGCTGCGAGGTCGGGCTGGGCGGTGAGGTCGAGGCGCTTGAGAGACTCGAGCTTGTGCTCGAGCTCCGCGACAGGGCGCTCGAACTCCATGACGAACGTGCGCGCCACGTCACTCACCGCCCGATCCGAGATAGTCGAGCGTGAGGGCGACGCGCTCCGTCAGCTCGCGCCGGTCCACGACCGCGTCGACCATGCCGTGAGCCAGCAGGGATTCGGCGGACTGGAACCCCTTCGGAAGCCCCGTCCGGATCGTCTGCTCCACGAGGCGCGGACCGGCGAATCCGATCCGGGCATGCGGCTCGGCGTAGATGACGTCGGCGAGCGTGGCGAACGAGGCGGTGACGCCGCCCATGGTCGGATTCGTGAGCAGCGCGATGTAGGGCACGTGGGCCTCGGAGAGCCTCGCGGCCGCGGAGGCGGTCTTCGCCATCTGCATGAGCGAGAGCATGCCTTCCTGCATGCGCGCGCCGCCGGAGGCGACCGCGAGCACGAGGGGCGTGCGCTCGGTCAGCGCCAACTCGAAGGCGCGGGTGATACGCTCGCCCACCGCGGAGCCCATGGATGCGCCGATGAAGCGGAAGTCCATGGCGCCGACGACCACTGGGCGCTCGAGGATGGTGGCGCGTCCGGTCAGCACGGCCTCGCGCATGCCCGTGTTCTCCCGCGCAGCCTCGAGCGCGCCCGCGTACGGCTTGCCCGACGTGAACGACAGCGGGTCCACGGAACCGAGCGAACCGTCGGTCTCGACAAAGGAACCTTCATCGACGAGATATGCGATGCGATCGGCCGCGGTGAGGTCGCCGTGCGCGCCGCATCCCGGGCAGACCTGGAGGTTGCTCTCCATGTCGCCCTGGTAGACGGTGCGCCTGCACTCCTCGCACTTGATCCACACGCCGTCTGGAAGATCGGACGTGTCGACAGGGCCGTTCGGCGTGACGTACCGCTTGGCCTCGCGCGCCTTGAACCAGTCGGATATCGGCATACACGTGCTTCCGGTGTCGGCGATGGTCGGTGAGTTCGAAAGATGATACCACCGAGACGGATCGCGGCCCCGCCGGGTGTCCGACGGGGCCGCTGTCTTCTCGCGATGCGTGCCGGGTCGCCTAGAGTGCGAAGTCCTTCGTGCCGTTGAAGACCGCGACGGCGTCCGCGACGCTGTAGTCACCGAGCGTGATCGCCGAGATCGCCTTGGTCAGCCGCACAGCCTCATCCAGCGAGCGCTGGTGGATGTTGCGGCCGGTGGCGTTGCCCGTGGCGCCGCCCACGTGTATCTGCTCCCAGAGCTGGCTGAGGAACGTGTCGGCGTCGACCGTCGAGCCGCCCGCGCAGACCAGGCCGGTGCGTCCGGCCGCGGCCGCGGCTTCCTTGAGCTTGTCGGCAGAGCTGCCGGTGTCGTCGCCCTTCGGAGGGTTGACCTTCACGAAGTCGGAGCCGAGACAGCACGCCGCGCCGGCCGCGCCGGCGATGAGATGCGCGTCCTTCTCGTTGCCCACGGCCTTGCCGCGCGGATAGATCCACAACACGACGAGCATGCCGATGGAATGCGCGTCAGCGATGAGCTGGCCGGCCTCGGTCATCATGGACGCCTCGTACTCGCTGCCCAGGTAGATCGTGTAGCCGATGCCGACCACGTTGACGCCGTTGTCGCGCAAGTCGAGCACGGTCTGGATGTCGTAGAGCTGCGGGCTGTACGGGTCCTCCTGCGAAGTCGGCACGAGGTGCGTCTTCGAGTTCATCTTCACGAGGTAGTTGATGTCCGGGTAGTCAGCCGCATAGTGCGCGATGAGTCCGCGCTGACCGGCCAGGATGCCGATGACGCCCTGGTCGCCGATCTTGAACAGGTGCTCGGGCTCGGCGTCGTCCGCGGCGATGCCTTCGCCGTAGAAGTCGTCGTTGAGATGCTCGACCTTCTGGTCACAGGCGAACAGCATGAGCCGTCCGGTGCCCTGCGTGGCCTTCATGTAGTTGTCGATGTAGGTGTCGCGAACGGCGGCCGGAACGTCGGCCGGAACGCGGACCTGGTCACGGGTGAGCTTCGGCATGTGTACTGGTCCCTCCTCATGGGTCGCACGATGTCGCTGCTACAGGGTAGGCGAAGCGCAGGTGCTTTTCTAGCGCGTCGGGGCGTCAGGGGCGCCCCGGGAGCTCACGTTCCATGCGGACGTGGGGCAGGAACGTGCGCGGCATCGGGAACGGCTCGAGGCTCACGACGCGGAAGCCCGCGCGCTCGTAGAGCGCCACGGCCGTCAGCCGCGCGTTGAGGTACACATGGGGCAGTCCCGATCCGATCGCGAGATCCAGAAGTTGCGAGACGAGCGCCGTCCCGACCCCGCGGTGCCGGAACTCCGGGTAGACGGCGACCTGACGCAGGTGGCCCCAGTCGCCTTCGATGAGCAGCCGCGCATACCCGATCACCAGGCCGTCGCTGAGCGCCACGAGGTGGTGCGAGCCCGGGTCCGCGTTGCCCCAGTCGTCGTTGCGGCTCACGTCGAACGGCCGGTGCAGCGTCTCGTAGCACAGGTCGGCGACCTCGCGCATCAGCGGATCGTCGCCAGCGACGTAGCGCAGGGTGATGCCCCCGGGAACCAGCGCATCCGCCGGCACGCTGATCAGCCCCGGTACCGGTTCGTGACGGGCATCCGCCTGTCCTTGCCGAACGCCTTCGGCGTCACGCGGATCCCCATCGGCCCCTGGCGCCGCTTGTATTCGGCCGCGTCCACGAGCCGCGCGATGCGCGCCACGAGGTCCGCGTCGAATCCCTCAGCGACGATCTCGTCTCGCGACATGTCCTGCTCGATGTAGCGGCGCAGCACGGCGTCGAGGATGTCGTACGGCGGCAGCGAATCGGTGTCTTGCTGGCCGGGCCGCAGCTCCGCCGACGGAGGCTTCGTGATGCTCGCGGCGGGGATCACTTCCGCGCCGAGGTTCCGCCAGCGCGCGAGGTCGTAGACCCTCGTCTTGTAGAGGTCCTTGATCGGCGCGAAGCCGCCGACCATGTCGCCGTAGAGCGTCGAATAGCCGACCGAGAGCTCGGAC
Source organism: Coriobacteriia bacterium (assembly GCA_030651905.1). Classification (GTDB taxonomy): domain Bacteria; phylum Actinomycetota; class Coriobacteriia; order Anaerosomatales; family PALSA-660; genus JANYAK01. The sequence goes on from JAUSBS010000018.1 coordinate 10,735, forward strand.
TTGTTGCCCGTGGCCAGCACGATCCATCCGAACTTGTTCGACAGCGCCATGAGCAGCGTCCCGCGGATGCGCGCCTGCAAGTTCTCCTCGGTGATGTCGGGCTCACGGCCCTCGAAGGAGCCCGCCAGCGTGTCGAGAAGCGCGGCGAAGGGCTCCTCGACCGGCAGGGTGCGGCATTCGATACCGAGGTTCGCGCACAGCGACGCCGCATCGGCGAGACTGCCCGGCGACGAGTAGCGAGACGGCATCATGACGCCGTGTACGTGCTCGGGTCCGAGCGCGTCGGCCGCCAGCACGGCGGTGAGCGCGGAGTCGATACCACCAGAGAGACCGACCACCACGTCGCGGAAGCCGTTCTTGCGGATGTAGTCGCGAAGGCCCGAACACAGCGCGCGGTAGACCTCCTCCTCGCCGTCGAGACGCCGCTCCACGCGCGAGCCCGCGCCCGCGGGCAGGAGCGCTCCCGCCTCGGGCACATCAACGACGAGCAGGTCCTCCTCAAAGGCGAGCGCCCGCGCTTGGACGCTGCCGTCGGGGCCGATCACGACCGACCGCCCGTCGAAGACCAGCTCGTCCTGGCCGCCGACCAGATTGCAGTACGCGAGCCACACGCCGTTGTCCGCTGCCCGCTTCGCCAGCATGGCCTCGCGCTCCACGCCCTTGCCCGCATGGAACGGCGACGCCGAGATGTTGAGCAGCAGCCTCTCGCCGAGCCCCACCGCCTCCGCGGCCAGCTCCGGCAGCCACACGTCCTCGCAGATCGTGAGGGCCGTGCGAACACCCTCGATGTCGGCCGAGAGAGGGACGTCGCCGGGTGCGAAGTAGCGCGCCTCGTCGAAGACGCCGTAGTTCGGCAGCCTGTGCTTGCGGTACACGGCCTCGACCCGCCCCGCGCGGCACAACGCCGCCGCGTTGTAGAGCACGTCGCCGTCGCGGTCCACGAAGCCGACGAGGGCGGCGATCCCGGTGCAGGCCGCGGCCACGCGACCGAGCGCGTCGATCCCGTCGTCCACGAAGTGGTCCTTGGCGAGCAGGTCCTCGGGCGGATAGCCGCTGATCGCCAACTCGGGCAGCAGCACGAGATGGGCGCCCTGCGCGGCAGCGGCGCGGATGGCATCCACGATCGCGCGGGCGTTGGCGTCGATGTCGCCGACGGTCGTGTCGATCTGTGCGAGCGCGATGCGCGGCATCTTCTTGGCCAGCGACCTTCCCGTGAGTGCCAGGGTCCCCTTGGCGAATGTACCACGACCGGCGGCGGCCCCCACATCGCAGGAAACGTACTTCGTGTGTCGAATATCACAAAGGCACGCTTCCCTCGGAGTCGTGCGCGTGAGACAGCCAAGGAGGTCCCTATGGCCGGCGAGACGATACTGATCGCCGACGACAACCGCCAGATCCGCATGCTGGTGACCGCCAGCCTGCGCACGGGCGGCTATGTGCTCATCGAGGCCGAGAACGGCGAGATCGCTCTCGAGAAGGCGATCGCGAACCACCCCGACCTCGTGTTGCTGGACGTCACGATGCCGAAGCTCGACGGCTTCGAGGTGCTGCACTTCCTGCACAAGCGACCGGACACGGCCGACGTGAAGGTCGTCATGCTGACGACGGCGTCGACGAAGGAAGACATCCAGACGGGGTACTCCGAGGGTGCGGTCGACTACCTCGTCAAACCGTTCGAGCCCGCACGTCTGCGTGAGGCCGTCGACAAGGCCCTTCACGGCTGAACCGGCGTGCTCCTCACGCACCGCAGAGCGTTCGCGCTGTGCGAACCGCCCCGGTCGCCTCGGGAGCCCATCCGTCCGCGTCGAGCGCGCGCCACAGACTCGGGACCGTGTTGAACGGCCGCCCGCCCACGATGACCTTGGCGCCGCGCCCGGCCTCGGTCCTGCGGACCGCCTCGACGGCCATTCGCAGGTCGGTCAGGTGGGGTGCCATCGTGGCGGACAACGCGACGACGTCGGGTTTGAACTCCTCGACCGCCGAGACGATCGCACCGAGAGGCGTGTTGGCTCCCAGATAGTGCGTGTCCCAGCCGCCGAGATCGAAGTGGTCCGACACCATCCGGACACCGATCTCGTGCAGTTCGGGACCGACCGCGGCGATCACGACGCTCCTGCCGATCCGTTCGGTGCGACCGATGCGCGGCGACAGCGCCCCGAGAACACTCTGCGTCACGCTCGTCGCGACATGCTCCTGGCCCACGGTCACGCGGCTGGTGAGCCATAGTCTTCCTACCTCGGCTTGCACGGGCGCGATCACCTGGAGGTAGAGATCCTGAATCGACAGCCCGTCGTCCAACGCGTGCAGGGCCATTTGCGTGGCGCTGGTCCGGTCTCCGGCGAGCGCGGCGTCAAGATAGCTGACGGCGAGCGCACCGGTGACGCCGTCAGCGATGACGAACGGAGGTGGCGTGAACCCACGATCGGGCATGGCCGATACGGCGTCACGCACGACGACGTCGACGACATCGGCCTGACCTGGCTCGAGAACGGTCCGGCAGCCCTGAGCGACGAACTCCAGGCTCTCGATCAGCCATTCCTCGGGCAGACCGAGTCCTCCGAAGAGGACGGCGGCCCATCCCACGTAGTCGTCGAACAGGCTCGGCTCGCCCGTCGCCAGCGCCTGCACCAGGAAATCGAGGTGGTGTCGAACGTCCCGCTCGACCGCCGCCACGGCGACGACATCCAACTGCCGCATGAGATCCGGCCGGATCGTCCGATAGCGCTCGAGGACACCTGCGGTCACGCCGTCCGTCAGCGGAGCGAGCGCCTCGCCCGCTTCGCGCAGGGCAGCCTGGTCGGGAGCCATGATGGGCGCGTCCCTACTTGACCTCGAACGTCCACGCCGAGACACCGGGCATCTCGAACTTGCTCGTGCCGATGTAGCCGGTGGCGTAGTAGCGATAGACGCCCTTCTTGGCGGGGGCCTTGACCGAACGCTTCCAGGTCGTGATGCCGCCTGTGGTGGTCGATTTGGTGAGGCTGTAGGTCGCGCTGTAGGAGGCGACCAGACCGGTGCCGATGATCTTCATCTGCACCTTGGTGGCACTACCCTGGACCTTGGCCTGAAGTGCGAGCGTGTGGCTCGCCTCGACGGATGTCGGGCTGACCGTACGCTCCGTGATGGTGAGGAGCGTGGTGGACTTGGCCGCGGTCAGGGCCGCGGTCGCGGAGGCGAGGTCGGACGTGAGCTGGGTGTTCTGGGCGGCGAGCGCCGCGATCGAACCCTCGGCAGACGCGAGCTGCGTCTGTGCCTGGGCCAGCTGGTCGGCGGTCGAAGTCATGCTCTGCTCGGCTGCGGTAAGGCGCGTCTCGAGCTTGCGGATGTCCGCGAGCAGCGTGGTGCGCTGCCACACGAGAACGCCGCCACCGATCGCAAGGCCGATGACCAGCGCCAGTGCAAGGAAGCCCCAGAACGCTCCCCGGGATATGCGCATACCGTCCATTGAATGGCTCCCTTGTCTGCGGACCGGTGCGGCTCCGCGCCGCCCGGCTGACGTGCCCCGCTCTTCGATCGGCTCGTCCAGCGCGAAGTCGGGTTCAGGCTCCGGCGCGGCCGCAGCGGCCGCGGGAGACCCCGACCAATCGACGTCCGAGAGAACGCCGTCGTCGACTCCGGCTCTGTCTTCGCCCGATGCGGGCGGATACCAGTCAGACACCATGTACCGCCTTTCCGATCTCGCGCGTGATTCCTCGAGCGGTGCTCCGACGGCAGTTCCCCCCGCTCGCCGGTCCCACCCATCGTAGAGACACAGTACACGAACCCGCGCGAGCCGACAGCACCTCACCGTGTCTCGCAGCGCGCTGCGGCGGGGCCGTCCCGACGGACGGCCCCGCCGCATGCGGAAAGACTACTCAGGCTGGCAGAGTGTGGCGCCTGCCGCGAAGTCGAAGTCCTTCAGCTCGCCCTTGTTGTACGCGGCGTACGCGGCCAGGTCGAAGTGCCCGTGGCCCGAAAGGTTGAACAGGACGACCTTGTCCTCGCCGGCGGCCTGGGCCGCCTTCGCCTCGATGATCGCCGCGAGGATCGCGTGGCTCGACTCCGGTGCGGGCAGGATGCCCTCTGCGCGCGCGAACTGTACAGCGGCAGCGAAGCACGCCGTCTGGTCGACGGCCACTGCCTCGGCCTCGCCCTCGTGGACGAGCTGGCTCACGAGCGGCGAGTCGCCATGATACCGCAGACCTCCTGCGTGGATGCCGGCGGGCACGAAGTCGTGTCCGAGCGTGTACATGAGCATCTGCGGCGTCATGCCGGCCTCGTCGCCGAGGTCGTAGCGGTACTCACCAGCGGTGAGCGTGGGACAGGCTTTCGGCTCGACCGCGAGCAGGCGCGCGTTGCTCTTGCCCTGGAGCTTGCGGTGGTAGTACGGGAACGCCAGCCCTGCGAAGTTGCTGCCGCCGCCGACGCACGCGATGACGACGTCCGGCTCCTCGTCGGCGAGCGCCATCTGCTCGATGGCCTCAAGACCGATGATGGACTGATGGATACACACGTGGTTGAGCACGCTTCCGAGGGCGTAGTGCGTTCCCGGGTCCTTGAGCGCGACTTCGACGGCCTCGGAGATCGCGATGCCGAGCGAGCCGGTGGAGTCCGGATCCATCGCGAGCACGTGCCGGCCGGCATCGGTCAGGTTCGTCGGCGACGCGTGCACTGTGGCGCCGTAGGTCTCCATGAGGATGCGGCGATAGGGCTTCTGCTCGTAGCTGACCTTGACCATGAAGACCTCGACCTCGATGCCGTAGAGCGCACCGGCGATCGAGAGCGCGCTGCCCCACTGGCCCGCGCCGGTCTCGGTCGAGATCTTCGTGATCCCCTCCTGCTTGTTGTAGTACGCCTGCGGTATGGCGGTGTTGGGCTTGTGCGAGCCGGCGGGGCTCACGCCCTCGTACTTGTAGAAGATCTTGACGCCGGCGGGCAGGCCCAGGTCCTTCTCGAGCTGCCGGGCGCGAAGCAGCGGGGAGGGACGGTACGCCTTGTACACGTCGATGACCGCGCCCGGGATGTCGATCCAGCGATCCGTGGACATCTCCTGCTTGAGGCACTCCATCGGGAAGATCGAGGCCAGCCGCTCGCCGACCTGGTCGGGCGTGAGCTCGGTTCCATCCGGCCCGAACGCCTTGGGCGGCGCCGGCGGGTTCTTCAGGTCCGGCATGACGTTGTACCAGGCTTCCGGGATCCTGGTCTCGTCGAGCCCGAACCTCGTCTTGTCGCTTCCCATCGTTGTGCTCCTCCTTCGTCCGGGGCCTTGGCAGGCCGCCGTACCGGTACGGGTCGATCCACGCCGCGCGTCGTGTACGCCACGGCCGAGGGGGCTGCGGGAGAATACAAAGAGACCCCTCGTCCGTTTAGGGACGAGAGGCCTGCTCCCGTGGTGCCACCCTTATTGACCCGCACTACTGCGGATCCACTTGGTCCGAAGTACGTCGGTCGGCCCTGCCTTCGGCCACTTCCCGAGATACCCGGCCCCTTGTATCGGTGGGGATCCGCCGAGACTAGTAGGAAGTCGTCTTCCGTTGCCTCGGAGCCTCAGGGGTCCATTCTCGCCGGCCCTCCGCATCGGGTTTCCACTGTCCCCGACTCTCTATAGCTTCGGTGCCGGGATACTACTCCCCGTCACAGGCGCACGCGTGATTCGATTGGGGTGGAGGATACACGCCGAGGAAGCACGATGCAACCAGGATGTCGCGGCGAAAGGCCGGGAGGGCTCGCGGGCTCACTCCTCGACAGGCTGCCCCATGTCATCGGGATGGCGCTGCTTGTAGAGCCGCCACGAGTACACATAGAGCACGGGCAGCATGCCGAGCAGCGGCACCATGAAGATGGCGATGTTGTACGGCGCGGGCAGGAACACTCCGAACAGCGATAGCGCACCCGCCCCCATGAACAGATAGCCGCCGAGCCGGTTCGTCCTGGCCCACACGACGTCGTCCATGACCGTCCACGAGAACCTCACACCCATGGTGAAGTTGCGCTTGACCGTCTTCATGTAGTTCCCGATGACGATGAACAGCAAGCCCGTCTCGATCGGCACGACCTTGTCCACAGGAAACGAGGGCTCGTACGCCGCGATCATGCTCGCCGCGAACGTGCCCGCCATGAGCGCCGTCAACGCGTCGAGGATGACCGCATACGCCCTCTTCGACCGGATGATGTTCGCGCGCTTCGGATCGAAGTACGGCATGACGAGGAAGAGCACGTACAAGCCGAGCGCGATGAGCGGCTGCGAGAAGACCGACATGAACGACTTGGTGCTCCACGCGTCGGCCGCGCCGCTCGCTCCCCAGTGCGTGGGGATGACCTGAGGCAAGCTCGGGTACAGCACGGCCCCCGCGACGAACATCACCGCGATGAGCACAAGTGGCAACTTCGGCATGTCCTTCCAGTTCACGAGCCTTTCCCCTCTCCGAATGTCTCGGCCAGATAGCCGAGGAACTCCTGGAACACGGTGGCCTGCAGCGAGTAGATGATCTCCTGCCCCCGACGTTCGGCCCGCACAAGACCTGCGGACTTCAGAACGCCCAGGTGGTGCGAGATCGACGGCTTCGTCATCTCGAACCGGTCCGCTATGGCACCGGCACCCATGTCGCTGTCCTGGAGCATGCGGACGATCTCCCGACGCGTCGGGTCGGAGAACGCTTGGAACACGTCCTGGACGGTCATGGTCACCTCCGTCGCGCCTCGGTCGTTACTTAGACTGTTAGCCGCGCGTCTAACTGTAGCGAGTCGAACGGCCGGCCGCAAGAGCCGTCTCGGCTACTCGTCGACGTAGGCCTTCCCCGTCATCGACGAGATGTCGATGCGCAGCACTCCCACCCCGTGCGCGTTCTCGACCGGCACGGTCTCAGACTCGCCCGAGTACTGCGAGATCAGGACTCCGAGGCCGTATGCCTTCTCCTCGGCGTCCCCCACCAGGATCGCCGTACCGAAGCCGACGACGCTGCGGAAGCGCGCGCCCCAGCCGCACTGCCTACCGGGAACGATGCGGACGTCGACGGACACCTCGAAGCAGACCCGCGGATCCGACGCGAGGAGATCGAGCTTGTGCCCGGCCTCGGCGCAGTGGATCCAGATGTGCACACCGTCGTAGCCGAAGTTGACGGGGACCACATACGGCCCGTCCGTACCGCTCATGCCGAGGTGGAGGACCTTCGCGCGACGCAGGATGCCGTCGATCGCCTCACGATCGACAACGAGACGGTCGGCGCGCAGCATCGGTGCGGACGCGTGCCCGTCGGTCACGACGGACCGCCTGTTCCGCGCTCGATGCGGGGTGCCGGAGGCTCGAGAAGTCCACCGGCACCGCTCCTCACCGGCGGCGCAGCCAGTCCCTCCGCCCCCAGGACCTCGCGAAGGCGCGACAAGCGCTCGAACTCGGGGTCGTCCTCGGGAGCGTAGCCGAAGCCCGCCCAGCAGTAGAAGAGGGCCGAGTGGGCCTCACCCGCGGTAGGCACGGTGTTATCAGCCTGCAGCACCGTCTCGAGTGCGCGCAGCATCTCACGCGGGTCCTTGAGCAGCAGCATGCCCTCGGCGTCGGCCTTCTCCGCGGTCAGCATCGTGGAGCGCTGGTGGCCCGCCAAGAGCAACTCCGTGATGACGATGACGAGAACGTACAGGAGGAAGTAGAGCAGCGCACCGACCATGGCGTCACCGCTCCGACGCAGTCGGGCATCTTCCTCCTCCGTCGTGTCCGACCCCTCGCGGGTCCCCGGCAGCTCGTCGGAATCCCTTCGCAGGTCACCTTCACGGAGCCTCCAGATCGGTCCTACGAGCGAGGAGACCGCGGTCGCCCATCGCACGTCGCCGTTCGTGAGGCGGGCCATGAGGTTGGCGAACACCGCCCGCTGGTCCTCGGGGCTGAGCCTCTCGGCGAATCCCTGCGTGACGCCCATGACGGCGGTCCGGGGCGTGCGCCCGACCGCGAACGCGTTCACGCGGGCGCAGTCCGGGATGACCCACAGCGGCGGAGCGTGCGGGAAGCCGGCCGCGAGCGCCATGTCCTTGAGCGCGTACTTCGTCGTCGAGTAGGAACCGGTCGGCGTGAGGACCGCGCCCAGCTTGCCCAGAAGGCGCTTCTCGGACCGGACGAGGGCGACGGTGACCCACACGGCGCCGGCGAGAAGGGCCACGAGCGAGGATGCCCCAACGATGAGCCCGAGATCCGCCAGCGGTGCCACGGAACCAGCGGAACCGATGGCGAAAACGCCGAACAGTGAACCGACGGCGGCAGCGACGAGCGCTGCGGAGCCTGCGATGGATGCGAGATACGCGACGATGAACAGCGCGAACTTGACCCGGTTGCGGTCGACGCGCGCCCACAGCGGCTCGATGCGAGCGCGTCGGACGCCCTCGGGCAGCTCGACGGGGGTCATCGTCCGCGTGCTACTTCCTGCGCCGCGAGTAGAGCTCTGCAGCGAGGTCGTCGAGTTCCACGCCCTCGCGGACCATGACGACGAGCATGTGATAGAGCAGATCACCCAGCTCGTAGCGCAACTGCTTCGCATCGCCGTCGCGCGCCGCGATGATGAGTTCCGCGGACTCCTCGCCGATCTTCTTCAGGAGCTTGTCCTGCGGGCCCATGAGGAGCTTCGCGGTGTAGCTGTCTTCGGGCAGGTCGCGTTTGCGCTGCTCGAGCACGGTGTAGACCTCGGCGAGCACAGCCCCGATCTCCGGGGTCGGCGACGCGACTGGCGCGCCCAGCGGGTCGTTGCGATCGGTCACGAGAACTCACTCTCCTCAAGTTCGACGGCAGCCTCGGGAGTGCCCGGGGCCGGGAACAGTCTGCGGTAGAAGCACGTGCGTTCGCCCGTGTGACAGGCTCCCGGGCCGTGCTGATCGACGAGCACGAGGAGGCAGTCCGCGTCGCAATCGTAGCGGACCTCCACGACATCCTGCACGGCGCCGGAGCTCTCGCCCTTCATCCAATACTGCATGCGCGAGCGGCTCCAGAACCACGTCCGGCCCGTCTCGATCGTCTTGGCCAGGGACTCCGCGTTCATGTAGGCGACCATGAGCACCTCGCCCGTATCGTGCTGCTGCACGACCGCCGGGACGAGGCCAGCGCCGTCGAACCGGATGTCTTCGACGCCCAGTGCGTCGCGTTCACGGTCTGTCATGGCACGTCTTCCCACTCGATGTCGGACGGCAGGTCGGAGCGCTCGAGTCCTGTTCCGTACTCCTTGAGCTTCCACGTCGTGCCGGTGTAGTAGGCGAACCACTGTTCGTTCTCGTATGCCTTGCCGGCGTCCGTCCACGCCTGCACCCACCACTGGCCCTTGGCATCGGACCCGATACCCTCTGCGGTGGCGCTCTTGATCGGGATCGAGGGGTAGGCCTTCTTCGCGAGCTTGAGCACCGCGGCCTCAGCCTCGGCGACTGTCGGCTTCGTGACGTCGATCTCAAGGTCGAGTGCCGTCAGGACGGCGTCGGCGAAGCGGGAGTCGGCGGCCTTGACCGCCTTACCAGCATCAGGCACGTCGCCGCTCCAGAAGGCGACCCAGCCGGCCGGGATCTCGTTGCGGAACGCGACCCACGACCCCTTGCCGCCATCGACGGTCCGCAGGGCCGCGAGCGCCCATGCGCCGTCGCTCGAGATGGCAAGAACGTAGAACTGCGAGGTCGTGGCAAGCCTGACGCGGGCGGCGTCCATGAGCGCCTTTCGCACGTCGCCGCCCTGCTTCGGCGAAACCACCGCCCCGGACGCTGCGACCGCGGGACCGGTCGTGGCGGGCGGCTCGGGCGCTTCGGTGGCGGTCACACTCGCGCCAGACGACGACGTCGCGGGATCGGTGGCCGGTGATGAGCACCCGGCGACGAGCACGACGGTCGTCATCGCGATGAGAAGGATCCACGCGCGGTGGACTGTGGGCTTGATGTTCATGACTCCCCCTCGACTCGGCCGCATAGCGTCTCATCCACTCTACAGCCGGACCGGCACTCCCGCCGCCGACATGGCTTCCTTGACCTGCCGAACGCTCAGCTCACCGTAGTGGAAGACGCTCGCTGCGAGTACAGCGTCCGCGTCGGCCTCGACCACCACCTCAGCGAAGTGATCGAGCTGCCCCGCACCGCCCGAGGCGATGACGGGGATGCTCACCGCACGCGTCACCGCGCGGGTGAGCGGGATGTCGAACCCGTCCTTGGTGCCGTCGCGATCCATGCTCGTGAGCAGGATCTCGCCGGCGCCCAGACGCTGCGCCTCGGCAGCCCACTGGACCGCGTCCAGCCCGGTGCCGATGCGGCCGCCGTTGACGAACACCTCCCAGCGCTCGCGCGACCCCGCCACTCTTCTGGCGTCGATGGCGACGACGATGCACTGGGAACCGAAGACGCCGCTCGTGGTGGTGATGAGCGACGGGTCGCGCACCGCTGCGGAGTTGAGTGAGATCTTGTCGCAGCCGGCCTGCAGCATCGCACGGATGTCGGCTGAGGATCGCATCCCTCCGCCGACCGTGTATGGGATGAAGACCTGCTCCGCGGTCCGCCGGGCGACGTCCAGCATCGTCGGGCGGTCCTCGTGGGTGGCGGTGATATCGAGGAAGACGAGCTCGTCCGCGCCGGCGGCATCGTAGGCTGCGGCAAGCTCGACGGGATCGCCGGCGTCCCGCAACTCGACGAAGCGCACGCCCTTGACCACCCGCCCCTCAGCCACATCGAGGCACGGGATGACGCGCTTCATGAGCACGTCGGCGACTACTCCCCGGAACGGAGCCCGGCGGCGATGGCCTGCTCGAGCGTGAAGGTGCCCTCGTAGAGCGCACGGCCGATGATGACTCCTTCGACCTGGCGGCCGATCGAACGAAGGTCGGTGATATCGAGGAGTGAGCTGACGCCTCCCGAGGCGATGACCGGGATATCGATCTGCGAGGCGAGGGCGCGATACGCGCCGTAGTTGACGCCGTGGCCGGTCCCGTCCAGCGCGATGTCGGTGTACGCGAGCCTGCGCACTCCGAGGAGCTGGAGTTCGAGGACGAGCTCCAGAACGCCGTGATCGGTACCTTGTTCCCATCCCTCGATGGCGACCTTGCCATCGAGCGCGTCGATGCCCGCGACGACGCCCTCGAACTCGGTACACGCCTTGGCAACGAGCTCGGGCTGGGTGACGAGCGTGGTGCCCAGCACCGTTCTCGTCACGCCCGCGTCATAGAGCATGCGAAGCGTCTCCATGGAACGGATGCCCCCGCCGACTTGGATGGGGACGTCGACCGCGGCGATGATCCGCTTCACGTGCTCGAGGTTGCGCGGCTCGCCCAAGACGGCGCCATCGAGGTCGACGACGTGGATCCACTCGGCACCGGAGGCTTCCCATCGCTTCGCCTGATCGACCGGGTCGTCGTTGTAGACGGTGACCGAGTCGAGTCGGCCCTGGCGCAGCCTGACGACCTTGCCGTCCAGGATGTCGATGGCCGGAAGGATCTTCATCTAGCCTGCTGCCTCCTCGACGATCGTACCGAAGTTGCGGAGCAACCGAAGCCCCATATCGGACGACTTCTCCGGATGGAACTGAACGGCGAACACGCTCCCCTTCTGCACGGCGCTGGTGAACCTGATCCCGTACTCGGTGGTGCCGATGATACAGGATGGTTCATGTGGCAGCACATGGAAAGAATGCACGAAGTAGAAGGCGCTCCCATCGGGAACGCCGGCGAACAGCGGACTCTCACGGGCCTGGTCCACGGTGTTCCACCCGATGTGCGGCACCTTCACCCCGGCCGGCAACCGTTCGCACGTGCCGCCGATGACGCCAAGGCCCCGCCATTCGCCGTCCTCGAGGCCGGTGTCGACGAGCAACTGCAGGCCGAGGCAGATGCCGAGGAAGGGCGTTCCTCCCTCGATGGCCGCGAGCAGTGCGTCGCGACAGCCCGACGCCTCCAGGTTCGACGCCGCGTCGCGGAACGCACCCACGCCGGGCAGCACCACGCCGTCCGCCGCGCCGATGACGTCCGGATCGTCCGTCACGCGAACGTCGCGCACGCCGGCAGCCTCGAAGCCCTTCTCGACGCTGCGCAGGTTGCCCATCTTGTAGTCGACGATCGCGATCACAGGGAGCCCTTCGTGGACGGCACACCGACGACGCGCGCGTCCAGTTCGATCGCCTCGCGCAGGGCGCGCGCGGCCGCCTTGAACGCAGCTTCGATGATGTGATGCGCGTTGTCGCCGGCCACTTCGTGCAGGTGCAGCGTCAGTCCGGCGTTCGACGCGAGCGCGACGAAGAACTCCTTCGCGAGCGTGGTGTCGAAGCTTCCGATGAGCTCGATGGGGACATCGACGTCGTACGTGAGCGACCCGCGACCGGAGACGTCCACGGCCGCCAGCACGAGCGCCTCGTCCATCGGCACCGAGGCCGAGCCGAATCTCCGGATGCCCGCCTTGTCGCCGAGCGCCGTCGCGATGGCCTGTCCGACACAGATCCCGACGTCCTCGACCGTGTGGTGCGCGTCGACCTCAAGATCGCCCTTGGCGCTGACCGAGAGATCGAGCAGGGCATGGCGCCCCAGCGCATCGAGCATGTGGTCGAAGAACGGCACGCCCGTGACGACGTCCGTGACGCCGCTGCCGTCCAGCACCACGCGCACGACGATCGATGTCTCCTTCGTGGCGCGTTCCACGACCGCTTCGCGTGCCATTCGTCCTCCTATGCCGGGCCGACGTGTCTAGGAGCCACCGTGTCCGTTCAGCGACTCGCCGTTCGTGGTACCGAGCAGCCCCGACTTGCGGCGCGCGACCAGGATCTCCTCCATGGCGCGGAGGAACCGGGCGTTCTCCTCGGGCGAACCGACGCTCACGCGCAGGCAGTCCTCGAGGTACGGCGCGCGGGACAGGTCGCGCACGAGCACGCCGTGCCCGTGGAGCAGGTCCCGCCAGACGGCAGCGGCGTGCTCCACGCGGAACAGCACGAAGTTCGCCTCGGAGGGGTAGACGACCACACCCGAGAGCTGGTCGAGCCCGTGCTGGATGACGTCGCGCTGGCGGATGAGGTCGGAGATCTGTGACTCGAACACCACCCGCTCACGGAACACCATCGCCGCGACCCACTGGCTGAAGCGGTCGACCGAGTACGGCTGGCGTACCTTCGTGAGCTCCGTGATGACGTCCTCGTGCGCCAGAAGGTAGCCCACGCGCAGGGCCGCCAGTGAGAACGCCTTCGAGAACGTCCGCAGGATGACGAGGTTGTGGTGCCGCTGCATGTGAGGCCGCATCGTGTGTCTCGAGAACTCGAAGTAGGCCTCGTCGACGAGAACGAGCGCATCGGTGGCGTTGAGCACGTCGATGAGGAACGTCTCGTGCTGCAGGTTGCCGGTGGGATTGTTCGGGTGCGAGACGAACACGGCGTCGATGTCGCCGGCCTTGAGCCGCTCCAGGACCGCCGCCTCGTCCACCGAGAAGTCGGGGCGCCGCGGGATGCTCACAAGCTCCGTGCCGGTCACAGCCGCGTCTATCTCGTACATGGCGAAGGTGGGTGGCATGTTGAGCAGCTTGCGGCCCGGCCCTCCCCACGCGAGGAGCAGGTCGAAGATGAGCTCGTCTCCGCCGTTGCCGACGAGCACGTTGCCTGATTCGAGTCCGTTGGCGTCCGCGATGAGCTGGCGCAGCTTGCCCGACATCGGGTCGGGGTAGCGGTTGAAGGCGAACTCGGGCAGGAGTTCGGCGAGCTTGTCGACGACCTCGTGCGGCAGGTTGCCCGGGTTCTCGTTGGCCGAGAGGTTGACCTCGGCCTTGGGCTCCTTGGCGTCGTAGGGCGTCAGTCCATCCAGGTCCGGACGCGGCGGGCGGAGCTCCTTCATAGTGCGGGCTCCCCATCGCATGCCACGTCGTCCTCGGCCGCGAGTTCGAGGCGCAGGGCCACGGCGTCAGCGTGGGCGTCGAGACCCTCGGCTGTCGCGATGGCGATGATCGCCGCGGCATCGACCTCCAGCGCTTCGCGAGAGTACGAGATCACCGAGGAACGCTTCATGAAGTCGTCGACCGACAGCGGCCCGGAGAAGCGGGCCGTGCCGCCCGTGGGAAGCACGTGGTTCGGACCGGCGACGTAGTCGCCGACGCTCTCGGGCGTCCAGGGCCCCAGGAAGATCGCACCGGCGTTGCGGATCGCGCCGAGCAGCTCGAACGGCTCGGCCATCATCACCTCGAGGTGCTCCGGGGCGACCGCATTGGCCACATCGATGGCAGCCGCGGCGTCCGCGACGATGATGATGCGACCGTTGTCGGTGAGAGAGCGGCGGATGACGTCGGCCCGCGGGGCGTCGGCGAGCAGCAGTTCGAGCGCCTCCTCGACTTCGTCCGGCAGCGTCGGATCGTCCGTGACGAGGTAGGTGGCCGCACGCGGATCGTGCTCGGCCTGCGCCATGAGATCGATCGCCACAAAGGCGGGCTCGGCCGTCGCATCCGCGAGGATGAGTACCTCGCTCGGGCCGGCGAGCATGTCGATGCCCACGTCGCCCATGACGAGCTTCTTCGCCGCGGTCACGTATGCGTTGCCGGGACCGACGACCTTGTCGACCCGCGGGATGGTGCGCGTGCCGTACGCCAGCGCGGCCACCGCCTGCGCTCCCCCGACCTTGTAGATCTCGGAGACGCCCACTTCGGCGGCCGCGGCCAGTGTGTGCGGGTCCACGGAGCCGTCGGCCGCGGGCGGCACGACCATCGCGATCTCCTCGACGCCTGCCACGAGGGCCGGGATCGCCGTCATGAGCACGCTGGAAGGATACGAAGCGCGTCCGCCGGGCACGTAGATGCCCACGCGGCGCAAGGGCGTGACCTTCTGTCCGAGGAAGATGCCGCCTTCGCCGGTCGTGAACCAGGACTGCGGGACCTGCCGCTCGTGGAACTCCTCGATCGACGCGGCGGCTGTGGCGATGGCATCCTTGAACTCCTCGGAGACCGACGCCACGGCCGCCTCGATCTCAGCGTGGCTGACGCGCAGCTCGGACAGCTCGACCTTGTCGAACTGGGCGGTGTAGTCGCGCAGAGCCTCGTCACCGCGGGTCCGGACGTCATCGACGATACGGGCGGCCACGGACAGCACCTCCGCGTCGACTCCGCCGGTCCGCGCCAGCATGGCTTCCGTCAGCGTCTTGCCCCGAGCGAGCTCGATACGTCGCATCATCATGCCTGTCCGCCCCGTCCTTCCATCCGCCGCGCCGCCGCTTCCAGGCGGTCGGCGAGCCCGAACACCCGCGCTGCGTCGGTCCGTGCCGACACCGGGTTCGCCACGAACCGTGCGGTCGAGGACATGACTTCCTCGACGACGCGCAGACCGTTCTCGGACAGCGTACGCCCGCTGGCCGTGATGTCCACGATGCGGTCCGCGAGTCCGAGCAGAGGTGCCAGTTCGATGTTGCCGTGGAGCTTCACGACCTCCACCTGGACGCCTTGCGCCGCGAAGTGCGCCTCGGTCACGCGGGGGTACTTGGTGGCGACGCGAAGCACGCCGAGGTGCCGGTAACTCTCCTCGATCGTGCGTTCGTTCCCGATGGACTCGGCCACGATGAACCGGCATCCGCCGAAGGCGAGGTCGACGAGTTCGAGGGTGTCGAGCCCCGCCTCGACGAGCACGTCCGCGCCGCAGATCGCGACATCGGCCACCCCATAGGCGACGTATGTCGGGATGTCGGTCGGACGCCCGATGATGAACTGCATGCCGGGCGCCTCAACGACGAGCTGACGACCGGGATCCGCGAGAGCGCCCACATCGACGCCCGCCTCGGCCAGCAGCGCGAGCGAACCGTCGAAGAGCGAGCCCTTGGGGACCGCCATCCGCAGCGGGGTGCTCTCACTCACGATGCCACCTCCCCGGTCTCGCATCCGTCGCCGTCCAGCGCGCTGAGCCCACTCCCGCGTGCGAACCATGCGCGCGCGGCGCCCTCGCGAGCCGCCTCAGCGGCGATCCCCGACGGGTCGGACACCGCGGCGATCCTCACTCGCAGACCGCGATCACGAAGCGTGGACGCTGCGAGCAGGACCTCGGCGGTGTCCTCGCCCCCGACGACCGCGTCGAGCCCCGGAAGGTCGACCTCGATCCCCTGCGCCCTCAGCGCGATGTGCACGCGTTCGAGCGTGAGCGCGAAACCGGCGGCGGGCATCGGTGAGCCGAACGCGGCAAGAACGTCGTCGTAGCGGCCGCCGCCACCGAGTGGAAGTCCGACGCCGGGTGCGTAGGCCTCGATGATCAGCCCGGTATAGTAGTCGAACGAACGCAGGATGCCGAAGTCGACGCGCACCCGCTCGCTCACACCGGTCGCCTCGAGCAGCGCCCACGTACGGGCGAGGGCCTCGAGCGAACCTTCGCACCCCACGGAGGCCACGGCCTCGCGGCACCGCGCGATGGCGTCGGCGCCTCCACCGATCCGGGGGACCGCGCGCAGGGCCTGGCCGGCCGCGGGATCGATCTCCGCGAGCCTCGTCAGCCCGTCGAGCCCCACGAGGTCTCCGCGGTGCGCGGCGGCCATGACCTGACCACGCCACTGCGCGTCTCCGCCGGCCGCGTCGAGCAGCGCCCGCAAGACCTCGACCGTTCCGATCCCGATGGTGAACTCGATGAGCCCGGCCGCCTCGAGCGATTCGACCAGGACCGAGACGACCTCGGCGTCCGAGGCAGGACCGTTGACGCCGATGAGCTCGACGCCCGCCTGGGTGAACTGCCGTGCCTCGCCGCGCAGCGAAGCGTGCTCGCGATAGACGTCGGCCGCGTACCGGATCCGGAAGGGACCCTGCTGGCCGACGAGTCGCGTGGCCACGAGACGCGCGATGGGCAGTGTCATCTCCGGCCGCAGCGCCAAGAGTGTGCCGTCGAGGTCGAACAATCGGAACGCCGTCCCCTCGAGGGACGCTCCCGCGCCGGCCTCGAGCGTACGGTACTCCTCGACAGCCGGCGTCTCGACGGGCCCGTATCCCCAGCGATCGAAGACGTCGCCGATCGCGTCCGTCACGGCACGCCGCTCGGCCGCCTCCTGGAACAGGACGTCGCGAAAACCTCTCGGGGTGACTGGTCTCATGGCTCCCACCTGCTAGTCTTTAGCACAGTAGAGTGCTGTTGTGGCAAAGTACCACGGACCGTCGAGCCACGCAACCCCCGTCGACGCGACCTCGCGGCGCGCTACCCCTACAGCTCTTTGATCGCGTCGTGGCCGAGCAGTTCGCGCAGCTCGGCGTGCAGTCGCGAAGCTGTCTTGTCGACCCGGTACGTGTCCGGCAGGCGCAGGACCTTGCGATTGCCGTTGCCGTTGACCTCGACCTGGACCGAGTCAGGTCCGGGGTGGCGCGACAGCGTCTCCTTGAAACGCGCGAGTACCGTCTCATCGGAGAGCGCGTGTCCCGCGACGACCATGAGCACGCCCGGAGCCCGGTTGAACGAGCCGTCGCCGTCGAGCAGCTGGACCTCGATAGTGGTGAGCTTCGTCCCCCGGTCCGAGGCCTCGACCTTCGCGCGGATCCGCACGATCGCGTCCTCCGTGAACAGGGACTCGTACTTCTGGTACACGTTGCCGAACAGCGCCCCGCTCATGAACCCGTCGAGGTCCTCGAGCGTGTAGTCGATCATGACCTTGCCCTTCTTGGTCACGACCCGATCAGCCTTCGTCAGGATGCCCGCGAACCACCCGGTGGTCCCGTCGGTGAACACCTCGGCGTCACCGAGGGACAGCGTTCGTGCGCCCTCGACGACTGCGGCGATCTCGCGCAGAGGGTGGTCCGAGACGTAGATGCCGAGGAGCTCCTTCTCGAACGCCAGCTTCATGGCCTTGTCCCACTCGTCGTCGTTGGACGGGGGGGCCGCGTGGCTGAACGCACTGTCGGCAGCCGCGTCGTCGAACAGGCCGATCTGGCCGGCGTCACGGTCCCGCTGGCGCTTGATGGCCGAGTCGACCGCGTCGTCGATCATCGACATCAGGTGCTTGCGCGTGTACCCCGTGGAGTCGAAGGCCCCGGCCTTCACGAGTGACTCGACCGTGCGCTTGTTGAGCGCCTTCGCATCCACGCGCAGACAGAAGTCCGTGAGCGAGGTGAAAGGCCCGCTCTCGCGGCGCTCGGCCACGATGGCGGCCACCACGCCCTCGCCGACGTTGCGGACGCCGGCCAGGCCGAAGCGGATGCCCTCCTCCACTGCGGTGAAGTCAGCACCCGACGAGTTGACGTCCGGTGGCAGGACCGGGATACCGCTGCGCTTGCACGCACCGACGTACTTGACGATGCTCTCGGTCTTGCCCGAGTAGCTCGACAGCACCGCGGCCATATACTCGCGCGGGTAGTGCGCCTTGAGATACGCGGTCTGATAGGCGATGAGCCCGTACGCGGCGGAGTGACTCTTGTTGAACCCGTACCCCGCGAACTTCTCGATGTCGTCGTAGACCTGTCCGGCCAGCCTGCGGTCGTAGCCGATCGCCACGGCGCCTTCCACGAAGTCCTCGCGCCATTTCGCCATCTCCGCGGGGTCCTTCTTGCCCATGGCCTTGCGGAGCTTGTCCGCCTTGGCTGCGGGAAAGCCGGCCATGTCCATGGAGATGCGCATGACCTGTTCCTGGTAGACCATCGTGCCGTGCGTCTCTTCCAGGATGTGCTTGATGCGCTCGTCGTAGTAGACGACCTTCTGGCGGCCGTGCTTGCGCTCGACGAAGTCCTTGACCATGCCGGACTGGAGCGGTCCGGGGCGATAGAGCGCCACCAGAACGGCCACGTCCGAGAACTGCGTGGGCTTCAGGTCCTTGAGCAGCTGGCGCATGCCGCCGGACTCGACTTGGAAGACGCCGTCGACGTCGCCTCGGCGCAGGAGCTCGTAGGTCCGCTTGTCGTCCATCGGGATCGTCTCGATGTCGATCTCGACGCCGTGCGCTTCCTTGATGGCCGCCAGCGCCTTGGCGATGACGGTCAGCGTGCGAAGGCCGAGGAAGTCCATCTTGAGCAAGCCGAGTGCGGCGACGAGCTTGCCTTCGTACTGGGTGACGACGGACTCGCCCTTGGTATCGCGCTTGATCGGCATGTGGAAGTGCAGCGGGTCGCGGCAGATGACCACGCCGGCCGCATGCACCCCCTCGCCTCGCACGAAGCCTTCCAGCGCCAGCGCCGCGTCGATGATCCGCTTCGTGTCCACGTCGGCGTTGTACGCGGTCTTCAGCTCGGGGTTCGCCTTGAGGGAGCCGTCGATCGTGGCCTCCGGGCCCTCCTGGATCATCTTGGCGATCTTGTCGGGCACGCCGAAGGGGTAGCCGAGGATCCGGCCTGCGTCACGGACGGCCGCGCGCGCCTTCATGGTGGAGAAGGTGATGACCTGCGCGACCTTGTCCTCGCCGTACTTCTTGCGCACGTATTCGATGACCTCGCCCCGGCGCTCGTCATCGAAGTCGATGTCGATGTCGGGCATCTCGGTACGCTCCGGGTTGAGAAAGCGCTCGAACAGCAGACCGTGCTCGAGGGGATCGAGCGCGGTGATGCGCAGGGCGTAGGAGATGATCGAGCCGGCTGCGCTACCCCGGCCCGGCCCGACGCCGATGCCGGCCTCCCTCGCCCATGCGATGAAGTCCTGCACTACAAGGAAGTAGCCGGCGAAACCCTTGTCGCGGATCACGCCGAGCTCGTAGTAGAGACGCTCCAGCGGCTCTTGCGGGATCGGGTCGCCGTAGCGCTCGCGCATGCCGGCGAGGCACTGCTCCTCGAGGAACGCGTCGAGCGCTTCGTGCTCATCCATCCCGGCGAACCGCTCGGGCACGTCGAAGACCGGGAGCAGGATCTTGCCGAACTCGAGCTCGACCTCGCAGCGCTCGGCCAGCGCGCCGGTGTTGCTGATGGCCTCCGGGTAGTCGGAGAGCGCCTCGGTCATCTCCTCGACGGTCCGCATATAGAACTGATCGGAGGAGAACCGCATGCGGGACGTCTCATCGAGCGTCTTGCCGGTCTGGATGCACAGGAGCATGTCCTGCGTCTTGGCGTCCTCGGCGCGGACGTAGTGGATGTCGTTCGTGCCCACGAGCGGCAACCCGACTTCGCGGGCGAGCGAGGCCAGCTCCGCGTTGAGCTGGTACTGGGTGATGCCGTTGTCGGCCACGATCCCCTGCTGCTGGAGCTCGACGTAGAAGTTGTCCGGCCCGAAGATCTCCGAGTAGCGCTCCGCCCAGATACGGGCCTGGTCCGCTTCACCGTTCTCGATGGACTTGCTCAGGATGCCGGACATGCACGCGCTGGTGCCGATGAGCCCCTTCGAGTAGTGCCGAAGCAGCTCCTCGTCGACCTGCGGGCGGTAGTGGAAGCCCGAGACCCAGGCGTCCGAGACGATGGCCATTAGGTTGCGGTAGCCCTCGTCGTTGCGGGCGAGCAACAGCAGGTGATAGAGGTTCGGCTTGCCGCCCCGGTCGAAGCGCGAGCGCTTCGTGAAGTAGACCTCGCAGCCGAGCACCGGCTTGATCCCGGCCTTGCGCGCGACCTTGAAGAAGTCGACGGCGCCGTACATGGCGCCATGGTCGGTGAGCGCCAGAGCGGGCATCCCGAGCTCGACCGCGCGCCCGACCAGTCCGCTGACGCTCGCAGCGCCGTCGAGTAGCGAGTACTCGGAGTGTGTGTGGAGGTGAACGAACTGGGCCATGGCGCTTTCGCTACTCGCCCGGCCTCTCGTCGTCGAGGCCGCCGGAGGCTTTCGTGGCATCGAGCACCACGCGGTAGCCGTCGGCGCCATAGTTGAGGGAACGGCTCACGCGACTGATCGTCGTGGACGAGGCGCCGGTCACTTCGCTGATGCGGTCGTAGTGCTCCCCGGCATCGAGCATGCGCGCGACGGCGAGACGCTGGGCCAGGTCGTGGAGCTCACGGACGGTGGCGACGTCGAGGAGGAACGCGTAGAGATCGTCCGTCGTCTCAAGCGCCAGAAACGCCTCCAGGAGGCGTTCGACGTCGGGCGTTCGCAGCTTGTCGGCACTCATCGTATGAAGGCTTCCCGGCTCTCGCAAGCGGATGCGCTCGTGCGCAAGATGATGTGCCGATGGTAGCACTCGGCAACCGTATGATGGGGTCGTGTCGCCGAGCGGAACGGGGGGCGCGACAGGCGGGCGGGCAGACACGTCGGCCGCCACGGGTACAATCCTCACGACCGACGCGACCGACACGGAAGAGCGCATGCCCGACGATCCCCGCCCACCAGACGACATCGACGAGAAAACCGAGCCTCACAGCGTCGCGGGGCTCGAAGCCGACGTCGAGGGGCCGACTCAGGCGATCGTGCGCAGAGGCGGGACGTTCGCGGCGTTCCGCCACCGCGACTACTCCCTTTTCTGGAGCGGTGCGCTCGTCTCCAACGTCGGCTCGTGGATGCAGATGTTCGCGCTGAGCGTCGTGGTCTACGCGCTACGGCACTCGGAGTCGGACCTCGGGATCATCAACGGACTGTCGAACCTGCCGGTCCTCTTCCTCGCCATCCCGGCGGGTCTGCTGGCCGACCGGGTCAACCGCCGGACACTGCTGATCTGGTCGCAGGTCGGCCTCGGCATCCAGGCCCTCGTGCTCGGCTGGCTCTATGCCAGCGGGAACCTCTCAGCGTCGCGGCCGGTGCTGTCACTCGCGATCATCTCCGCGCTCGGACTTCTGGCGGGCCTGCTCTCGGCGCTCACGTTCCCCGCATGGCAGTCGATGGTGCCCGACCTCGTCCCCCGAGACGTACTCCTCAACGGCATCGCGCTCAACGCCGCCCAGTTCCAAAGCGCCCGCCTCCTGGGTCCGCTCGCCGCCGCGGGAGTCCTGCTGATCGGCCTCGGGATGGCGGACATCTTCTACATCAACGCGGCGAGCTTCATCTTCGTCATCGCTGCACTCGCGGTCATCCGTACGCGCCGTGTGACGCCGGAGCGCGCGGACCGGCCGCGCACGCGCGAGGGCGCGTGGCGTACGCTGACGGCCGGTCTGGCCTACGCGCGCGAGAACCGTAACGTCGGCATGCTCATCATCTCGGTCGCCATGATGACGGTGTTCGGGATGCCGTACATGATGCTGTTGCCCGCCCTCGTGGATAAGGCGTTGATACCTGCCGCCATCATCGGCACCGCGCGCGACCCGCTCGTCAAGGCATGGACGAGCTACGTGATGTCGGCGAACGGGCTGGGGGCCCTTGCCGGAGCGCTCATCGTGGCGAGCCTGCCTCGCGGGATCCGGCGCGGACCACTCGTGCGCTACACACTCATGGCGATGGCGGTCCTGCTCGTGGCGTTCGCGCTCTCGCGCACGCTGTGGCTGACGGTGGTCATCTCCACGCTCACCGGTGCGGCGTTCCTGACCTCGACGTCGCTCATGAACACGTCGATCCAGGCGTGTGTCCCGCACGATCTGCGGGGCCGGGTCATGGCGCTGTTCGTCATGGCGTTCATGGGGCTCATGCCCGTGTCATCGCTCGTCTTCGGACCGCTCGGGTCTGTGATCGGACCGATGAACGCTGTGATCGTAGGTGCGGTGGTGCTCGCGGGGTACTCGCTGTTCCTCATCGCCAGACCGCGACTGCTCTCCGGCGACGGCGGGTGCGTGGATGGGGCGGGAGCCGACGGGCCTTCGGCAGGGGCGGCTACACCACGCGGTTGATCAGCGAGCCGATGCCCTCGATCCGCACTTCGACCACGTCACCGGCGGCCATCGGGCCGATACCGGACGGAGTGCCTGTGAGCACCGCATCGCCGGGCAGCAGGGTCATGACGTGGCTGACGAAGCTCACGACCTCAGGGACCGAGAAGATCATGTCTGACGTGCGCGTGGTCTGGACGCACTCGCCGTTGAGGTAGGTCTCGAGCAGCAGATCGGACGGATCGACGTCGGTCTCGGCCCACGGGCCGAGCGGGCAGAAACCGTCGAAACCCTTCGCCCGGGTCCACTGTCCGTCGAGTTTCTGCAAGTCGCGCGCGGTGACGTCGTTCGCGCAGGTGTATCCGAGCACGTGCGACAGCGCGTCGCCCACGGGCACGCGGTGCGCGCGACGGCCCATGATGACGGCCAGTTCGCCCTCGTAGTCCACACGGCCGACGCCCGGCGGCAGGTGTATCTCGCCGCCGGTGGCGTTCATCGTGGTGGGAGGCTTGAGGAAGATCACGGGCTCCTTGGGGAGCTTGTGGCCCATCTCCGCGGCATGCGCCTTGTAGTTGATGCCGACGCACACGATCTTGGTGGGCATCGAGGGCGGCATGAGCCGCGCGCCATGAAGCGCGATAGTCTCCTCGGTCTCCCATGCGGCGAACGGCTCGTCGGAGATCAGCGTGATGCTGCCCTCATCGGCCAGGCCGTAGCGCACATCGTCGCCGGTGAACACGCGAACGACTCTCACGCCGACTCCTCGTCATCCTCGGGTCCGGGCGCGCTCGTGCCCGGAGTCGCCATCAACGCAAGGTTCGACGTGTGGCCGCGCGGTTCCTGCACGCGCGCCCCTACTCCGCGGGTGCGCCGCCCGAGGGCCCGTGCGAAAGTCCGTAGTCGATGGCGTCGACGAGCGCTTCCCACGACGCTTCGATGATGTTCTCGGAGACGCCCACCGTTCCCCACGACTCCGTGCCATCGTCGGAGACGATGAGCACGCGGGTGATGGCGCCCGTGCCCTTCTTCTCGTCGAGCACGCGGACCTTGTAGTCGGTGAGCTCCATGTTGGCGAGGTCGGGGTAGAAGCGCCCGATGGCGATGCGGATCGCCTTGTCGAGCGCATTGACGGGGCCGTTGCCCTCGGCGGTGGCGATGTAGCGATGGCCGCCGACATGGACCTTGATGGTCGCCTCGGTCATGACGCGGCCGTCCTCGCGCTTCTCCATGATGCAGCGGAAGGACTCCAGTGCGAAGAACGGCCGGTAACTGCCGGTCTTCTTCTTGAGCATGACCTCGAGGCTGGCGTCCGCGGCCTCGAAGCTGTAGCCGTGGTGCTCGAGGTCCTTGATCGAGTCGAGGAGCGTCGAGACCGTGGCGGGATCACCTTCGAGGTCGATACCGAGCTCCTTCGCCTTCATGACGAGGCTGGCGCGGCCGGCCAGCTCGCTCATGACGACGCGCGCCAGGTTGCCGACAGCGCCTGGATCGATGTGCTCGTAGGCGCCCGCGAGGCGGTCGGTGGCGCTGGCATGCAAGCCGCCCTTGTGCGCGAAGGCGCTGGCGCCCACGTAGGGCTGGTGCGGGTACGGCGAGAGGTTCGCGGTCTCGGCCACGAAGTGTGAGACCTCGGTGAGGAGACGGAGTTGGTCCGCGGTCACGCAGTCGTCGCCCATCTTGAGCACGAGCGCCGGGATGATCGAGGTGAGGTCGGCGTTCCCGGCACGCTCGCCGTAGCCGTTCATCGTGCCCTGGACGTGTACGCAGCCCGCGTCGATCGCGACGAGCGAGTCGGCGACGGCGCACCCGGCGTCGTTGTGCGCGTGGATTCCGAGCGGTGCTGGGATGAGCGGCGCGACCTCGCGGATGACGCGCGCGACGTCCTGCGGCAGCGTGCCGCCATTGGTGTCGCACAGGACCACGGCTGCC
>JAUSBS010000026.1 GCA_030651905.1 Coriobacteriia bacterium
TCCGATGCTGAGGAGCAGAGCGCGCAGCTCGCGGCGCTCCTTGAGCACCGTGAACGACTCCAGCACCTCGCGTCCGAAGAGCTTGAGGCTGAACTCCCCGCGGCTGTCGAGCTCCGCCTTCGCATGCGCCCGGATGCGCCAGATCAGCAGCGCCGAGAAGAGGAACGAGACGCTGTCGAGCGCCACGCCGGCGAGCGAGCCGGTCAGGATACCGAAGTAGGGCGCGGTCTTGAGCGCCGCCGAGAAGAGCGGCACCTGGGCGGCCACGAGCCCGCGCACGATCGCCACGAAGGTCGCGACGATCGCGCCCGAACCGAGCAGTCCGATGAGCATGCTCGCCTGCTGGGTCGTGTAGGACAGTCCGTTCGCCGCCGCGAGATCGCGCTCGTCGACCAGCGCGGGGATCAGCGCGTTCTTCGCCGGGACCACGAGCAGGTTGCAGATCTCCATGAGGAACGTAATCGAGTAGATGAGCGCGAGGGCCTCGAACTTCGGCACGCTGTTCATGAAGAGCAGACCGAGACACAGCACGCCGTTGATGAGGTCGCACGCGATCATGAGCTTGCGGCGGTCGAAGCGGTCTACAGCCACGCCAAGCACGCCACCGAGGAGAAGCGACGGGATGATCTTGGCGATCATGATGCCGGCGACCGCCATCGAAGACCCGTTCGAGATCTCGGTGACGAGCGGGATCAGCAGGCCGACGACGAGCCAGTCGCCCACTCCGGAGATTGTCTGCGCGACCCACAGCTTGCGGAAGCCCCGGTTCGCGAACAGGCGGCGGTAGCCGCCGGAGGCCGCCCGTTCCGCCGTCTCGACAGCGTCGGGGGCGCCGACCGAGATCTCTTCGTGAGCGTGCCGCTCCCGCGTCACCTAGAGCTCCACGCTTGCCGAGCGGACCGCGCAGCAGCCCAGGTTGACCGCGACAGGCATCGCCGCGATGTGGCACGGCGCCGTCTCGATGTGGACCGCGAGCGCGGTCGTCGACCCGCCGAGGCCTCCGGGACCGATGCCGGTCGCGTTGACCGCCTCGAGCAACTCGGCCTCGAAGGCTGCGATGCGTTTGTCGCGCGCCGGACCGATGTCGCGCAGCAGCGCGTGCTTGGCCAGCGAACCCACACGGTCGAAGGTCGACCCGACGCCGACGCCGACGAGCAGCGGCGGACACGCCGACGAACCCTTGGCGCGCACCGCGGCAACCACGACGTCGCGCACGCCCTCGAACCCGGCGCCAGGGTCGAGCATCGCGACGACGGACGCGTTGTCGCTCCCGCCGCCCTTGAGCATCACGTGCACGCGCGCGCCCGCGCCGGGGCGCGAGACGATATCGATGAAGGCGGGCGTGTTGTCGCCGGTGTTCGCACGGTCGAGCAAGGCGTCGGCAGCGACGCTCATGCGCAAAGCGTGGTCCCGGAAGGCCGACGCTACGGCCCCGTCGATCGCGACCTGCAGATCGCCGCCGATGGCCTCGTCGCTGCCGAGTTCGATGCGCACCCAGACGGTGCCGGTGTCCTGACACAGCGGCACGCTGTCATCCGATGCGATGCACGCGTTATCGAGCAGCTGCGCGAGGATCGCGCGACCCCGCGACGACGTCTCGGTCACAGCGGCACGCTCGAGGGCGGCCACGACGTCCGGCCTCAGAGTGGTCGCGGCCGTCACGATGCAGTCGTGGACGGCCGCGGCTATCGCGTCGGTGCGCACCACGGACGCTAGCCGATCGCCAGCGCCGCGTAGGCCTCGGCGATGGTGGCGGCGGATGCCTGGAGAAGCGCGGTCTCATCGGCGGTGAGCGGCAGTTCCGGCACAGCGACCACGCCGGCTCGACCCAGCACTGCCGGCACCGACATGTAGACGTCCGAGACGCCGTACTGCCCCTGGAGGAGTACGCACGAGGGCATCACGGCGCGTGAGTCAGTCAGGATCGCCTCGACCATGGATGCGACCGACGCCGCGGGGGCGTAGTAGGCGCTGCCGGTCTTGAGAAGTGCGACCACCTCCGCGCCTCCGAACACCGTGCGGCGCACGAGCTCATCGGCGACGTCGGCGGAGACGAGGTCGGTCACGGGGCGGCCTGCCACCGTGGAGAGGCGCGGCAGCGGCACCATCGCGTCGCCGTGGGCGCCCATCACGAGCGCGTCGATCTCGGTGATCGCAGCACCGGTCTCCTGCGCGATGAAGTACGCGAAGCGCGCCGAATCGAGCACGCCTCCCATCCCGAGCACCTGCTGACTGGGAAGCCCGGACAGCCGCCATGCGAGCTGCGTCATCACGTCGAGCGGGTTGGTCACGCAGACGAACACCGCGTCGGGCGAGGCACAGACAGCCGCCTCCATCACGGAACGGACGATGCCGGCGTTGATGGCGAGCAGCTCGTCGCGCGTCATGCCCGGCCTGCGCGGCACCCCCGCGGTGATCACCACGACGTCGGAGTCGGCGGTCGCGGCGTAGTCGTTCGAGCCCGAGACGGTCGGTCCGAACTTGCAGACCGAGCGCGAGTGCATCATGTCGAGCGCTTTGCCCTGCGGCAGTCCCTCGGCCACGTCCACAAGGACGACGTTCGCGACCTCCCGGGTGGCGAGGATGAACGCTGCGGTGGCGCCGACGTTGCCGGCGCCCACGACGGTCACCTTGGGATACCTCACGTGCGCTTCTTTCCGTGATGAGCGGCGAACCGCTGCTGGAGCACCGGTGCGGGCACAGCTCGTCGTCCGCGCCGTTCGGGCAGCGGGACCGGGACGGCTATGTCTGCGATCAGAAGGTCCTCGCCCTCGCCCGCCTCGGCCAGGATCTCACCGAGGTGCACGATGGCGCTGCCGCCGCTCGAGTGTATGTCGCGAGCTTCGCCGTACAGACACGCGGTGAGCACGAGGCCGGCTTGCGACAGGCTCGCGTCGAGCGCGAGTTCGAGTAGCGCCTCGGCCTGCAGGGGCGACTCGGTGGCCATCTGCCACACCAGCGCCTCGAGGCCGAGCGACTCGATCTCGGGGTACAGCGATGCGTCGATGCAGTCATCGCCCGCGAGCACGAGCGTCCTACCGAGGCGGGTCGGCACCGGCTGGAGCATCCCACCGGGACCCCAGGCCGCGCACGACGCCACGATGGACACCTGCGGCGCGCGCTCCATGACGTTGGCCGTGAACGCGGTCATCAGCTGGCTGTCGTAGCCGATACCGGGTACGCACGGGTAGACGATGACGTCCGCGCCCTCGTCCTGTGCCTGCTCGGACATGGAGAGCAGCGCAGCGAGGTCCATGCGCTCGTGGTTGCGGATGCGGTGTTGTACGAGGGCTATCTTCACGCTCGGCCCCGTCCCTTACCCTTCGCGCGACTCGCGCCGCGCTTGCCTGCACTCGTCGGCCTGCCCGTTCGCGGCGGCTTCGCCGGACACTCGGGATCGACGCAGATGTTCCATGGGCCCTTCTTGGTGTGCACCACGATCTTGGGAGCGCCGCACGCTTCGCATGTCTCGCCGGTGGCCTCGATCTCCCCCGACTGCGGCAGCGGGTAGGAGACCGGGTGCGTCTTGGCTTCGTAGTTCTCGCAACGGATGTAGCGACTCCCCACCTGAGAGTACATCACTTTCAGCTCGCCGCCGCACTCCTTGCACGCGCCGACGATGATCGCCGGGCCCTTCTTGGTGGAGCAGTCCGGGCTCAGGCACATCGCGCGCGGACGCTTCTTGAACTGGATGACCTTGACCTGCGGCGTGCCGCACACGGGACACAGCTCGTCCATGGCCTCGAACTTCGCGTTCTTCGGCAGGGGGAAGGTCTGGGGGCAGTCCGGGTAGCCGGTGCACCCGACGAAGTAGCTGCGGTTCTTCGGCGAGAACTTGATGGCGAGGTCGCGTTCGCACAGCGGGCACTTGCCCACCTTCGCGTCCTCGTCGGTGGCGGTCTTGAGCGTCTCGCCCACCTCGTCGGCCAGCGGCAGCAACGCGCTGATGATCTCCGCGAGAAGCGAACGGGAATGCTCGACCACCCGCTCACGGGTGTCGCGCGCCCCGGCGATCGCGTCCATCTCCTCATCGAGCTCGCGCGTCATGTCCGGCGAGGTGATCCGCTCGGCGTGCGCGCCGAGCGCAGTCACCACGGAGATGCCCTTGAACGTCGGCTCGATGGGATCGCCCGTCGCGTACTTGCGGTCGATGAGACCTTGGATGATGTCGTGCCGCGTCGCCTTGGTCCCGAGCCCGAGGCGCTCCATCTCCTGCAGGAGCTTGCCTTGCGAGTAGCGCGCGGTCGGCTGGGTCTGCTTGGCGTCCATCGTCGCTCCGCGGAACTCGATGCTCTCGCCGTCGGCCATGGGAGGAAGGTGCTCGTCTTTCTTGAGGCCGTACGGGTACACGGCGCGGAACCCGGCTACCGCCACGACGTCGCCCTTGGCGACGAAGCGCTGACCCGCCACGTCGATGTCGACGCGCGTACCTTCTATGAAGGCCGGGCCGCACAGCGTCGCCATGAAGCGGCGCGCGACGAGGTTGTATATCTTCCACTGCTGCGCGTCGAGCTTCTCGGGATCCGCCGCGCCCGTCGGGGTGATCGGTGGGTGGTCGGTGGTCTCCTTGGCGCCGCGGGTAGCGTGCAGCGGGGCAGCCAGGATCGCGGTCACATGCTCGCGATAGACAGGCACCGCCTGCAGCGCTTTGAGCGCGCCGTTGAGGTCGAGGCTCGGGGGATAGACGGTGTTATCCACGCGGGGGTAGCTGATGAGCCCGCCGAGGTAGAGCTTCTCCGCGATCTGCATCGTCCGGGCCGGCGAGATGCCCTCGGATGCGGCGGCGGCCATGAGCGCCGTGGTGTTGAACGGCGTCGGAGGATCGACCTTGCGCCGGGTCCGCTTCACCTCCGACACCGTGCCGTGCGTCTCCCCCGCCACGGCGTCCATGACCGCGCGGGCGTCCGCCTCGGCCTTGAACCGGTCCGTTGCGTGCGACGCGGCGAACTCCGCGCCACCGTGCGCGAACGCGCCCTTCACGGTCCAGTAGTCCTCGGGGACGAACGCGTCGCGTTCGGCCTCGCGGTCCACGATGAGCTTGAGTGTCGGCGTCTGCACGCGGCCGGCGGAGAGCACGTCGCCGTACGGACGCCTCGTCTTGAGCTGGTGCGCCAGCGTCAGGTAGCGCGTCATGACCGCGCCCCAGATGAGGTCGATGTCCTGGCGGGACTCGCCGGCCTGCGCGAGGTCCTCGGAGATCTCGCCCATCTCGGCCAGAGCCCGCTCGATCTCCTCGCGGGTGATGGCGGAGAAGCGGGCGCGCGTCACCGGGACGTCCTTGTTGACCGAGCGCACGATGTCGCGGGCGTCGGCGCCGATGAGCTCACCCTCGCGGTCGTAGTCCGTCGCGATGATGACGTGGTCCGCCTTCTTCGCCAGACTCTTGAGCGACTGGATGATGCCCTTCTCGTGCGGGAGCTTCAGGACCGGCGCGGCGACCAGGCTGCCGAGGTCCTCGAGGCGCCACTTCGCGAACTCCTCGGGGAATTCGACTTCCATGATGTGACCGCGCAGTCCGATGGAGACCCAGTCCTCGCCGTCACGCCTGAAGGTGAAGACGTCGGTCGTGTGGACCTTGCTCGAGGCCGGCTTGCCCACCGCCAGTATCTCGGCGACGCGCTTGGCGGCATCCTTCTTCTCGGAGACGATCAGACGCACGCCGGCACGGCCTTTCTTGTGAGTCGGGCGCGTTCAGAACCCAAGTTCCGCCGCACGCCCCTGCATGGCGGCCAATGATAGCGCGAGAAACTCATCTCGCGTCAAACCCGTTTCGCAACACGTGTCCATCTGCTCGCGGCTCGCGCCCCGGGCGAACGCCTTCTCCTTCCACCGCTTCAGCAGTGAGCGGAGTTCGACCGCACCCAGGTCCTTGTCCGGCCGCACGAGCGCCGCGGCGACCACGAAGCCCGTCGTCGGGTCGGCCGCGAAGAGCGCGCGGTCCATCAACGTCTCCATGGGTGCTTTGCCGGCGTGCGCGAGGATCGCGTGGATGATCTCATCGTCCACCCGACCCGCGAGCAGCTCCGCCGTCACGAGGCCGTGGCGCGCGGGGTCCTCGGCGGTCTCGGCGTAGTCGAGGTCGTGGAGCAGGCCTGCGAGCGCCCATCGGGCGACGTCTTGGTCCGGGAGGCCGAACCGGCGCGCGAGCGCCTCCATGATCACCTCGGCCGCCACGCAGTGGTAGACGAGATTCGCAGCCGTGATGCGCTCACCTACGAGTGCGAACGCCTCTGCGCGGTCCATCGCTTCTCCCTCGCGTCAGGTTTGAAGGCCTCCGTCGCGCGCGGAGTCCACGCGCTCGGACAGCCATGCGACCCACGCCTCCACGCCTTCGCCCGTCTTCGCCGAGATCGGGAAGATGGGCGCGCCGCCGTTGAGGTGGCGGACCGCATCACGGAACGCCGCCTCGTCGAAGTCGAACACGTGCATCGTGTCGTACTTGTTGAGCACGATCGCGTCGGCGAGTGCGAAGATCTGCGGGTACTTGAGCGGCTTGTCGTCGCCCTCGGGGACCGAGAGGATGACGATCCGTGCGCCCTGGCCCAGGTCGAACTCGGTGGGGCACACGAGGTTGCCGACGTTCTCGACGATGACGAGGTCGAGATCGGCCAAAGGCAGCGCATCGAGCGCGCGGGAGATCATGTCCGCCTCGAGGTGACACGCGCCGCCGGTGTTGATCTGCACCGCGGGGATCCCGTGCGCCTTGACCTTCTCGGCGTCGACCTTGCTGGCGATATCGCCCTCGATGACGGCGATACGGTAGCGGTCGCGCAGCAGCGCGGCGGTGGCCAGGATGGTCGTGGTCTTGCCGGCCCCGGGTGACGCCAGCACGTCGAGCGCGAACACACCCGCGGCCTCGAGACGCTCCCGGTTGCGGGAGGCCAGCTGGTCGTTGCGGGCCAGGATCGGGCGGGACAGGTCGATCTCCACGTCAGTCCTCAGGTCGTCTCGGGCAGATCGACGTCCACGTCGTCGATACGGAGTTCGTTGCCGGCCAGGACCTCGCACGCGAAGCTGCCGCACGAAGGGCACAGTCGGTCGTACTGGTCGTGCTCCCACTCGGTAGCGCACTCCAGACAGCGAGAGCGGGCGCCGACCTCGCGGACCTCGAGCACAGCGCCTTCGGACAGCGTGCCGGGCGTCATGGCCTCCCATGCGAACTGGAGCGCGTCGGGCATGATCGCCGTGAGTCCGCCGATCGTGAGCCGCACGAGGTTGACCCGGACGGCGCCTGCCTTCACGGCAGCGTCGTTGACGGCGCTCAGCACCTCGGCGGTGATGCCCATCTCATGCACGGGAGCGGCTCACGCCTCCTCGGCGGCCAGAGCGGCTTCCCTGGCCTTGATCCGCTTGGCGAGCACGATCCGGACCAGCGCGAGCGAGATCTCGTAGAGCACGATCATCGCGCCGGAAAGGGAGAGCATGCTCACCGGCGACCAGTCCGGCGTGATGCCAGCGGCGATGATGAACGTCGATACGTAGACGATGCGCCAGTTGGTGCGGAGTGTCTTGTACGGAACGACGCCGAAGAAGACGAGGTAGAAGACGATGATGGGTGTTTGGAACGCGACGCCGAACCCGAGCAGGAAGAACTCGACGACCGTGAGCATGTCTCCGGCCTGCGGCGTGAAGGCCATGATGTCGCCCGACTGGCCGGCGAGCCACTGGAACGAAGCGGCGAGGATGACCTCGTAGCAGAAGGCCGCTCCGGTGACGAACAGGAGTATCGCGACGAGGAACGTCGGGACCACCCACTTGCGCTCTTTGCTGCGCAGCGCGGGGAGGAAGAATCCCCCGATCTGCCAGATGAGCACCGGGCTCGTCACCACGATGGCCGCCCAGAACGACAGACCGAAGCGAACGGTCATCGGGTCGAGCACGCCGATCGCGATCGGCTTGCCGCCCTCAAGGATCGGCCAGACCGGCGCGAGCAGGAAGCGGTAGATCGGGTCGGTGAAGAAGTACATCGCGACGGTACCGACGCTGAGAACCGCCAGTATGATCGTGAGCCGGCGGCGGAGTTCGCCGATGTGGCCGAGCAGCGGCATCTTCCCGGGTCCGATGGGCATGGCGCGTCCGAGGTCGCCCGCGGGCTAGACCTCGTCCTCCTCGTCCTCGTCGGTGGCCCGGGATGGCGTCGGGCGCGGAGGTTCGGGCACGGCGGTGGCCTCGGGCACGTGGAGTCCGTCTGCGGCGGCGGCAGCAGCAGCGGCAGCGTCCTTCGCCTGCTGCTCCGCCACGAGGTCCTTCACCGCGTCGGCGGCCTGGGTGATCTTGTTCAGATCCGCGTCGGGGTCCTTCTTCTCGGCGTCCTTGTTCCACTCGTCCTTGTAGATCTCCGCGCGAACGGTGGATTCCATGATGTCGCGATACTTGTTGAACTCGCGCATGAACTTCCCGACGGTCCGCGCCATCTGCGGGATCTTGTCAGGGCCGAACAGCACCAGCGCGAAGATCGCGATGAGCAGCAGCTCGCTGCCGCCGAGAGAGAACACCTAGATCTCCCGAGCCTCGTCCAGCGTCGCGAAGATCGGGAAGACCTTGTCCAGACCGGTGATCCGGAAGATCTTGAGTATCTGATCGCGAGTGCATACGATGCGCAGTTCGTCCCCGCGCTCCTTGAGGCGACGCAGGGCCCCCACGAGCACGCCGAGACCCGATGAGTCGATGAAGCTCACTTCATCGAGAGCGACGACCAGCCGGGAGCATCCGCTTTCGATGGCCTCGAGCAACCGCACCTTGAGCTGCGGAGACGTGTAGACATCCACTTCGCCGATGACTGCGACGACACACACACCGTCTTCGCACTCCGACCTGACGTCGAGTTCCATCGCGGCAGCTTCTCCTTCGCCCTGTGAGGCCGTTGACATACGATCGTTAGCCGCGGCCCCGACACTTTCAACGACGGGTGCCCGCAAGCGCGACGCGCACCATTGTAACGCGCTTTTCGTCAGGCACGCGACGACACATGACGGGGAAAGCGATCCTCCGACGCATGAATCGGGTACAAGGTGATCGGACGACTCCCTCTCACACTTGGAGCCCCATGAGCGTCCTGATCGAACTCGAGCAGGCGGACGACCACTGGACGCTGACGGTGGCCGGTGAACTCGACTACAGCGAGTGCTCCGCGTTCCGGATGCACATAGACCGCGTGCTCAAGGCGTCGCCGCCCTCGCTCATCGTCGATATGTCCGGCATCGAGTACCTCGACAGCTCCGGGTTGGGGCTGTTGCTCAGCCTGTCTCGCGAGTACACGCCCAACGGCGGGCGCCTCGTGCTCATCACGAACTCGACGGTGGACAGCATCCTGGACCTCACCCGGTTGACCGGCATCTTCTCCATCGCGGCCGACCAGACGCAGGCACTCGAACTGCTCGCGGACACGCGCTCGCCCGCGTAGGCGCCCGGACGTCCCCGCTCACGCGAACGAAGAAGGCCTCCCGCGCGAGCGAGAGGCCTTCTCGATAGTGCCGACGTGTGATAGCGCCTAGGGCGCGGAGGTGGTCGGCGCGGAGCCAGGGTTCGCCTTGAGGTCGGCGATACGCGTGTTGGCCTCGGTGACGAGGTCACCCTTCGGGTCGAGCTTGATGTAGGCCTCGTACTGCGCGATGGCGGACGCGTTGTCGCCCGCCGCGCCATAGAAGACGCCCATGTTGAAGCGCACGGCCGCAAACTTCGCATCAGCCTTCTCGAGCGCGAGGCCGGTAGCGATGGCGCCCTCGATGTCGCCCGAATAGAACTGCGCGATGGCCATGTCGGTCGTCACGTTGGGATCGCCGGCCTTGACCTCGAGCGCCTTGCGATAGAAGTCGACGGCCAGCAGCCACAACGGCCGGTCGGTCCCGCCCTGCTGCTGCGTGGACTGCATGATCTCGTTCGCCCAGTCATGGTATGCCTGGGCCTGGCTCACGAGCAGGTTGTAGTTCTTCGGGTCGGTCTTGAGCGCGTTGTCGTTGTTCTGCGTCGTCGTGACGTACTTCGCGGAGATGGCCGCCACGGTGTCCGACGCGTTGGTGCTGCCCGTCCCGGACGTCCCCGTGCTCGCCGCCGGGTTGAAGATGGCCTCGAGCAGCGGAACGAACGCGGTGCCGGCGATGCCGAGCACGAACGTGATGGCTACGAAGATGATGACGCCCTTCACGAAGGGCGATGTGCGGCTCTTGTCGATCGCCATAGCGCTACGGCGCCGGGGTCGTGGTGGCGGCAGCGGCCGGATCGACCGGCACGTGCCCCGCGGGCAGGCCCTGGTTGATCTGGTCCTGTGAGAGCTGGCCGGGCGTACCGCCGCCGCTACCCATCCCCGCGGGAGCGCCGGTGCTCGCGTTCGGCACGATCTCGCTGGCGGTGGTCGCCGTCGACGGCGCCATGGCGCCACCGAGGAAGAACCCGATGATCACGCCGACAAGCAGCGCGATGACCATGAGCAGTGCCGCGACGGTCATCGTCAGGCTCTGGTCGAAGAAGGTGTCGCCTGCGGACGGCTCGACGACCGCGGCAGCCGGCTTGGCGGCCGGCTTGGCCTTGGCCGCAGCCTTGGGGGCTTCCTTGGCGGCTTCCTTGGTGGCCGGTGTGGCCTCGTCCTCGTCGAAGAAGAAGTCCTGGTCGCTCACGTGTCTGTCCTTTGCCTCGATCCGGAGGCCCCCGAAGGAGCCCGTATTCGCTTGGCGAACTACACCCGGGAGTCCCGAGCGCGCGACATTATAGCACGCACCGCGGGCCTGAATCGGTCCGACGAAAGCACCTTGCGGGCCCGTGTCCGCATGAACAACATGCCGCCCGCCACTCCGAGGACCCCGAGCGCCGCGCCGGTCAGATCGGGGTCCCATCCGACCATGATCCCGAGGGTGTTGCCGGCCCCGTAGCCGACCAGTAGCGCGGCGACCGGCAGGATGTAGGCGTACATACCCGCCCGGATATCGGTTCCTGGTGGTATCTCCACCTCGACGCGGTCGCCCTGCTCTGCGCCGACGTCGTTGCGCACGTCGCTGATGAGCATGCCGTCCTTGTCGACCTTCGAGCAGTGACTGCAGTTGGCGCACGCTTCGGTGGCCGTCACGCGCACGTCGACCGATCCGACGCCCACGCCGACCACTTCACCGCACTCGATCAGGCCAGTCTCCACGCTGCTCGCCGCTTCCCTTATCCGCGAAGCTTCATCTGGATCTCGCCGGCACGCGCGACCGCGCGCTCGGCGTCCACAGTCAGGTACTCGCCGTCCCTGTACAGCACCCGCCCTGCCACCATGGTCATGACGACGCTCTCCTGGTTCGCGGTATGCACCAGCGCGCTGTACGGGTCGTCGGTGGGCACCATGTGGCTCGCCGAGAGGTCGACCGCCACGATGTCGGCCCGCTTCCCGGGCTCGAGTGAGCCGATCTCGTGGTCGAGACCGAGGACCTTCGCGCCGTAGGTCGTGGCGAGCCGCACGAACGTGCGTGCGGTGAAGAAGCGGTAGAAGTCGCGCTCGGTCGACACGCCACGCTGGAGCAGCACGCCGATTCGCATCTCGTCGAAGAAGTCGACGGTGTTGTTGGAGGCGGGCGAGTCGGTGCCGATACCGATGGTGAGCCCGTGCTTGAAGAAGAGCTTCAGCGGCGCGATGCCCATCCCGAGCTTGGCGTTGCAGCGCGGGCAGTGCGCGATCCCCACATTGTGTGAGGCGAGCACCTCGACATCGTCCTCGTCGACCTGCACGCAGTGCACGGCCATGATGTTCGGGACGTCGAAGAGTCCCCACTGCAGCACGTAGCGCACGGGACTCACGCCGGTGGGCATCCACGCCACGTCACGCCATCCGGCCTGCTGGCGGAAGTCCTGGGCGAGCTGGCTCGAGCCGTACTTCACGAAGTCGTACTCGTCCTTGCTGCCCGCAAGGTGGATGGCCGCGGGCAGACCGCCGTCGATCGCGATGCGGGCCGCGCCCTGCAGCAACTCGGGATGGCACGTGTACGGGGAGTGCGGGGCGATCCCGACGCGCAGTGGGCCGTCGCCCATGACGGAGCGCCACGCCTCTATGTCAGCGCCGGCCGCCTCGAGCTCCTCGGCCACACGCCCCCGCTCCATCGTCGAGACCTCGCGATAGACGACACCGCCGAGTCCTGCGGCGGTGGCGGCCTTCGTGGAGGCGCCTGAGTTCGTGATATCGGCGATCGTCGTGATGCCCGACTGGAGAGACTCCATCGCGCCGAGGACGGCAGAATCGTCCCAGTCCGCCGCGTCCAGCTTGCGCTGCTTCTCGACGACCTGCATCTTCCAGCGCGTGTACGGGACGTCGTCGACGAGTCCGCGGAACGCCGAGTACTCGAGGTGGGTGTGCAGATCGACGAAGCCCGGCATGAGCACGGCCGATCCGAACTCCGTGACCTCCTCGTCGGGATGCGCCGCGCGAAGCTCCGCAGCCGTTCCCACCGCCTCGACACGGTCGCCGCGGACGAGAACGGCACCGTGCTCGATGTGCGGGCCCGAGACTGGAAGGACGTATCTGGCGGTCAGCAGCATGGCCACATCCTACTTCGTCGAGACGTGAAGGTTGACTGCGCCGATGAGCATCGGCACCCATCGCACTTCGGAGAAGCCCGCGTCCTTGAGCTCGATCGCGAGCGCTTCGGGGGTCGGGAACTGCATGATCGAATCGTTGAGATACTGGTACGAGGCGCGGTCGCCGGTGATCAGCTGGCCCAGCAGGGGTACGACGACGCCGAGGTAGAACCGGAACAGAGGGCGGAACCAGACCGCCCGGGGCGCTGTGAACTCGAGGATGAGGTAGCGACCGCCAGCCTTCAGCACCCGGCACGCCTCGCGGAAGCCGGCCGCGCGATCGGGCATGTTGCGGATACCGAACGAGACGGTCACCACGTCGAAGGACCCGTCCTCGTAGGTGAGCGCCTGACCGTCCTGATGCTCGAAGCGCACGTCTGTGGAGCCGCCGACCAGGGCCGGCCTGGATGCGGCTCTGACCCGCGCGATATCGAGCATCGCTGGGGTGAAGTCGGTGGCGATCACCAGCGCGGGCACGCCGGTACGCGCGATCGCGAACGCGACGTCGCCCGTGCCCGCGGCCACGTCGAGCACCTCGCAGCCGGGCGTGAGGGCAGCCTCGCGTACGAGCCGGCGCCTCCATCCCTGGTCGAGCCCCATGCTCAGGACGCGATTCATGCGGTCGTAGTCGCGCGCTATGCGCGTGAAGACGCCGCGGACCTTCTCGGTCGTGGGGACACCCGGTCCATCGCTCACGACTTCACCTCCGGTCGTTGCCGATACACGCCGAAGCGGCGTCGCCCGGTGAGCAGCGCCCAGTTCTCCGAGAAGAACAGCGCGATGACGTTGAACAGGTGGCGCGGCCGGGTGTAGGCGGGCCAGTTGAGCTCGCTCTTCTCACACACGGTCGACTCGTTGAGCCGGTCGATCTCCTCGCGGAAGTCGTGGAGTGCGGCGGCGCGGTGCACCGGATCGCCGGCCACGATCTCGTCGATGCGCTCCATCGCCAGCGTCGCCTGCGCGATCCTGGCCTCGGTCTGCGGCGCCTGATCGGCCGGGATGGCGCCGACGGCCGCTTTGACGCGGTTCACGCCGATGGCGGCCTGATAGGTGGCGTCGATCAACTCGCCCTTGCCCATGGCGTCCGACTCGTAGTTCATGATGTAGCGCCACGAGGGCTCCAGCAGCAGCTGGCGGTGCTCCTCGAGCGTCGTGGCGAGCCGCTTGTAGCCGTACTTCCCCGGATCGTCGAACGCGAGCGAGCCCGGGTCGAGGAACGGCGCCATCGGCGAGATGAACGGCAGCAGCCGGCAGTCGTTGCCGGTGCGCTCGTAGAGGCCCTTCACGTAGTCCGGCGTCTCGAGGACCGAGGCGGCCGTCTGCGTCGGGATGCCGGTCATGAAGTAGAGGTCGAACCTCTTG
>JAUSBS010000074.1 GCA_030651905.1 Coriobacteriia bacterium
GGACGTACGCCTTTCTGCCGCCTTCTCAGCATCCCGCCGAGCGACGCGGATGCGCACGCGCCCGCCGGCCCCTACGATGATAGGACATCGGGCGCTGCCGCAGGACACCGGCTCCACACAGGTGCGTGTCGGGTATGCTCGTTGCGTCTCATGCCCTCGGGGGGAAGGCCGAACGGACCGTGTCCCATATCCACATCCCGGACGGCGTGCTGCCTGTGTGGCTCTGGGCCACCGGGTGGATGGCAGCGCTCGCGCTGGTGTGGATCGCATCCGCCGTCGCGAAGCGCACCGACATCCGCCGCAAGGTCCCGCTCCTCGGTGTCGTCGCGGCGCTCGTGCTCGTCTCGATGTCGAGCGAGATCGTGCCGATCGCGTATCACGTGAACCTCACTGTGGTCGCCGGCGTGCTCCTGGGGCCCTGGCTCGGGATCATCACCGCGTTCATCGTCGAAGTCGTCCTCGCGCTGCTGGGCCACGGCGGCGTCACCGTCATCGGACTCAACACGCTCATGATCGGCGGCGAGATGGTGCTGGGATGGGCGCTGTTCCGCCTCGCCGTGCGGGCGCTCGGGCGACCGCGCGTGAGGTGGGCCACGGTGGCCGCCACCATCCTGACGCTCGCGGTCACCACCACTGCGCTGGTCGGCGTGGTCGCTCTCGCGGGCGGCGGTTCGGCAGCGACCCGCGAGACGGGAGCCCTCGATCCCGCCTCGCTGCAGTTCGCCGATCCGTTCGGCGGCGGGGTCTTCAGCATCAACACGATGCGGGGCGAGGTCGGAGCGGCACCTGTGGCGGGCGAAGCGCCTGCGCCCGGACTCTCAGTCGCCCGCTTCGCCGCCGTGGTCTACACGCTCGGTCCCATCGGCTGGCTCCTCGAGGCGCTCATCCAAGCCGCGATCCTCGGGTATGTCGCGCGCGTCCGGCCGGGGCTCGTCTTCGCCGGTGCGCTGGCCGAATCAGGGCGCTCGCTCCCGTCACACGAGGGGGGGCAGCACTGACATGGACATCCGGGCGGTCGACCTCTCCTCGACGACGGGGCGCTCCGCCCTTCACGGGGCCGCGCCGGTGACGAAGCTCCTCTCGTTCGCGTTCGTACTGGCTGCGGTCGTGGTGCAGCAGAACCTGCTGGTGATCATGGCGATCGGAATGGCGCTGTCCGCACTCGCGATCGGCTCGCGTCTGCGCCTCGGGCTCGTGTTCGGGCTGGCAGCGTATCCGGGCATCTTCGCCATCGTGTTCGCGTTCGCAGCGGCACCGGATGCGCTGACCGGCTCGCTGTTCGTCGCGAAGGCGATGACCGCCGCGCTCGCGGCCGTCGTGCTCATCTGCACGACGCCGTACCCGCAGGTGTTCGCACCCGTCCAGCGCATCGTGCCCGGAGTGGTCGGCGACGCCATGCTGATGACGTACCGGTCGCTGTTCCTGCTCGCGGAGAAGTCCGACCGCCTCCGCATCGCCGTCCGCCTGCGGTCGGGCCTCGCCCGCAGGCAGCCCATCCGAGCCGCCCGCGCGGCGGCCGCCGCACTCGGCGGGCTCGTGCTCTACGCGTTCGACCTCTCGCAACGGGAATACGACGTCATGCGGTTGCGCGGCTACGAGGGCCGCCTGCGAGCGACGTTGCCCCACCCCTTGGACCCGCGGGTCGACGCGGCCCTGATCGTGGCCGCGAGCGCACTGCTCGCGCTGGCGATCGTGTTCCGTCTCGCCGGCGCCGGGCTCACGCCGTACTCGTGGCTGCCCACGGCCGGTGCGCTCCTCGCCCTGCTCGCTGTTGTCGCCTGGAGGCTGATCCGCAGATGACCACCCCGCGCTCCTACCCCGCGACCGGACACGACCACGCGCACACGCACGGGTGCGAGACGGTCGTGCGCGTCTCGTGCGTGAAGCACGCGTACGAGGACGGCACGCAAGTCGACCTGTGCGGTCTCGAGTTCACCGCCGACAAGAGCAGCCGCGTGGCGATACTGGGCCCCAACGGCTCGGGCAAGACGACTTTACTGTTCCACGTGCTCGGGCTGCTCGCGGCGCAGGAGGGCGAGGTCGAGGTCTTCGGCGTGGACCCGGCCCGCGACTGGGCGGCCATCCGACGGCGCATCGGCGTGGTGCTGCAGAACGTCGACGAGCAGCTCATCTCGCCCACCGTCTTCGACGACGTCGCGTTCTCGCCACGGCAGTACGGCGTGCCGGAGGCCGAGGCCGGGCGGCTCGCCCGCGAGGCGCTCGACTTGCTCGGCATCGCGGAACTGGCCGGCCGCGTCCCGCACAACCTCTCCGGTGGCGAGAAGCGCAAGGTGGCGCTCGCGGGTGCGCTCGTGATGGATCCCGACCTGCTGGTTCTCGACGAGCCGTTCGAGGGACTCGACCCCTCTTCGCGAGCCGACCTGATCGAGCTCCTGCACCGACTCACGGACGAGCGAGGGCTCACGACGGTCATGTCGACCCACGACATCGACACGGTGCCCGAGTTCGCGGATTTCGCCTACGTCCTGCAGCCCGGTGGCCGGATCGCGCTCAAGGGAACGCCTGCGGAGGTGTTCGCCGCAGCCGACGCGATGAAGGCGAGCAACATCAGGCCCCCGGTGCTGGCGGAGCTCTTCGCAGCACTGCGCGCCGCGGACCCGTCGGCGCCGGCGCCCGCACTCACCGTGACCGAGGCGGCTGACGCGATCGAGCGCTGGAAACGCGGGGCCTGACGAGCGTAGACTCGCGGCATCGCGCCGGGAACGTCGGCGCCCTCGCAGGGGGAGAGTCATGAAGACACGTCGCCCGCTGGTCGCGCTCACGCTGATGGTCGTCCTAGCCGCCCTGGTGTCCGCGGGCTGCGGCCCGCGTCGGGAGCAGCCCATCGCGGACGCCCCCTCCGAGAAGACCTCTCCGTCGACGCAGCCCATCGCGCAGCCGGTCACGGCCGAAGAGATCTTCAACAACGGGAACACCCTCGGTGTCTACGAAGGCGGGAAGCGTCCCAGCGTCAAGCTCACACAGGACGTCGTCATCACCGAGATCTCGACCTACCACTACAACCAGATGAAGGGCGCGACGCCGGGTACCATCAGCCTCGAGGGCGACGACGGCAAGGTGTACGGACCATGGCAGACGAGTGGGCTCGTGGGCCAGGGTGACGTCCAGAACGCCACGTGGGTCGCCAAGCCGAATGCGACGGTGCCCGCCGGGACCTACGCCATCGTCGACTCCGACCCGGCCACCTGGTCGCAGAACGACACGTCGAAGGGCTTCGGATTCACCACGATCCTGGGCAGAGCCGCGAAGTAGACGGGCCTATGCGCCCTTGACCGCGCGGGCGAACTCACGACCCCATTCGAAGGCAGCGGCCAGCTCGTCCTCGGTCGGACGGTACTTCTGCTTGTACGGCTCGCCCACCATCGTGAAGCCCAGCGCGGTCATGCGCTCCGAGATCTGCTCGACCGCGCCACTGCTCCATCCGTAGCTCCCGAACGCCCCGCCGAGGCGGCCTGCGGGCTTGAGTCCACTGAGCCACTGCAGATACCCGGCGACGCGGAAGACCATCGCGCGGTGCAGCGTCGGGGAACCGAGAAGCAGCCCTTTCGCCTCGAGCAGGTCGTGAGTGATCGTCGCGATCTGGCTGACCGCGAGATCGTGGAGCGAGACTTCGACGCCCTCGGAGGCCACGCCGTCGGCGATCCGCCGCGCGAGCGCGTCGGTACTCCCCCACATGGTGCCGTAGGCCACGACGACCTTGTCGCGCAGCGTGTTCGACGTCCAGCGGCCGTAGGCCTCGTGAGCGGCAGCGAGCGCATCGCCGCGCCAGATGACGCCGTGCGACGGCGCGATGACGCTCGGCGCCCAGCCGGCCTCGGCGATCTTCGCCACCGACTTGCCGACCGCGGTGGACAGTCCCATGAGGATGTTCGCGTAGTAGATCCCGAGCTCTTCGAGGGCCAGGTCCGTTCCCACCTCGTCGGCGAAGCGCTCGGCAGACGCCATATGCTGGCCGAAGGCGTCGTTCGGCATGAGGGTCGTGACTTCGGGACAGTAGGTGAACATCGAGTCGGGCCAGTGCACCATCGGCATCGGGAGGAAGCGTAGCGTCCTGCCACCCAGATCGATGACCTCGTCGGCGCCCACGGGTTCGACCACGAGGCCGCCGTGGTAGTCGGCCACACCCTTCACGCCTGACGCGGACGCGACCACGCGCGCGTTCGGCATCGCTGCCATGACGGCGGGCAAGCCGCTGTTGTGATCCGGCTCGACGTGGTTCACGACGATGAGATCGACCTTGCTCGGATCGACGACGTCCGAGACGCGCTCCAGGAGCTCGTCGACGAAGGGCGCTTTCACGGTATCGATGAGCGCGACCTTGTCCGAGCCGACGACGAGGTACGCGTTGTAGGTGGTGCCGCGCGGTGTCTCGTAGCCGTGGAAGTCGCGCAGGTTCCAGTCGATGGCGCCGACCCAGCTGATGCCGTCGGAGACGGGGACAGAGCGCATGTCGGGCTCCTCGAGTGTCGGGGACGTACCACGACGAAGATACCCGAAGAGAGCACCTGCCCGCCGTGGAGACCCGCGTGTCGCGCCTACTCCTTGCGGACAACGACCGTGAAGCCGTTCCCCACCTTGTCGTCGGTGTCTTGGACCTCGACGATCTCCCACGAGAGTTCGAACCGCGTACGCATCCACGACACCAGTTCGACGATGTCCTCCGTTATCCACACGTGGTCGTGCCCGTGCCCACTCTCCTCATGCGGCTCTCGAGTGTCGGACTCGAAATCGCCGATGAGGTGGGCTAGGGGGGTTCGAGGAAGCTCCGCGTCGAAGGTCCGCTCCTTGTGAGGAACGATCATGAAGATGATCCCGCCGGGTCGAACCACCCTGTTCCACTCGAGAAGCGCCTTGACGGGGTTCGAGAAGTGCTCGAGGACGTGGGAGCTTACCACGAAGTCCTGGCTCGCATCATCGACCGGCAGATCGTCCCCCGATGCGACGATGTCGACCGGCACGGCGGTCCCGCACGTCTCGATCTCTGCGCGCTTGAAGACCGTCTCCAGCGAGTCGGTCAGATCCACATCGAGCGTATCGAGACCGAAGGGGTTGTGAGCACTGCCTCCGATCTCGAGGCCACGCCCGACGCACCATCGATGCGCTGCCTCGGACTCTCGGAACATCATCACTGCGCGGGCCCCTTCCATTTCGTGAACGCCGGCGGGCCTAGCTGCTGCGCTTGATGAAGAAGTCCGCCATGGAGCACAGCAGGCCGCGCGCGGTCGTCTTGGGGAGCGCCTTCTGGAGCTCCGCCTTCGCATCGACCACGAGGTCGTGCGCGTAGCGGCGGGCGTACTCCACCGAGCCGGCCTCCTCCATGATCGCGACCGCCTCTGCGAACACGGCGGGATCGCTCGCGCGGGAGGACAGGATCTCAAGAAGCCGCTCCCGGCGGGGAGACGCGCCGAGCGCGTGGATCGCCACCAGCGTGCGCTTCCCTTCCGCGATGTCGCTGCGGAAGTCCTTGCCGGTCGACTCCTTGGCTCCGACGAGGTTGAGGATGTCGTCCTGGAGCTGGAACGCGAGTCCCGTGGCCTGCCCGAACCGGCGCAGCGTCTCGATCTGCTCCTCGGTCCCCCGACCGATGATCGCGCCGACGGCGAGCGGGACCCCGCCCGAGTAGAACGCGGTCTTGTGGTTCGCCATGACGAGGTAGTCCTCGACGGACAGGTCGAACCGGTCGTCACGCGCCCAGCCGATGTCGAGGGCCTGTCCCTCGATGGTCCGCGTGGTCATGCCGACGAGCTCGGCGAGGACGCGGAGTTTCGTAGCGTCGTCGAGGCCCTCGTCATCGACGACGGTGCCGCAGACGAGCGCGAGAGCGAGGTCGCCCGCGTTGACGGCGAGGCCCAGTCCCTCGGTGATGTGCATGCACGGCTCGTCCCGGCGCGTGAGGGACGAGTCCTCGATGTCGTCGTGGATGAGCGCGGCGGTGTGGAAGTGCTCGATCGCCGCCGCCGACGGCCACGCCTTCGCAGGGTCGCCGCCGACCGCCTCGCACGCGAGCAGGCAGATCAGCGGACGGTGCCGCTTGCCGGCGTTGTCGGAGAAGGTCCGCAGCGGCCCATAGAGGTAGCGGGTCATGTCGGAGTGGGAACCGTCATCGAAGAACGTCGCCAGGTAGCGCTCGAACGCCTTACCGTGCCGCTTCAAGTACAGCTCGAACCCGGTCATGCGCAGTCCCCGACTCGTTGGCGCGGCCCGACCTAGCGGGCGCTAGCGTACCAGACTGTAGAGCCAGACCGTTCCCCCGCCGTAGATCAGCGCGAAGAGACCATGCTTCACGAGCAGTGCGCGTCGTTTCTCGACGAGCGGCTCACCAGCGGACTGACGCCGCCAGTACCGCAGTCGAACGCCGCCGGTCGCGCCGATGACAGCCAGGGCCGCCAACGCGAGTAGGAACACGGCTCGCATGGAGTCCGCGATCGCAACGGCTGCGGGGCCCGGCATGCCGGCCTGCCGACCGGAGAGCAGCCACACCACGAGCAGGCACGCGGCCCAGGTCCCGGTGGCCATGTCATGCAGGAAGTTGTTCAGGATCCA
This sequence comes from Coriobacteriia bacterium, assembly GCA_030651905.1. Lineage (GTDB taxonomy): Bacteria > Actinomycetota > Coriobacteriia > Anaerosomatales > PALSA-660 > JANYAK01. Next base: position 6,565 of record JAUSBS010000074.1, read on the forward strand.
GAAGTAGCGCCGATCGGTCACGCCCGATGGCCTTTCTCGAGGTAGACGCCGTCGGAGGTGAAGCGGCGACCGTACGAGAGTAGCACGGCACAGACCGAGCCGAGCACGTCCGCGGCGGCGACCATCATCATCACGACGATCTGGTACGGCGCGGCGACGAGGGGGTCGACACCGGCGAGCACCTGACCCGCCATCATGCCCGGGATGAAGACGATGCCCACCGCCGCCAGCGTGTTGATGCCGGGGATGAGGCCCGCGCGCAAGGCCGTGCGTACCGACGCGCGCGCGGCCTCCCACGGCGTGGCTCCCAGCGCGGTGAGCGCCAGCACCTCGTCCGACCGGGAGTCGAGGTCGGCGAACACGCGCTCGAGCGCGAGCGCGATGCCGCTCATGGAGTTGCCGATGATCATCCCCCCGATCGGGATGACGTACTGCGCACGCCACCACGGGTCCACGCCCACGACGAGTCCCGTCACGACGAAGGTGATCGTGATACCGGTGATCGCCATCGACAGCAGGGTCGACCCGAACAGTCCCGGCGGCGCGTCAGGCGACCGCCTCAGCACGATGCGCGTGGCCGCGAGAAGCATCACGCACAGGATGGCGACGACCAGTAGAGGCGTGTTCGTCCGAAACACCCAGCGAAGGACGAACCCGAGCGCGAGGAGTTGCGCGTACGTGCGCAACGTGGCGATCGCGAGATCCTTCGCCACACCGAGATGCAGCACCAGCGTGATCGCACCTACGGCGATGATGAATCCGGAGGCGAGCGCGAGTTGCGGCCACCCGATCGCGACGACGCCGGTGGCCTCAGTCACGCTCCGTCAGCTCCGTCAGACGGCCGTCGTCGAGCCGGTAGCGCCGATCGGCGCCCGCGTCGGTCCTGGCATGGCGGACGCGGACGACCGCTCCCCCGCGGTCGACGAAGTCCGTTGTCATTCGCGCGACTTGCGCAGCGCTTGCATCGTCGAGGCTGGCATCCGGCTCGTCGAGCAGCAGGACATCGGGGCCGGTGAGGATGGTGCGAAGCAGTGCGATCCGCGCGGCCTGGCCGACCGAGAGACGCGAGACGTCGCGATCCAGCGCGATGTCGTCGAGTCCGACGCCGTCGAGCGCCTGGCGCAGGTCCGCCATCGCGGGCGGTGACTGTCCGGCGCGGACCTTGAGCAGCCACGGGAGTGTGAGATTGTCGCCCACCGTCCCGGAGACAAGGCTCGCACGCTGTGGCAGGTAGGCGACTCGCGTGCGCCATACCCGCGGGTCGAGCCCGGACGCGTCCGCGCCGTCGAGTGTGAGTTCACCCGAGACGTCTCCGAGCAGGCGCGCAAGTGCGAGCAGTAGCGTCGTCTTGCCGGAACCGGAAGGGCCGACGATGTCGGTCAGCGTTCCCGCGTCCACTTCGAGGTCGACACCAGCGAAGACCTCGTGCGGACCGTCGTCACCCGGACGCGTCGCCGTCAGACCCCGAGCATGCAGACGGGGATCCGACGCTGCCCCTAGTTCGCGTTGAAGTACGCGTACGGGCTGTAGCGGTAACGCGACCCGACCTTGTGCCGTGCCCGCACGCGCCAGCGGCCCGAGGTCGGCACCGAGGTGGTCTTCGAGTAGCGCGAGAAGGTCGACCAGTTGGAGACCTTGGCGGTGATCGACTTCTTGAGCACCCAGCGCCGGGACTGATAGCGGTAGAAGTACAGCGTGACGGGAGCGCTCCCGGACGGGTGCCTGATGATGTAGCCGAACGTGCTGAAGTTCCTGGCGTGCCTCACGAGAGTCGGCGTCGAAGGTGTCGACGGTGTGCCGCTGCTCGACGGCGGGATCTGACTGAAGACAGCCGAGATGGTGTGGTCGGCCGTGACGTTCGTGAACGTGTAGGACGTCACGGCGCCCACGGAGCCGCCGTCCACGAGCACGTACGCGACCTGGTAGCCGGCGACTGGCGTGATCGTGAGAGCCAGGCTGGTGCCGGAGGCTACCGTGGAGGCACCGGGCGGTGAGATGGAGCCGTAGGCGTCAGCGGACGCGGTGATGGTGTAGGTCAGGGGCGCGAACTCGGCCGTGACATCGACGTTGGCGACCACGTTGGTGTCGGTGCGCGGGTTGGCGGTCTTGCCATCGGACCAGCCCGTGAAGCGGTAGCCGGTCGCGGGGGCTGCGGTGACAGCGCTGCCGGAACCGTTGTAGTCGACGATCTGGGACGTGCTGCCGCTCGAGATCGTGCCGTTGGCACCGGCAGCGTACTTGAGCGTGTAGGTCAGGGGCTCCGCGACGAGCGTCACGTTCTGGGTCAGCGTGCTGCCCGGGATGACGGTGGACACCGTCTGCGTGGTGTAGCCGGACTTCGAATAGACGACCGAATAGGTGCCAGGGAGTATGTCTTCGACCGTGTAGGAGCCGTTGGACGCTGTCAGCGTTGCGGTCAGTGAGCCGACCTTGACGCTGACGCCGGCCAGCGAAGCTCCGCCGCCGGAGACGGTGCCGGTCAGCGCGCCGATCGGTGGTGCGGACAGCACGCCGCGATAGATGTAGGCGTCCGGTGCCACTGCCATCGCCAGGCCGCTTCCCACGACCCACGCACCCAGCGGGGCGCCGGGCGCTCGAGCGACGCTACGTAGAAACACGTTGCCGCTACCCGCGATGTCATCGGGAAGCTGCGAGGGCTCCCAGGTCACGCCACCGTCGCTGGTGCGCCAAACGAACGAGGACTCCCCCACGGCGATGCCGTCGAGAACGCTCGTGAAGTCGACCGCAAGGGGCTTCATGTCCGACGCCGACCACGCCCCGAACGGCGGCACCGCGCGGGCCGTCCACGCACTGCCATTCCACGTGAGGAACGTGTTCTGTTCTCCCACCGCCCAAGCATGTGTCGCGTCAAGAGCTGTCACACCCCGCAGCTCATACGAGCTCGGGTTCTGGACAGACCATGACGATCCGTTCCATCTGCAGGCGACGCCGCCCGCGCCCACCGCGAGCACCGTGCTGGTGGTGGGCGCGGAAACGCTGTTGAGGTTGAGAGTCGTGCCGCTCGCCGGCTTCGTCCACGTGACGCCGGAGTCGGTCGTGCGCAGAATGGTGCCGCCGTCGCCCACGGCCCACCCGTTGTCGACGTCAGCGAACGAGACTGCCCTGAGATTCGAGGCGGTCACGCCGGCCGCCGACCGTGCCCATGAGGTGCCGTTCCACTTCAGGATGAGTCCAGCCTCGCCGACGGCCCACACATGCGTGGAATCGACCGCATCCACGCCGAGCAGGGCTCCAGAGAATCCCGGAAGCGTGACGACCGACCAGTCGGAACCGTTCGATGTGACGCCGATCAGTGGGAGGCGCGGCCCAAGCGCGGCGGGGTCGGGATCGAGTGCGGTCTCGTCGCCGGGATAGCGCATGTACAGCTGCTCCTGTGCGGAGCCGACCGCCCATGAGTTGGTGGCGTCGAGCGCGGAGACAGAGTAGAAGGACGAGATGACCGCCACGCGGGTCGTGTCCGTCGACACTGGATCCGTGATGGTGTAGTCGACCGGCCCCTGGTACGACTTGGTCCAAGTCGAGGTGAGCGTCGCGGATGCGATCGCCGCCATCGCGACGAGCATCACCAGCGTGATGGGAATCGCCATGAGTATCTTGAAGCGGCGACCGTCCCGGAGCATGAGCAACACCCTACCCTTATGAGCTTCCCGGTTCGTCATGCCAGGTGTCCCAGCCATCGCCGTGCCATCGCGCGACGTCCGGTGCGGGGACGAGCGGAAGTATACACCCGTCCCGTGCGCGCCCCCGTGAGGGTTGCCTCAGATTCAACGCGAACTCAACTCGCCTGTTCGCTGGCCCGAGGAGCCGGACAGGCCTATGGACACGGACAGCCCGACGCGGGATTCTTGGTCACACCTTTGACGGCGCAGGGAGCCTCCATGACGTCCGGATCGACGAGTCAGACGACGCGGCCCGCAAGGATCCTCTTCGTGGTTGAGGATGGTTGGGCATGCGCCTGGTACCGCTGCCATACTCCCGGCCTGGAACTGATGCGCCGCGGCCATGAGGTCGTGATGGTGGAACAGCCGAACCCGGAGTTGTTCGACGCATGCGACGTGGTTGTGTTCCAGCGGCCCTCCCGGAGGCCCGCCGTAGAGGCTCTGCGGCGCGCACGGGTGGCAGGCAAGATGACCGTCGTGGATCTGGACGATGACCTGTGGAGCATCCATCCTTCGAACCCAGCGCATCGCCTGTGGGCCGAGACGGACAGGCTCCGGATCCTGGAGGAGTGTATCCGCACGGCGGAACTCGTCACCGTATCCACGCCGCCGCTCGTACCGCTCATCAGCCCGATGAACCGGAACGTGACCATCATCCAGAACATGCTGCCGCCCGGGAACTGGCCCATGGACCTCGCAGGGCGCCGGGAACACGAGCCCCTCGCTGTCGGCTGGGCGGGCAGCGGGTCGCACGCACAAGATCTCAGTATCCTTACGGGCACGGTCGAGACCATCCTTGGGGCGTACCCCGGGATCGAGGTGGCGACCGCAGGGATGAACGACGTCCCGTTCCGCCCACACGAGAGACTGCGGTCGATCCAGCCGGTAGGGCTCGAACAGTACGCCTCCACGCTCAAGCAGTTCGACATCGGCATGATCCCGCTCGTCGACGGTCGCTTCAATCGCTGCAAGAGCGATCTCAAGTTCCTTGAGTACGCGATGATGGGCATCCCCTCTGTCGCTTCGAAAGTCGAACCCTACGAGCACAGCGTGGAACACGGCATCAACGGCTTCCTCGCCCGGAACCCGAAGGACTGGCTCAAGTACCTGCGACGTCTGATTGAGGATCACGAACTGCGCTCGGAGATGGGGCGTCAGGCGCGACTCTTCGCGCAGGCGCGCACCGTCGATAGGAACATCGGCCTGTGGGAGCGCGCCTACGGCCTGAGCAGCAGCGCCTCACCAGCGGGTCCGCCTGATCAGGCTCGGCAGAGCAACTAGACGCAGCTCTTCCCCTGCGCCTCCGGCGAGCCAATGCCCTGCAGAACCTTGGGTGTCCAGCGCGAGATCAAACGCCTGTCGTTCGCCGCAAAGTGGGGCCTTGTCTCGGGTCCGTCAGTGCTCGCGCGTTCGTAGTGGATCAGACGGGAGTCGGGCGGGCGGGGCAGCTTGAGGCCCGTATGGCGCCCCTGGTCGCGAGTGCTGGCCCACTGCCGCGGCGCATCAACGCCGGTGCCCTCGGCCCCCCCGAACGGCAGCGACCCCCGACGTCAGCCGGGGGTCGCTGCTCTCGCGTTCGATGGCGGAGGCGCGTGCGAATCGAACACACCCAGGAGGCTCTTCACCCCCCACGACGGTTTTGAAGACCGCGGAGCCCACCAGGACC
>JAUSBS010000057.1 GCA_030651905.1 Coriobacteriia bacterium
GCGTGTCTGCGCCTCGGCCAGCGCCGAGGGGTAGTCGGCGCCGTCCTCGGTCATGCGCGTGAGGATGTAGTTCGTCGTGCCGTTGACGATGCCCATCACCGACAGGATCGCGTTGCCGACGAGGCAGTGCTTCAGCGGCGAGATGATGGGGATCCCGCCGCCGACGGCCGCCTCGAACATGATGTCGACGCGGGCGGCCGCAGCGGCCTCCATGACCTCCTGGCCGTGCGCGGCCATGAGCGCCTTGTTGGCCGTGACGACGCTCTTGCCGGCCTTAAGTGCGTCCAGGACGACCGTGCGGGCCACCCCGATGCCGCCGATGAGCTCGATGACGATGTCGACAGCCGGGTCGGCGATGACATCTGATGCTTCGGCCGTGCAGCGCTCGGCCGGGAGCCCGAGCGCAATCGCGCGCGCGGGGTCGCGGTCGGCGAAGCGGACCAAGTCGATGTCGACCCCCGCGCGCCGCGCGAAGTCCTCGCGGTGGCGGCGGAAGATCTCCACCACGCCGCTGCCGACGGTACCGAGGCCGATGAGGCCGACGCCTATGGTGCGCATCGTGTGAGGTCCCTTCGAGGGCGCCGCGGAAGCGCGGAGCGCGGTCGGGGTCGGTAGGGAGTCGCGCCGCGGACGCAGGCGCGGAATCGAGTATAGCGCACGAGGACGCGAGCGCGCGGTCGGGCGCGGCGCCGTCTGGACGGCGGGGGTGACACGATGTACTTTATGTACACCCTGTACCGGAGGTACATCATGACCAGAGTGAGTGTGGCGGAGGCCCGTCGAGACCTCGCTGGGATCATCAACCGTGTCTCGATCGCCCGCGAGCGCGTCGTCATCTCCCGGCACGACACCGATGTGGCGGCGGTCATCTCGATCGACGATCTGCGGCTGCTCGACGCGTTGATGGACAAGTGGGAGGACGAGCAGGACATCGCCGATTGTGAGGCCGCGCTGCTCGAGGCCCGCGAGGATCGCGTCTCGTGGGAAGACATCAAGACCGAGTTCGGGCTGTAGGAACGATGCCGACGTACCAGGTCGACTTCTCGAACGCCGCGTACCGGCAGTTCGCGAAGCTGCCACAGGAGATGAAGGCGCGAGTCGCGCCGGCGATCCAGGCCCTCAGGGATGATCCCCGTCCGGCCGGCGTCAAGCGGCTACCCGGGCCGTCCGGCGCGTGGCGGATCCGCGTCGGGATCTACCGAGTGGTCTACATGATCGAGGACGACCACCTTGTGATCCTCGTCGTTAGGATCGGTCCGCGCCGCGACGTATACCGAGGGCTGTAGACGCGGGCGTCTCAGCGTACGGGACGACGCCGATCCGTTCCCGGTCCCAAAAGCCGAGCGATCGCCGGCACGTCCACCGTCGCCGTCAGCCACACCGCTTCCAGGTCGATCCCGTCGTACTCATGCGAGAGCCGGTTGCGCATCCCGATCATCTGCGCCCATGGCACCGCCGGAAAGTGGTCACGCCTGCCGGCAGGAGTTCGCTTGGCAGCTTCTCCGATGACGCTGAGACATCGAATCACTTGGTCTTGGAGGCCGACATCGGAGAGGAACTCGTCGCGCGTCCGCCCGCCGACATAGCGGGAGATGCGACCGGCGTACGTGACGATGTCCAGCAGCGATGCGTCAGGGTCGCGCATACAGCACCCTCGAGGCGTCGAGTATCTCGCGCTTTCGCAGGGGATTGTCGCTTCTCTCGATACCGCACCTCGAAACCAGGTCGACCGCTCGCCTGAAGATCGCGCCGAGTTCGGCCTCGTGGTCGGCCAGCCCAAAGAGCGAAGGAGTGCCGTCTCGCTCGTAGGTGACCAGCAGGTCGACATCGCTCTCTGGCCCGAAGTCCGGCCGAAGCACCGATCCGAACAGCTCGAGGCGCTCGATCCTGTGGGAACGCGCGAACGCGGCGATCGCCCCGGGCGGCGCCCCGATACGAGCCAAGGCGCGGAGAGCCTCTGCGTCCGCCCCGGGAAGCCTGGTCGCGTAGACGGCAGGCGCCTCCGCGGCGACCGGGAGGTCCTGCGCCTGCGGACTGACACCCAGCGCTTCGGCGACCGCGCTCACCCGCCCGAGCGACGTATTGCGGTACTCGGTCGCCTCCCATCGCGCTATCTGGGGCTGGGAGACGCCGACGCGCGTGCCGAGATCGCCCTGAGTCATGCCACGCGATCGCCGAGTAGCGGTGAGGGCAGGTCCGATGTCCGTGAATCGCTTCATCCAGCGAGTATACCGCGTATGCTATATATACGCCATCTGCTATATCGCGCGCATGGTCCATCCCCGCTGCGAGGTGCACCGCGAGACCTAGACTCGGGCGACCCGCTCGGGACGGCTTGGAGCGTGTCAGACCGAGAATGCTATACTCCGCATGCGCTTGGCTTTCCCGGTTTCTCGTAGCATTGCGGAGTGTGGCGGGCTTGCTAGGATAAGCGAAAGCGTAAGGCACCGCCCCGGCGACTACTGTCGTCGGGGCGTCCTTTTTGTGGTCGACGGGACCCCATCGTGGCTGATGTCAGATGCCTGCCGCATAATCGAGCGTGCGCGGCACGTGGGGGCTCGGTCGGGGGGCTGACATGGGATTGCACGTTGGGCTCGACATCGGCATCGCGTCGGTCGGCTGGTGCGCCATCGATGACGCGGAAAAGGGGATCCTCGGTGCCGGGGTGCGCACGTTCCCAAAGGCAGAGGACCCGAAGACCGGCGCCTCGCTCGCGCTTCCGCGTCGACTGGCCCGCTCCGCGCGGCGCCGCCTTCGACGTCGCAGGATCCGCATGGCACGACTGCGAGAGCTGATCGTCAGCAGCGGCATGCTGACGCCGGAGGCGCTCGAGGCCGCATTCGTTCTTGATCGCAGCTCGAAGTCCCCCTACGAACTGCGCGTCGTCGGACTCGACCGAAGGCTCGCGTCCGACGAGTGGGCGCGCGTTCTGAGCCAACTCTGCAAGCGGCGCGGCTATCGTTCGATGAAGTTGGATGACTCCGTAAAGGACGACGATGAAGGTGTCGTCAAGGAGGCGATCGCGGCCAACGCGTCGCTGATGAGGGAGAGGGGTTATCGAACCGTCGGCGAGATGCTGTGGCGGGACGAACGCTTCGCTCAGGCCCAACGCAACAAGGGGGACTACAAGGGCGTTGTCTCCCGTGACCTGCTGCTCGAGGAGATCGCGAACCTGTTCGCCGCGCAGCGGGGGTACGACAACCCGCACGCCACGGCAAGCATCGAGGCAGAGTACATCGGCATCCTGTCGTGGCAGGCTCCCATCAAGGAAGGCGACGCGCTCCTGGAGACCGTCGGCCTGTGCAGCATCGACAAGGTCAATCGTCGCATCCCGCTCGCCTGCCCGACCTTCGAGCGGTTCCGCATCATGGACAAGCTACACAACGTCCGATATACGCTGAGCGGTGGCGGCACACGCCACAACCTGACTGACGACCAGCGCTGCGTCGTCGTGGACAAGGTCTTCGAAAGGGTCACGCCGCTCACCCTGGCCGAACTCCGCACCCTCTGCGGACTCCCGCAGGATGCCAGATTCGTAGGCGTGCGCTACGGCAGGGCGGACGCGGATGACACATCGGCCGAGAAGAAGGAGCGACTGCCTCACCCGAAGGCGTGGCACGCCATGCGCAAGGCCGTCTCTGCCGCCTCGCCCGCCGGGTGGGAGGCGCTGTCATCGA
>JAUSBS010000062.1 GCA_030651905.1 Coriobacteriia bacterium
GGTGACGAGGCCCCTTCCTCGTCACCGCACTGCTCCGATACGCCGGGAATCACGTGCCTCCCCGGTCGACCGTCCGCTCTGTGAAACACGAAGGCCGCCCGTGACAGGCGGCCTTCGTTGGTGGGTCCCTTATCCCCTGCGCTTCAGGAAGGCGGGGATATCGAGTTCGTCGTCGCGGATCGGCTCGAACGTCGGCACGCCCGCCGCGGTCGGCAGGTCCTGCTCGTCTTGCTCGAGCTGGAGCGAGCTCTGCTTGCGACGACCCTCGAAGCCTGTCGCGATGACCGTGACTCGGATCTGGTCCATCATCGAATCGTCGATGACGGCGCCGAAGATGATGTTGGCGTCGGGATGCGCTGCTGCTGCTACGACCTCAGCGGCTTCGTTGACCTCGAACAACCCGAGGTCGCTACCTCCCGCGATGGAGAGCAGGACGCCCTGAGCGCCCTCGATGCTGCTTTCGAGCAGCGGGCTCGAGATGGCGGCCTTCGCCGCGTCGTGCGCACGGTTGTCGCCACTGGCGAGTCCGATTCCCATGAGCGCGGATCCCGCGTCCTGCATGATGGTGCGCACGTCCGCGAAGTCCAGGTTGATGAGCCCCGGCACCGTGATTAGATCCGTGATGCCCTGGGTGCCCTGACGCAGCACGTCGTCGGCGATCCGGAACGCGTCAAGGATCGACGTCTTCTTCTCGGCGACCTGCAGGAGACGGTCGTTCGGGATGACGATGAGCGTATCCACGAACTCGCGAAGACGCTTGATGCCGTCGTCCGCCTGAAGCGCGCGCTTGCGTCCCTCGAACGCGAACGGCCGCGTCACGACGCCGACGGTCAGGGCACCGATCTCCTCCTTGGCGATCTGCGCGATGACGGGCGCTGCACCGGTACCGGTACCGCCGCCCTCACCTGCCGTGATGAACACCATGTCGGCGCCCTGCAGCGCCTCCTTGATCTCGGCGCGGCTCTCTTCGGCTGCCTGTAGACCGACATCCGGGTCGGCGCCTGCGCCGAGGCCCTTCGTCAGCTGCACGCCGATATGCACCTTGTAGTCCGCATCCGACATCAGCAGCGCCTGGGCGTCGGTGTTCACAGCGATGAACTCCACACCCTTCACGCCGGCTTCGACCATGCGGTTCACGGCGTTGCTGCCGCCCCCGCCCACACCGACGACCTTGATCACTGCCAGGTAGTTCGCACCGGTCTCGAGCATCAGATCTCCTCCCCCGCCAACTGCTTCAACGCGAGTATAAGGTTAGACTTTAGGGTTAGAGTACGCGACGAACACTGAATCTTCGCATAAAGGTTACGCTGAATGCAACCCCCGGTTTTCCGCGCCCGTGCCCGCTGCCGGTACTCCCCGCTCCGGGGCGCCTTCGCCAGACCCTACTGTCGGGTCTGAACGATCGTGCCGGCAGGGACCCGCGGCCATAGATCGAGGATGCTGGCGTTCGTCAGCCTGATGCATCCGTGCGACGCAAGAGTCCCGATGACCCAGGGCTGGTTGGTCCCGTGCACGGCGTATCGCGTGTACTTGTAGCGGTATCCTCGGCGCCGTCCGGCGTAGACCCGGCGGAACAGGCGCAGCTTCCTCGGACCGTAGACGCTGCGGGGCGGCGTGCGTTCCTTGCGCCCGACGATCCACAGCGCCGCAGGCGTCGGGGTGCGCCGCTTGCCGTGTGCGATCGCGTACGACTTCACCAGCACGTCGTCGCGTATCCAGTAGAGCCTGAAGTCGCTCTTATCGATGATGATGCACGTCGGCCACGAGTACTCGACCCGGCGCAGCGCGTAGTCGAAGGTGCGCGTGCCACCGAGGGGATCCGAGGAGACCACTGTCAGCGTGCTCCGTCCCGCCGGCACGGCCACGCGTCCGAAGGACAGTGTCACACCCGTCGTGCACGCCAGCGAACCGACAGGCGCACCGTTCAGCAGCACCGTCATGCTCGTGGTGGACGATCCCGGAGTGACGCGCACATCGGCGCGATGGGCTACGAAGGACTCGGCCGGGCTGACCAGGGTCGGAGGACCGACGGCCTCTGCGGCATCGGCTGTGCTCGGGAGAAGAGCCCCGGCACCGAGGATCGTGATCACGAGCGCGAGATGGATGACGCGGTCTATCAGCGCGGATGTGCGTGCCACAGACCCTCCTTGTGGAGACGGACCCTACTTGGTCAGACCTCGCCACGTCGGACGGTCGATGGTCCGGACGTCGATGGAAACGACCTTACCACGATGCTCGTCGAGGATACGCTGGATGAGCGCGTCCTTCGTGCTCGCTCCCGCCACCTCGCCGAACACGATCTCGATCCGATCCCGCGTGTACAGCGTGGTGGCGTCGATGGTCGGGGCCGACACCGAGCCGATCCTCGCACGCAGCGCGTCGGATAGTGACCCCACGACCGCGATCGCGTTGAGCAACGGCTCGGATGTGGTGCGTCGCCCGGCCTTCAGATCGAGCCCAGGGACATCGCGGATGACGATCGCCGTCGATGTCTGCTCGACCGAGCGCTTCCCCAAGACCATCCCGGTCGAGTCCACCAACATGAGTGTCTGTCCGACATCGACCATGGCGACCGGCTGACGCTCGATCACGCGGATGCGCATGCCGTCGGGGAACAGTCTGGACACGGTCACGGAAGCCACCCAGGGGTCCTTCCCGACGCGCCCGGCCACCGCATCGGCCGGGAACCGGATGAGCGTGGCGTCGCTGGGCACCGCGGCGAGCGTCCGTATGCGCCCCGCGCCCACATGGGCAGCGCCGACGACCTCAACACGCGTCACCTTGAACAGTGGTGAGCGATACAGCGCGCCGCAGCCCGCCACGACGCCGAGCACGACGAGAACGACGGCAGCCGCTCGCACCTGGACCTTGCGGCGCTGGGTCACGAGCTTGGCATCGCGCGCCGAACGCCGCTCATGGGCCTCGCGCTCAGCGCGCGTCCGCGGCCGCTGCTCGCCGACCCCGGGGCGGGGCCCGGACTTGCGCGCGCGTGCGCTCCCATTCGCGGTACGTCCGCGCTCCTGCGCAGCGTCCTTCGCCGTCGATGCACGAAGCTCCTCGAGAGAGCGGTCTGCGTTGCGCCCGCCGATGTAGACCGACTCGCGACGACCCTCGCCGCTATGCCTCGTCGAATCGCCCGAGGAACCGGATCTCCGGCCTGAGTTCGACGCCATGTGTGTCCCTGACTGTCATCTGGACCTTGCGGATGAGACCGACGATGTCTCTCGCCGTCGCACCGCCCGCGTTGACTATGAAGTTCGCGTGCACCTGGGACACCTGCGCCCCGCCGAGCCGCATACCCTTACAGCCAGCCGATTCGATCAGGCGTCCGGCAGAGAGTCCTTCGGGGTTGACGAAGACGCTGCCGGCACTCGGCATCCCGAGCGGCTGAGCTGCCTTGCGCTCCTTGAGATAGCGTTCCATCTCGGCGCGGATCCGGACGGCATCGCCCTCGCCGACCCTGAGTACCGCTTCGAGGATGATACCTCGTCCTGACAGACCGCTCGTGCGATAGGCCCACCCTACGTCACGACCGCGAACGAGGGTCAAGCCCTCGCCGGGGACCAGCAACGTGACCGTGTCCACCGTCTCGCCGATCGAGCCGTTGCGCGTGCCGGCGTTCATCGCGAGCGCACCGCCGAGCGTTCCCGGGATCCCGACCGCCCACGAAAGACCGGTCAGCCCGTGGTGGAACCCCTCTTGGACGAGCACGCCGAGCACGGTCGCCGCGCCCGCCTTGAGCAGCCCGTCGTCGACTGTGTGACGCTTGAACTCGCGGCCGAGCACGAGGACCGCGCCCTCATAGCCGGAGTCCGAGACAAGCAGGTTGCTCCCCTTGCCGACGACCGTCCAGGGCACGCCCTCCTCGCCCAGCACGGCGAGCGCCGTCGTGACGTCCGCGACCGTGTCCAGCTGCACGTGGATGGCGGCAGGGCCGCCCACCCGGTACGTGGTGTGTCGCGCCATCGGCTCGGCCGCACGCACATCGCCGGCGATGGTGGACTTCAATCGAGCGAGAGCCTCCGTCAGAGGCACGATCCACCACCTGAAGGCTGTGCCGGGCCCTTGACCGATCCGCGCTCGTCCAGCGCGCGGACGATCTCTGCACCCATCGTCGTGACATCGCCCGCACCCATGGTCATCACAAGGTCCCCCGGCCGGACGCGATCGGCCACGTAGCCGGCCACATCGGCCCGATGCGGGAAGTATGCCGCTTGCGTGCGGGGAGCCGAGTGCAAGACGGCGTCAAGCACCGTCTTTCCCGACACGCCCGGGACGGGCGCCTCGCCTGCGCTGTACACATCCATGAGTACGAGACGATCGGCGTCGGAGAACGATTCGCCGAACTCCGTGCGCAGGGCCGCGGTGCGGGTGTATCGATGCGGCTGGAAGACGACCCATACGCGACCGAAACCGGCGCCGCGAGCGCCCTTCAGCGTCGCGCGGACCTCTGTGGGATGGTGCGCGTAGTCGTCGACCACGGTGATGCCGGCCACCTCTCCCACCTTCTCGAACCGGCGCTTCACGCCGGCGAAGGAGTCCAGCCCGCGCGCGGCGGCCTCCGGATCGAGCCCGAGGGCCCACAGTGCAGCGAGCACGCCGGTGGCGTTGAGCGCCATGTGCTCGCCGGGTACGGCCACCGTCGCGGTGACACGCCGTCCGTCCGGGAACACGACGTCGAGCCGGATACCGCCCTCGTGCGACGCGATCGCTTCACACCGAACATCCGCGCTGGAAGAGCGGCCATACGTGACGACACGTCCCGGGCACGCGGAGGCGAGACCCATCAGGGTCGCGTCATCAGCGCACAGCACGGCCACGCCCGCCGGATCGACCTGGGCGATGAACGACCTGAACGCGTCGACGACCGCACTGAAGGTCCCGTAGTGGTCCAGGTGGTCGGCTTCCACGTTGGTGACGATAGCGACATGCGGTGCGAGGTTCAGGAACGATCCGTCGGACTCGTCGGCTTCGACGACATAGAGGTCACCCTCGCCGCAGCGCGCGTTGCTGCCGACATCGTTGAGCTCCCCGCCGATGAGGAACGTGGGATCGAGCCCCATCGCCGACAGCGCCGCGGCGGCCATCGAGCTCGTGGAGGTCTTGCCGTGCGTGCCCGCGACGGCGACAGTGCGCCTGTCCCCGGCCAGCTCGGCCAGCATGCGCGCGCGCTGCCACACCGGGATGCCGCGCCGACGCGCCTCCGCGAGCTCGGGATTCGACTCGGGGATCGCGGACGAGATCACGACGATCTCGGGGTCACCCAGGTTCCCGGCGTCATGTCCGACATGGATCAGGATGCCTGCATCACGGAGGGCGGCGGCATAGCGGGACAGCCGCAGGTCCGAACCGCTGACCGCGACGCCGCGATCAGCCAAGACCTTGGCGAGCCCGCTCATCCCGGCCCCGCCGACGCCGATGAAGTGGGCGTACACGCCGGTCACAAGGCGTCCTTCGCGGGCACGCCGAGTATCCGCCGACGCTCCACTGCCGCCTCGATGGCCGCCTCGGCCACAGCGTGCGCTGCCATCGGTCGTGCCAGTGCGTGCGCTGACGCAGCCATGTCGGCACGCGTCTTCGAGTCCGTCAGTAGTCGAACGATCTCGTCTCCGAACGCCTGCGTGTCCAGCTCCACGTCGGGGATCGTCGATGCGGCGCCGGCCGCCACCAGCGCCGTGGCGTTGAGCGCCTGATGGTCGTCCGTGGCATACGGGTAGGGCACGAGCACGGACGGGCGGCCCAGCGCCGCGAGTTCGGCCAGCGTGGTCGCACCCGCTCGGCAGACGACGAGGTCTGCCGCTGCGAGCGCGTCGCCCATCGCCTCTATGTAGCCGAGAGCGCGCCAGAAGCCGTCCGCCTCGGGGGCGAGGGCCTTGAGGGACTCGGAGACCGACTCGATCTCTGCGGGGCCAGCGACATGGATGATCCTGAGCTTCGGGATATCCTTCAATCTCTTGTAGAGGCTCAGCATCGCGGTGTTGAGATGCCGGGCACCTCTGCTGCCGCCGAAGACAAGGAGGACGAGGTCGGCCTTACGGAGCTTGAGCACCTTGCGCCCGGCTGCCCGATCCGCGCGTGCGACCGCGGACCGGACGGGATTGCCTGTCACAAAGGCGCGAGACGGGTGAGCCAGTCGATCGACCGAGGTCGCGTAGGTGACGCAGACGGTCCGCGCCCACCGTGAGAGCAGTTTGTTCGTCATACCCGGAACGGCGTTCTGCTCGTGCAGCACCAGAGGGATCCCGGCCATCGCCGCTGCAAGACCGAGCGGCAGCGACACGTAGCCACCGAAGCCGATGACGACCTCCGGCCTGGTGCGGCGCAACACGCCGAGGCATGTCGGCAGCGACAGGACGGTCGTCAGCGCCGCCGAGACCAGTGAGAGTGGCGCGCCCCGGTCGAATCCTTTCGCCGGCACCGCGTGGAACTCCATGCCGGCCTCGCCCGCAAGGCGCTCTTCCAGGCTGTCAGGTGCGCCTACGTAGGCGACGTCACAGTGCTCTTCGTCCCGCAGGTGCTCGGCCACCGTCAACGACGGATAGACGTGGCCTGCCGTTCCGCCCCCGCTCACCAGTACCCGCACTGTCGCTCTCCTCGTCCGAACCGCCGGTGGAGCGCCCCGACGCAGCGGCCCGCCCCCTGCCCTGTCGGGCCACCGACAGGATAAGTCCGACACACGCCATTGTGAACAACATCGATGACCCACCGTAACTAACCAGCGGCAGCGGGATACCGGTCACGGGCATCAGGTTCGTCGTGGCCGCCATGTTCATGATCGCCTGCACGACGATCGTGATCGTGAGACCTGATGCAAGGAGACGACCGAACGGGTCCTTCACCGAGGCGGCGATCCGCAGCCCCGCCCACGCTATCGCCGCGAACGCAGCAACGACCGAGAGCGTTCCGATGAGACCGAGCTCCTCACCGATGATCGCGAAGATGAAGTCGGACTGCGCCTCCGGCAGATAGAAGAACTTCTGTCTGGATAGCCCGAGGCCCAGGCCGAGAACGCCTCCGGACCCGAACGCGAGCAGCGACTGGATCGTCTGATAGCCGCGACCGAGAGGATCCGTCCAGGGATCGAGGAACGTGGTCACGCGGTCCCACCGGTAGGATTTCACCAGCGCCATGAGCGGCGCCGCCACCCCGAGACCCGCCGCTGCCATCAGAAGGTATCTCCACTCGAGCCCCGCCACGACAGCGAGCAGCACGACCGGGATGAGGATGGACATCGTCGTGCCCATGTCGGGCTGCATCATGATGAGCACGACGACCGGAACGACGATGAGCGCGAGAGTCCGCAGATCCTCCCTGATAGGCCGCGGATGACGCTGTCGGTCGGCGAACACCGCGGCGAGCGCGACGATGACGCCGAGCTTGGCGAACTCCGACGGCTGGATCGAGGAGTAGCCCAGATCGATCCAGCTCTTCGCCCCGTGACTCGCGTAGCCGATGACGAGGACCGCGACGAGCCCGATGTCGGACGCCGCCAGAACCCACCACCCCCACGTGCGCCACTTCTCGTACGGACTGCGCAAACACAGTACAAGCGCCAGCGCTCCCACGGCGATGAAGACGAACTGCTTCTTCAGGTGATACGCGCTGTCGCCATAGCGAGCGAAGTCGGCGGCCGACGATGCCGAGTAGACCATGACCAACCCGCCCAAAACGAGCAGCACGGTCGCTCCCATGAGAACGTAGCGTGCCACGGGACTCGGCTTCGCAGCGGCGCTCATCGCTCTTCCGACCCTTGCGCGCTGTCGGTCAGGCTCCCGTTGGCTACGGCGCCAAGAACGCTCACGAGTGCCTTGAACGTCGACCCGCGATGCTCGTACGAACGGAACTCGTCGAACGAGGCACAGGCCGGCGACAGGAGCACCACATCGCCCGGGCACGCCTGAGCGCTCGCGGTCGCGAGGGCAGCCTCCATGGTGGGAGCGATCGACCATGCGGACCCGGTCGGT
>JAUSBS010000071.1 GCA_030651905.1 Coriobacteriia bacterium
CGACCGGGCGATCCCAGCGCTGTGGGACGAGGGCCTCGTCGCACCCGGCAATCTCGTCATCGTGACCGGCGACCACGGTACCCCGAGCGGCACCGAGCTGGTGCACTCGGGCGACGCGGTGCCCTTCGCGATGCTCGGGCCGTCCACGTACGCCGACGGTGTGGCGGCGTTCGACGAGCGCTCATGCGCGGCAGGGAGCCTCGGGCATCTGGAGGGACGGGACGTGCTACCAACCGTGCTCAACGCGGTCGGGCGCATCAAATACATGAGCGCGAAGCTCACCCCTGCGGGAGGCATCTGGTGGCCCGAGCACACCGAGCCGCTCAGGGTGGAGTAGCCGCACTGGAGCCCGCTCGTCGATTCCTCGCGACCGTTGCGCACCGCATGGGTAGGATTAAGCCTGTGCACAGGCCACATGTCGCAGACGCTGACCTCTCGAACGGGAGTGCGCGAGTGGATTCGCCCGGCGTGACCATGGTGTCCGACCGCGTGCCCCGCATCCTGCGCACGTCGGGCTGGGCCGTACTGATCCTTGCTGTCGTGACCGGGATCTGGCTTCTGAGCCGCTGGAACTACCTGGTCTTCCACTCCGCCGCTGAGATCTTCTCCATCGTGACCGCCGTCGTGATCTTTCTCGCGGCGTGGTCCGCCAGGCGCATGGCTACCAACGGCTTCCTCACCGTCCTGGGCGCGGGCATGCCCGCCCTGGCGGCCATCCTCCTACTCCACCTGTTGGTGTACAAAGGCATGAACGTGCTCGTCCCGCCTTTCGTGGCCGGTGACTCCAACCCCGCGACCCAGTTCTGGCTCTCAAGCCGGTACGTGCTTGCGGGGACGATGCTCGCCGCACCCTTCTTCCTGGGTCGGCGGGCGAAGTTCGAGCTCGCCTTCGTACTCATAACGATTCCCGCGACACTGGCCATCCTCGCCATCGTCTGGTGGCGGGTGTTCCCGACCGGATACATCACGGGCGTCGGCCTGACGCCGTTCAAGATATGGAGCGAGTACGCCGTCATAGCGACACTCGCCGGGGCCGGCGCGCTGCTGCTTCGCCGGCGCGACAGGACCGATCGCGTCGTGGTCTCGCTCACGCTCTGGTCGATCGGCTCGTTCATCGCCGCCGCGCTCTTCTTCACGCTCTACACCGACGTCGCTGGCGTGCTCAACGTACTGGGACACCTCGCCCAGCTCGCGGGCTTCCTCTTCCTGCTCGCCGGCATAGTGCGCACGGTCATGTCGCGCCCCATGGCTCTCGTGTTCGCGGAGCTGTCCGCAAGCGAGGCGCGCCTCGGCCGGGCGAACAGGGCGCTCGCCATGCTCAGTGAGGCGCGACGCTCCATAGCCGATTCGGACACCGAGCAAGAGCTGCTCACGGGCTCGTGCAAAGTGGTCTGCGAGACGGGCGGCTACCGGCTCGTCTGGGTCGGCGAAGCGCTTCACGACGACGCCCGCACGGTCCGCATCGCGGCCAGTTGCGGTGAGGCGGTCGACTACCTGCGGGACCTGAGCATCACATGGGACGACTCCGAACGAGGGGGCGGACCGACCGGCACGGCCATCCGGACCGGCAAGCCGTTCGTCTGCGGCGACATCGCAAAGGATCCGCGCTTCGCACCGTGGCGCGACAACGCGATCGCCCACGGTCTGTACTCTTCCACGGCTCTGCCGATCGACGTCGCAGGTACGCGGTACGGCACCATCAACCTCTACACCGCTGAGGCGGGCCGCTTCGGCGAAGAGGAACTCGCACTCATCGGCCAACTGACGACAAGTATCGGCACAGGGATCGAGGCACTCCGGGTGCGCGAGGCACGCGAGCGCAGTCTCGTGGAACTGAACGAGAAGCGCGAACAGCTCGAGGACGTGATCGACGAGCGAACGGCGGACCTCAAGGCGGCCATCGCCGACCTTGAGGAGGCCAGCCGCGCGAAGGATCAGTTCCTCCGCAGCATGAGCCACGAGTTGCGGACCCCGCTGAACTCCATCATCGGGTTCTCGACCGTGATGCTGCAGGGGCTCGCGGGCCCCTTGAGCGAGGAGCAGACGGCCCAGCTCCGGATGGTCAACACCTCTGGGCACCACCTGCTCGCGCTTGTCTCCGAGATCCTCGACCTCTCGCGCATCGAGGCAGGCGCGTCCGACGTCGTGCTGTCCGAGTTCGAGGTCGGCGAGATGGTCGCGTCGGTCGCAGGTCCGGTGAGTGTGCTCGCCCGCCAGAGTCAGCTCGAATTCACGACCGAGCTGCCCGACCACCCCATCACACTGGTCAGTGACGAGGCCAAGATCCGGCAGATACTGCTCAACTTGCTGGGCAACGCGGTCAAGTTCACCGTGAAGGGCTCCGTTCGCGTCTCCGTGGATGATTCGCAGCCCGGGGAGGTCAGTCTGGTGGTGAGCGACACCGGCTTCGGGATCCCGCCGGAGGAGCTGGACCGGGTGATGGAAGAGTTCCACCAGGTCCCTCGCGCCGACGGCATGAAGCCCGAGGGCACCGGGCTGGGCCTGACGATCGCCACGCGGCTCGCGGACCTGATCGGCGGCGGGATCACCGTGTCGAGCGTCCCGGGTGTGGGCTCCGTGTTCACGCTCACCGTCCCACTGCGCCCCGCACCCGATGAGACCGCGGAAGCGGCGCCCGCTGGCTAGTTCGACATACATCGAACTACCGTGCTAGGATGGCCGCGTCCGACACCCGATTCGGAGGCGGAAGTCCCTGATGCCGGATCAGATCACGCTCGAACCCGTCAGCGAGGCTCCCTGTTGAGGACCGCGCACGCTGCCGGGCAGCAGCACCGAGCGTCCTCGACTGGACCAGCCGTTCGTGACCGGCTCGGTCGACACGCTGGCGGGGGTGGTTCCGGTGGTCCCGGCCTCGCTGACATGGCGAGACCGCGTGGGCGGCTACAGGGTACGTTGGGGCATCGGGCGCTACACGTTCCTCGTCGACCCCGGCCTCTACGCCGTCGGCACAACTGACGACCGCTCGCCGGTGCTCGTCACGGCCAACTACAAGCTCTCGTTCGACGCATTGCGGCGCCATCTCGCCGGACGCGACGCGTGGCTTCTCGCTTTGGACACGCGCGGCGTGAACGTGTGGTGCGCCGCCGGCAAGGGCACGTTCGGGACCGAAGAGGTCGTGCGGCGCGTGGACGCGAGTGCGCTGGCGCAGATCGTCTCGCATGGCACCCTGGTCTTGCCCCAGCTGGGCGCGCCGGGCGTCTCAGCAGCCGAAGTGCGTCGGCGGACCGGCTTCCGGGCCGTCTGGGGCCCTGTACAGGCGGCGGCCCTCCCCGAATTCCTCGATGCGGGCATGCGCGCGACACCGGAGATGCGCCGCATCCGCTTCCCACTCAAGGACCGCCTCGTGCTCGTCCCGGTGGAACTGACCGCGGTCGTCGTGATCGCACTGCTCATCACGCTGAGTGCAGCGGCGGTCGCCGCCTTCGTCGGCCGAGGGTTCGCGGTCGCGAACTCGCTGGCCGCCCTCCTGCCTGCGGCGGTCATCGTACTGGCGACGGTGAAGGCGGGTGCCATCTTGACCCCGATCCTGCTCCCGTGGCTGCCGCCGCGCATGTTCGCCGCGAAGGGAGCGCTGGTCGGGTTCGTCGTCGCGCTGCTGGTCCTCCCGTGGTTCACCGGCGTCCTGCACCCGCTGCAGCTTGAGGCCTCCGCGTTGTTCATGATCGCCGGCTCCTCCTTCATCGCCATGAACTTCACCGGCACCTCGACCTTCACGTCCCTCTCGGGGGTCAAGAGGGAGATGAGTGCCTGGCTCCCGTGGCAGATCGGCGCGTCGGCGCTCGCGGCGGTCCTGTGGATCGCAAGGGGGTTCATCGCATGAGCGGACTGCGCTATCTCGAGGACGTGGTCACGCTCTCGTTCGATCAGGCGAAGTGCACCGGCTGTCAGCAATGCACTCTCGTGTGCCCGCACGCTGTCTTCACCATGGAGGGGAACCGCGCAGCGCTGATCGATCGTGACGCATGTATCGAATGCGGTGCCTGCGCCCGCAACTGCGACTTCGAGGCGATCGAGGTACGCGCGGGCGTGGGCTGCGCGGCAGGCATCATCGCGTCGTGGTTCTCGCGGAAGCCCGAGGTGGAGTGCGGACCCGGCGGTGGCTGCTGCTAGACAGGCAGAGCGCACGCCTCAAGGGCGGCGCGCAGCCCCTGGAATGTCGGCTCTGAGAGCACGAGTTCGGTCCGCCGCCGACCCATCTCGGCCGGGCTGTGCGCATCCGATGAGCTGATGCAGCACACCGGGTGGGAGGCGAGTCCCTCGACCACCGATTCGTTCGACGAGTAGATGAGCTCCACTGCCGCGATCGGGGCCTCGTGGAGAAGTCGCCGCATCAGGGGTCGGTCGAGCAGCCGGTAGTCGCCGAAGCGACGGTCGGCATGCGCGATATGACAGATGCCCCCCAGCGCTGCGATGGCGCGGGCGGCCGAGACAGGGTCGTGCTCCACACACACGCGGTGAAGCATCGCCGGGTCCTCGCCGGGCGTCATGCCCAGCACCAGCTGGAGAGAGGCGAACCGGCTCTCGGCCCGGCCGGGCTCGAAGATGGCTATCAGGTGCACTTCGTCCTCACGCCAGCTGATCTTGAGTTCGGCGCCCGGCAGGACGGTGAGTCGACGCCCGCTGCGGATGCGCTCGTCGTCGGCTGCGACCAGAACCTTCTCCGCGTACGCGACGCTGAAGTGGTCCGATACTGCGAGGACGTCGATGCCGGCATCCAGTGCGGCGATCACGAGGTCGGTCGGTGCCGTGCCGACCGGGCCGCGGTAGTCGCCGGAGACGTGCGGTGTGTGGCTGTGCAAGTCGACGGTGTAGGTTCGCATGACCTTCGAAATCGTCGCTGGGAACTGCTTCGACGATAGCACCACGGGGGTGCTGTATCAACGCCGCTGATTGTATGATAAGGCGCCGGCATTCAGCGTCGATACCCTCATCACTCTAAGCATTTGTGATACCAACCATATATGTCTACTATAGTTCACTCAAGGGTCCGCGGAGCCTCCGCGGCGTGGGAGCAAAGGGAGGAACTGTGAGCAAGAGGTTCTTGGGCTTGATTCTGGCGCTGACACTGGCTGTGAGCGTGCTTGGAGCACTCGCGGGATGCGCGACCCCGCCGGCAGAGAAGCCCGCCGAGGGCACTGGGACCGCTCCGACGGCGGAGTCCGCGAGGGCGAAGTACCTGATCTCCGTGGCCGACCTCAAGGCCAGCCCGGACAAGTTCTTCGTGATCGATGCCCGTGACGCCAAGGCCTACGCTGCCGGGCATATCGCCGGCGCGATCAACCTGCCGTGGCAGCCGCTGGCGACCGTGGCCGTCGGCAAGCCCGGCGACAAGGACTGGGGTGTTCTGGCCGCGCCGCAGGCCATCGCGGACGCGCTCGGCAAGGCGGGCGTGGACACGGCGAAGACCATCGTCGTCTATGCGGACCCGACCGGGTGGGGAGATGACGGACGCGTGGTCTGGTCACTCCAGAGTATCGGACTCAATGGCCTCATGCTCGACGGCGGCTTCCCCGCGTGGACGGCGGCGGGCAACACCGGATCCACCGACGTGCCGGCCGTCACGCCGACCACGGTGACCGTGGCAGGCGACAAGTTGGGCGACATCAACGTCACGACGGATCAGGTCAAGGCCGCGGTCGCGGACAAGAGCGCGAAGATCATCGACGCCCGCTCCGAGAAGGAATACGGCGGCGCGACCGACTTCGGCGAGGCGCGCGGCGGACGCATCCCGAGCGCTTTCAACATCCCCTTCGCGAGCCTGTTCAACGAGGACGGCACCGTGAAGAGCGACGCCGACCTGACCAAGCTGTTCGAGGACGCGGGATTGGCGAAGGGCGACGCCGTGGTCGTCTACTGCACCAAGGGCATCCGCTCCGCGTACATGACCGAGCTCATGCGCATGGTAGGCTTTGAGAAGGCCAAGAACTACGATGCCTCGTTCTACACGTGGGCCGGCGACTCGACGCTCACGGTCGAGAAGTAGGCGCGGGTTCGAGTAACGACGCGAAGGGCCGCCGGCACGCCGGCGGCCCTTTTCGCCCGAGAGTATAGGCGGCCGACGATGACAGAAGAGGTTGATGTCCGGGGCTTCAAGTGGTGGGTCGCGCCTGCGGTGGTCGCAGCGGTCGCTGCGCTCGGTGGAATACTGTTCCTTGTCTTTCCGGGCACGAACTACCTCGTTCGTTCGGCCGGGAGCGTGCTTGGCAGCGAGGACCCGTTCGGTGTGAGGATCTTCCTCGTCACCGCAGGTGGCCGCTCCCCGGTCTCGGCGGTCCTGTTGCTCGTCTGGCAGTCGATCCTTGCGCCCCTTCCCGAAGTTCCCGCCCTACGGGCCATCGGGCTCATGTGGGGACCGCTGGCCGGGGCCATGCTCAACTGGATCGGCCTCTTCCTGGGCTCGCTCGCCGCCTTCGGTGTCGCCCGGGGTCTGGTCGGCGGACCCTTCGCCCGATTCAAGCCAACGCTCACCAAGCCGCTAGGCATATCCCGGTGGGTCATGCTGGGCCTCCGGGTCATCCCGTTCGTACCATCGGACTTCATCTGGCTTGGTGCGGGGGCCTCGAGGGTCGCGTTCAAGGACTTCCTGTTCGCCGCGGCGATCGGGTCGGTCCCACCCGCGATCATGTACGCCGTGTTTCCCGACAGCCTGACGTCGACCGCGATCAGAGTGCTGGTGATCGGCGGCTCCGCCATCGGCGTTGGCCTGCTTGGCTACCTGGCGTGGAACTACCGCTCGCACATCCCGGTGGGCGAGCTCTCCGATGAGCGCAAGCGAAACATGCTCGCCGGCGCGGTCGCGGTAGCTGCCGGACTGGCGGCCTACTACTTCATCCCCAGCGTGCGGATCGGCGTCGATGAAGCCGTAAAGCGGATTGCCGCCGGCGACGTCGGCGCTGTCCGCGAGTACATCCTGTCGTTCGGTGTATGGGCGCCTGTCGTCTCTGCACTGCTGATGGTCCTGCAGTCGATCATCGCTCCCCTCCCGGCCTTCGTGATCACGTTCTCCAACGGGGCCCTGTTCGGCTGGGCGTGGGGAGCGCTGCTGTCATGGTCGAGCGCCATGGCGGGTGCCGCCATCTGCTTCTACATCGCTCGCTCGCTCGGCCGCCCGGCTGTCGAGAAGCTGGTCGGCGGGAGTTCTGCATTGGGCGTCTCAGACCGCTTCTTCGAGCGATTCGGTGAGCGCACGGTGCTCATCGCGCGCCTGCTGCCGTTCGTGTCATTCGACCTCATGTCCTACGGCGCGGGGCTGACGTCGATGAGGTTCTGGCCGTTCTTCGTTGCCACGGGCATCGGACAGCTGCCTGCCACCCTCGTCTATTCGTATCTGGGACAGAACATGGCGGGATCCATCCGGATCCTCTTCATCACCTTCGTCATCACCATCGCGATCTTCGTTGCGATCGCCACGGCTCGGCCTTTCTTCATGCGTTGGCTGCAGCGCAACGACGAGCAGGACGGCGATCCCGCCATCGAGACGGACATGGAAGAGGCGGGATGCTGACCGCCTGACGGCGTGTTGGCTATTCTTGTGAACGAATCGCGGCGCTATGTCCGCCGCGCAGGAGGTTCCGCATGAGTTCTGCACGGTTCCTGGGTGCGATCGCCGAATACAACCTCGATCTCACGCCGATCGCGATCGACGCTCTACAGATGAACATCACGCGACTGTGCAACCAGGCGTGCTCACACTGCCACGTGGCGGCGTCTCCGCGGCGCACCGAGATGATGACCGACGATGTGATCGAGCGCTGCCTCGAGATCGTGTCCCAGCACGCCGGTATCCGGACCGCGGACATCACCGGTGGCGCGCCCGAACTGCATCCCGGATTCGAGCCGCTGGTATCCAGGCTCCGGGGCCTCGACAGACACGTCGTCGTCCGCCATAACCTGACAGTCACTCTGGACCCACACCCGCTGACCGGCGAGTCCATGAGCCATCTCCCCGAGATGTTCGCCGATCACGGTGTCGAGCTCGCGTGCTCGCTTCCCTGGTACGGAGAGGAAGAGACCGACCACCAACGCGGGGCCGGGACCTTCGCCAAGAGCATCGAAAGCCTGAGGCGGCTCAACGGCGTGGGGTACGGCTCGCGCATCGATCTGCTTCTCGATCTCGTCGTCAACCCCGGGGCGGCTACCCTGCTGGGCGACCAACGCTCGCTCGAAGCCGAGTTCAGGCGCGCACTCGAGGAGGATCACGGGCTGACCTTCGACCGCCTGTTCGTCCTCGCGAACATGCCCGTCGGGCGATACGCGAAGCATCTCGATGCGGTGAATGACGCCGACGGATACCTCGGCCGTCTCGAGGAATCCTGCAACCCCTCAGCCGCTGGGAACGCGATGTGCCTCTCGACCGTCTCCGTGTCACACGATGGGACGCTCTATGACTGCGACTTCAATCAGATGCTCGGCCTGGCTATCGGCGATAGCGACCCGCTGACCGTCTTCGACTTCGACGAGGCCAAACTGATGCGTCGCCGGATCCGGTTCGCCGACCACTGCTTGGGCTGCGCGGCCGGGGCCGGAAGCAGCTGCTCTGGAGCGACCGCTCCCGTCGAGTCCCCCAGTCGCATGGGATGCGTAGCGTGAGCGAGTTCCCGACCACGATCTTGGCCGGTGTCGTAGACGCTTCGCCAGAGCGCGGCGGGGGCCTCACCGGCACGCTGCTACGGGCCGGGGTGAGCGTGACAGCACTCGCCATCGTCGCGTCCAGGATCGACCTCCGGGCGGTCCGCGACGGGCTGACCGCTCTGGACTGGCCCTGGATGCTCGGGGCGGCGAGCACAGTGTGCTCGGCGATCCTGCTGTCCGCGGTGAAATGGCGAGTCCTGCTCCGATCCCGGGAGCGGGCTCTGCCTCTGACGCGGCTCATTCGGCACTATCTGGTCGGGCTCTTCTTCAACAACTTCCTCCCGACCTCGGTGGGGGGAGATGTCGTGCGCGCCTGGGACGTCGGGCGGGACCTTGACGATACGTCCGAGGGAGCAGCGTCGGTCGTCGCCGAGCGCCTCATCGCCTCGGTGGGACTCGCCCTGACCGCCGCCATCGGGCTGCCGTTCGTGCGCGTCGGTGCGCCGGTCTATGTCGCGGTCGCCGTGGTGTTCGTCGTCGGTGCGGGGCTGGCGGGGCTCTTCCTCGTCCCATCACTCTCTGAGCGCATGGTCAGTTCGGCGATGGGCCGCCGATTCGAGGGCGTCGCCGGATGGCTCGGCGCCACGACACGGATCACTGGAGAAGTGTTACGGGACAAGCGCACGGTGCTGCTAGTGCTGGCGCTTTCGGTCCTCTTCCAGGTGCTCGTCGCCGCCGTGACCTGGTTCATCTTCAGGGCACTCGGGGCGGAGGTCTCGCTCGTCGAGTGCGTGGTCTACACCTCGATAGTGTCGGCGGTGACGATGGTGCCGGTCTCGATCTCGGGACACGGCGTACGTGAGGCCGGCTACGCGTACTTCTTCGCCCTCGCAGGCGTGGCGCCCGCCACGGCCGTCACAGCATCGATGCTGTTCTTTGCGACGGTGGCCGTGTGCACCCTACCTGGGGCGGCCTTCTTCGCCGCCGGACGGAGGCACGCATCGTGAGCGAGATCAGTGACTGCACGGTAGGGTGCGACGCGCGCGATCGCTTCACCGACGGACGCAACTGCACGCAGGCGGTGCTCGGGGCCCTGAGTGACCTGCCCGGGGTCCCGGCGCTGCCCGAGACGCTGGGCGCGGGGTTCACGACCGGCATCGGCGGATCGGGCTGCGTGTGCGGTGCGCTGGTCGGGGGAGTCGCGATGCTGAGCGAGTACGCGAGTACGCTGGGCCTCGAGTCCGCAGCGACGCGTGAGCTCGCGGGCGAGCTGTCCGCAGACCTGCATTCTCGCTTCACCAAGGAGTTCCGCACCGCATGCTGCCGCGTGATCAAGCGCGGACAGGTCGAGGGGTCCGATGAGTGGCTGTCGGGGTGCGCGCACATCACCGAGATGACCGCGCGGATGGTTGCCGACATCGTGGCCGAGCAGGCCGGCGCAGTTCGGCGCCCGCGCTGGGCGTTTCGCGACGCGCTTTCCACGGCACGTCGAGTCGCGCTCGGGATCCTGTCCGGCGGTGCCGTCGGCGCCGTCGTGGCCCTCGTGCTCCCGGCCAGCTCCACCGGCCTCGCCTTCGCCCTCGGAGTCGCAGCGATCTCAGTGCTGGCGACGGCCCTCGAACTGGGAGGAGCAACCCCCCGACGCGGCGGCCGGGCGCTTCGCAGTACCGGTGCGACCGCGGCGGCGCTGCTCGCGATCGGTGTCCTACTCTTGCCCGACCGGCTCCGGGCCTTCGCGACGATACTGCTCACCCCGTCCGAGCCGGCCGTCGCGATCGTCCGCGTGTTGCTCGTCGGCGCGATGCTCGCGGTGGCCGCCACGGGCCTGTTCGGACTCAAGAGATACCGATAGAAGCCGGCGTTGCCCGCTGAAGAGCGACACGCCCGCGCACAGGAGGAAACCGTCATGACTCGGCTCGGGATCATCGGGGGCACCAATGCGTCGGTCGGCGATGTGGATCTCGAGGCCGCCGTCGTCGCAACCGCGTATGGCGCGTGCGTCGTCGAAACGGGGACCATCGCCGGCGCCAAGGTCGCGTTCGTGCGACGGCACCGCGCCGGACACGAACTGCTCTCCTCTGCCGTGACACACCGAGCGAATGTCCGTGCGCTGGCAGACATCGGCGTCGACGCTATCGTGGCCACGACGGTGTGCGGGATCATCGACCCCCGCATCGCGCTGGGCGTGCCGATCCTCTTCGACGACCTCCACTTCCCGGACAACCGCCTCCCCGACGGGTCGCCGTGCACCTTCTTCGACGAGCCGGGCGACCCGGACCGCGGACACCTCATCGCGCCGACACCGTTCTCGCCGGCGCTGCGAGTCCAGCTGCTCGACGCCGCGGCGCGCGCCGGCGTGGAGGTGCGCGATGGGGGCACCTACATCCACGCGCTCGGACCACGCTTCAACACGAAGGCCGAGATAGCGCACTTCGCAGCGTGCGGCGGGACCGCCGTGAGCCAGACGGCGGGGCCGGAGGCCGTCCTCGCCGGAGAACTCGAGATCCCGTACTGCCTGCTCGGCTTCGGCGTCGACTATGCGAACGGGGTGACCGCCGACCCCACTCCGGCCGAGATCCTCGGAGCGAACGTCGAGCGGTCGAAGGGCGTGTTCGCCGCCGTACTGACGGAACTGGCCACAGGCTTCAGGCCGATGGGATTCGACACCGGCTTCATCTACCGCATGGGCCGCTAGGATTACCGGCGCCACTCGGCGAGGCGCGCCGGCGACCATCCCAGGCGGTAGCGGATCACAGTACCGACGTTGAGTGCGGTCCAGCGCCAGGCCCCATGCTCGCGCCAAGCCCGGTCCGAGGTCACGGCGTCAGTCTCGAGCACGCGCACGCGCCCGACCCTGCGCGCGCGGCGCACGAACTCGTAGTCCTCCATCACTGGAGCGCTTCCGAATCCGCCGAGCGCCCGCCATACGACCGCTCGGCAGAAGAGTCCCTGGTCGCCGTACGGGAATCGAAGCAGCGAGCCGCGGAGTCGGGTTCCGCCTTCGATGATCCGCAGCGCCGGGGTGACCGCGTCGAGCGAGAACCGGAAGGCGCCGACCGTCAGCGACGGGTCGGCGAGCGCACCTGTGACGAGAGTGTCGCATCCTCTCGGCGGGATCGTGTCCGCGTGCAGGAAGAGAAGCGCGTCGCGGGATGCGGCGCGTGCGCCCGCGTCGAGCTGACTGCCGCGACCCCGCGGGGCGTCCACGACGAGCGCGCCAGCAGCGCGAGCGACGTCGAGCGTGCGGTCGCTGCTGCCGCCGTCCGATACAACGACCTCCAGCCGCCCAGCATCGAGCGCCGGAAGCAGTCGAGCGAGGCGCTCGGCGTCGTCCAGTACCGGTACGACCACCGAGACGGCCTTCGGTGCGTCGTACCATGCGGCACGCACCGCCTCCCATGCAGGCAGGTCCCCGGGCTCGTCGATGTCACTTCTCGGATCGAGCACGGCGGCCTCGATGCCGGCCTCCGCGAAGCGCTCTCGTGTCTGAGCGAGCACGTCCGGGCCGCCCCACCCGATTCCCGCCCCGAGCAGGTGGGGCACGCGATCCCGGAGATCGGCACGCACTGCAAGCAGGCAGTAGCCGCCATCGGTAGCGGGTATCAGGGCCGCGCCCGATGCGGCAGCGGCGGTCGCGGCCTCCCGCATGTCGGCCGCGTCGACGGTCGGGCAGTCTCCGCCCACCACCATCGCGACATCCGCACGGCTCAGCCCATCCGCCAGCGCGCAGGCCTGTCGTGCGCCCAGATCTCCTTCGCCTTGGATCGTGGCAGGCAGTCCGAGCCAGCGCCTCGCGGCAGCTGCACTGCCGCCGGTGACTCGTACTTCGGGGGACCAGCGGTCGACGGCTTGCAGGATCCGCAGCTGCCGCGCTACGTGCTCGGACATCGCACGCTGTAGCTGCGCGGCGCCAGCCGGACCGAGGACCGGGATCAACCTGGTCTTCGATTCGCCTTCACGGGGAAGGCGCGTCATGAGGTGGATGCTGGTGCTGCCCATGCCCCGCATGATAGCCCGCGGACCGTCAAGAGTGGGCCAGTGAGCGACACGCTGTCCGCAAGGCCCCGACTACGCCGCGGGGTAGCTCCCCAGCACCTTGACGCTGCGCAGCTTGAGGCGCAGGCAGTCCAGCGCGAGCGCGACCTGCGGGTCCGTGATGTGTCCCTCGAGATCGACGAAGAACATGTACTCGCCGAGGCGCTTCTTCGTGGGTCGCGACTGGATCTTCGTCAGGTTGACCTGCCCGTAGGCGAACTCGGAGAGGATCATGAGTAGTGCGCCGGGCTTGTCCTTCTGCAGGAACAGCGCGAGTGAGGTCTTGTCGTGTCCCGTGCGCTCGCGCAGTCCGCCTCCAAGCACCACGAAGCGGGTCTGGTTGCCCTTGAAGTCCTCGATGGAGCGCGCCAGTACGTCGCCGCCGTAGATGTTCGCCGCGAGTTCGGTGCCCACTGCCGCCAGCCCCGGCTCCTTGACCGCGCGCTGGACCGCCTCGGCGGTCGAGTTGGCGGCCAGTATCTCGACGCCGGGCAGGTTCTTGAACAGCCACCGGCGGCACTGTGCGGTCGCCTGTGGGTGGCTGATGACGGCGCGCGTCTCAGACAGCTTCGCCCCTGGCGCCACGATGAGCGCGTGGCGGATGTCGCGGACGATCTCGCGCTGGATCGTGAGGTCGTGATCGAACGCCAGCGCGTCCAGCGTCGCCGGCACGGAGCCCTCGACCGAGTTCTCGATGGGAACGATGCCGCCTTGGCACTCCCCGCTGTCGACGGCGTCGAAGACATCGGCGATCGTCGCGCACGGCACCGGCTCGATGCCCGGCTCGTCCAACGAGAGCAGGGCCTCTTCGGTGAAGGTGCCCTCCGGCCCCAGGAACGCCCACTTGGTCATGGTCTAGGCACCTCCGCCTGCCGGGGCATCGTCCGGCTCGGTGACGGATGATAGCGACACCGCGACACTGCGCGGCGCCCGGACGCGGTCACGCCCCAGGTGCTTCGCCTGGTAGAGCGCATCATCGGCCTGGCGCAGCAGCTCCTCGCGATCGGCCGCCGAACTCGGATACGTCGCCAGCCCGATGCTCACCGTCACATGGACACCGCGGTTGCCCTTACCGTCGGCGAAGCTGTGCGCGGCGACCGACTCGCGGACCTTCTCGGCGACGACGAAGGCCCCTTCGGC
>JAUSBS010000075.1 GCA_030651905.1 Coriobacteriia bacterium
GTCAGCACGACCAACAGCACGCCGGCCTGGAACGTCCGGGCGGCGTTGGGGCCGCCTCCGAAGAGGCCCACGATCAGATACGGCAGCGCCATCGCCAACACCCAGGCCGACATGTACCGCGCGTTCTTCATCACGCCTCACCCTCTCCGAAATCGAACAGGTCCTCGATGGTCACGCCGAGCGCTTTCGAAAGGCGCCACCCGAGCTCGAGCGACGGGTTGTAGCGCCCACCCTCGATCGAGATGATCGTCTGCCGACTGACGCCGACCTGGTCCGCGAGGTCCTCTTGGCGAAGGCCCGCAGCGGTCCTGAGTTCCTTCACGTGGTTGTCCATCGAACCAGCTTCCATGTAAAGCGACCTTGACATGAATGTACGGCCGCAGCGCGCGGATGTCAAGCGACCTTTACATGCACCGTTCGCGCTTTCGGGAATAGGACGAGAGAGACGTCCCTCGTTGACTCCGGGAGCCGCCACGTGAAGTTCACGCCGATCCTTGTCTTCGCCACCACCTATGCACTCTTCCTCGTCTCCGGATTCCTGTTCCGGCTCGATCGCGGCTGGTACGACGCTTTGGCGAAGCCGTCGTGGACGCCGTCGGGGGGGACCATCGGGTTGGTGTGGGCGGTGCTGTTCGCATGCATCGCGGCGTCTCTGGCGCTGCTGGACGCGAAGGTGGGGATACTGGCGCTCGGCCCGTGGCTCACCGCGGCGATCCTGGCGAACTGGCTCACGAACCAGGCGTACACGTACTTTCAGTTCACGCGGCATGACTGGTTCGGGGCGGGGATCGACGCGGCGCTCGTGGCGGTGACGGCGTTCGCCGTGGTCGCGCTGGCGTGGAAGGTGTCGAAGCCTGCCGCGTTGCTGTACGTCCCCTACGGACTCTGGGCCACCTTCGCGACCTACCTGTCGTTCCTGTTCTGGAGCCTCAACAGGTAGCCGAGCTTCGGAAGCAACCTGCCGGTGCGCGCCATGTAGGCGCGATACTCGTCGCCGAACGCGTCGATCATCATCCGCTCCTCGTCGCGGACACGGAAGCCGACGACGATGAGCAGCCCCGCGATGAGTCCGGTCGCCGCGAGCCAGTTGGCGCACAACAGTGAGATCCCGATGTTGACCACGAGCCCCGCCGAGTACATCGGATGACGTACCAGGTGGTAGGGGCCGCTCGTTATGAGCGTGTTGCCCTCGCGCACCTCCAGCAGCGGTGACCAGTTCTGAGCCAGCGCTGTGTGTGTGAGCGAGAAGAGCCATATGCCGCCGACAGTGATCACGGCACCGGTCCAACGGCTCCACTCGGGCAGAGGCACGTGCGCGAAGTCCACCCAGGTGCTCATGCAGTAGAGCAGGGTCGGGACCATGAGCACGCCCATGACCCCGAGCAGCCAGCGTTCCCTGATCGGCCTGCGCTCCATGGTCGGGCGTTGCGTCAAGTGGGCTGCCAGCCGTCGCTCCCAGACTTTGCGGATCACCCTGTAGACGAGCAGGAGCAGGAACGCGGCGATCCTGAACACGTACTCGGGCATGATGGCTCCTCCCGGGGGCTTCAGCCGGCGCTCTTGTCCAGCCACACCAGCACCAGTGCGGCCGCGTAGCACCCCAGCACGAGCACGAACGAGAGAAGCATCCCGTACTGGAGCGTCGGATTCATCGAGCCTTGGGGATAGGCGATCTGCATGACCACCCTCGCCATCCACAGCACGCACGTCGCGCCCAGGACGACGAGCAGGGAGTATCGGTCGACGCTCCGACCGTACGCAAGCAGCAGGTTCATCAGCCCGAACAGCACCAGGGACAGCGAGAAGAAGACGTTGATCGCGCGCACCGCCAGCACCAGCTCCGTGGCGGACGCGTCGATGTACGAGTACCAGTTCCACACTTGCGGGACGAAGAAGTGCCAGACGCCGAATCCGATCGACGCGACGCTTCCGATGGCGACGAGTATCTTCACGAACGCCCCTCT
The DNA here is from genome assembly GCA_030651905.1 of Coriobacteriia bacterium. Taxonomy (GTDB): domain Bacteria; phylum Actinomycetota; class Coriobacteriia; order Anaerosomatales; family PALSA-660; genus JANYAK01. The sequence continues at coordinate 1,965 of JAUSBS010000075.1, forward strand.
TCCGCTGTCCGTCTGCCGTCTCGGCGACCCCGAAGGTGTTGACCTGACTCCGGTCATCGTATACAACTGACTGACAGTCAGTCAATCAACATCGAACCCGAGGAGCGCCCACATGTCCTCCGCCCGCAAGGCTCCCGCCGCTCGACGCGCCGAGCTCATCGAAGCGGCCATGCGCCTCTTTGCCGAGAAGGGTCTCGACGAGACGGCGGTCTCCGACATCGTGTATGAGGTCGGCGTCGCCCAGGGGACCTTCTACCTCTACTTCGAGAGCAAGGCCGATCTCGTCAACGCGGTGGTCGTCCACATCAGCGAGCGCATCGTCGAGGGCGTGGAGCGGATCGCGGACCAGACACCGATGTGTGCAGTCGAGAAGCTGCTGCGGATGCGCGACGAGTTGCTTTCCGTGGTGAGCGAGGACAGCGCCCTGCTCGCGTTCTTCCACCGCCCCGGGAACGAGGCGTTCCACGACCGGGTGAGCCGGGACGCGGTGCGGCTGCTCGTCCCATCTTTGGAGCGCGTGATCGAACAGGGCCGTACGGAGGGTGTCTTCAAGATCAGCCACCCGGACGATGCGGCCCGGTTCATCGCCGCACTCCAGGATGTGACGGATCCGTTCGATGTCTTCGCCGAGCCCGAACGGCTCGGCCACCACACCGAGGCACTGACCGAGTTCGTCTTGCGCGGGCTGGGGTGCGATGAGGCCACGGTCGCGCGCGAGATCGAGCGCGTGCGCACTCGCGCTTAGGGGGCGGGGAAGAATGTCGAAGGTCGAGGTCACGCAGGACACGCTCGTCGTTCTCGAGGACGTCGTGAAGACGTACGAGATGGGCGCGGTCACCGTCACGGCGCTCAACCACACCGACCTGACGCTGAAGCGAGGCGAGTTCGTGGCGATCCTCGGGCCGTCGGGCTCGGGCAAGACGACCCTGCTCAACCTTCTCGGTGGCATCGACACGCCTACCGAAGGCCGCATCGTCATCGACGGCGAGGACATCTCGACCTATGACCAGCGCCAGCTGACACTGTTCCGTCGTCGCAAGGTGGG
>JAUSBS010000077.1 GCA_030651905.1 Coriobacteriia bacterium
GCATAGTCGAGCGGCCCTGACTTCACGGCCTGAGCGACCTCGTAGCTGATCCCCACGACGCTGCGGGCGTTGCCGATCGAACTCGCGAAGGTCGCGGGGTTGAAGAACTGCGCCACGGCCACGAAGACCATGCCGGTCCAGACGATGGACTCACGGGCAGCCGCGAGAACGGTGAAGTGCTTGCGCACGGGCGCCGGCCCGACACCGAGGAATGCGTGACCCGGAGTGCTCGCTCCGAGAACGACATCGAATCGGATCGTCGCCCCGCTGCGCTGCACCGTGACGGCCAGCGTGTCGCCGGGCTTGTGGGCGCTCGTGCTCGCGAGCAGCTCCTCCCACTGTGTGACCGGCGTGCCGTCGAGTGCGGTGATGCGGTCGCCCACCTTCAGGCCCGCCTTCTCGGCGGCGCTGCCCGCAACGACGGTGGACAGGCGCATGGACGCCACGTCGTAGCCCCATACGGTGAGGATGACCGTGAAGATCAGGATCGCGGCCAGGAGGTTGAAGAGTACGCCCATGCACAGGATGGTGATGCGCTTCCATGTGGGCTGGCCCCGGTAGACGCTTCGGCGAATGCGCGCGAGGAGCGTCTCGTCGGTCTCCCCCGTCGCCCGCACGACGAGCGATCGGCTCTCGGGCCAGTCGGGGATGCTCTCCGCCGCGCAGTAGTCCTCGAGCGTGGTGAGCAAGGCCGTGGCCCGGGCGTGATCGACGCCGGCCACGGCAAGCTCGTCGGCCAGCTCGGAGGGTCCTATCCGGCCACGGTCGACCAACAGCGCCAGCGCGCGGCCGAGCAAGGGGTCCTCCGCGCCGGGCTCCATGCCCGCGATGCGGACGTAGCCGCCCAGGGGGATGGCCGTGATGCCGTACGAAGTGCCCGACCTCTCAGACTTGATGCGGATGGCCGGTCCGGGAAGGCCGACCATGAACTCGTGGATCTTCACGCCGAAGAAGCGTGCAGCGAGGAAGTGCCCTCCCTCGTGGATCACGACGAGCAGCGAGAACGTGACGATGCCCCAGAACGTGGCAGCGACACCGGAGGGCATGTTGGCTAGGAGTTCCACACGTTCCTCTCAGTACAGGAGCCGCGCAGAATCGCGCGCCCACGAGTCCACCATCTCGAGCTGGTCGAACGAGGAGACCGGCTGCGTATCGTGGGCCTCCATGACGGTCGCTACGACACGGTCGATGCCGGTGAACGGGAGGCGTCCTTCAAGGAACGCAGCCACGGCCACCTCGTTCGCCGCGTTCATGGCCGCCGGGAGGGTTCCACCGGTCCTGCCGGCTTCGAGAGCCAGCGCCAGGCAGCGGAAGGTGACGGGGTCGGGCTCCTCGAAGTCGAGGTGTCCCAGCGTCACGAAGTCGACAGGCTCACACGGCGCGTCCCATCGGTCCGGGTGGCTCAAGGCGTACTGGATCGGGACGCGCATGTCCGTGGCGCCGAGGTGTGCTTTGACCGAACCGTCGACGAACTCGACCATCGAGTGGACCACCGACTGCGGGTGGACGACCACGCGGATCGCATCGTAGCCGGTGCCGAAGAGGTGGTGGGCCTCGATCGCCTCGAGTCCCTTGTTCATCAGAGTCGCCGAGTCGACCGTGATCTTGGGTCCCATGGTCCAGCGCGGGTGCGCGAGCGCGGCCTCGCGCGTGACGGTGTCGAGCTGCGCGCGGGAGTGGCCGCGGAAGGGACCGCCCGATGCGGTGAGCCAGATGCGTGCGACGGCGGCGCGCGGCTCACCGACGAGGCACTGGAAGATCGCCGAGTGCTCGCTGTCGACCGGGATGAGCCGCGTGTCGGCCGACACGGTCGTGGCGGCCCCTCCTGCCAGTGCCATGAGCAGCTCGCCACCTACGACGAGGGATTCCTTGTTGGCCAGAGCGAGGCGCTTGCCCGCCACGAGCGCAGCCTCGGAAGCGCGCAGGCCGGCGGCACCGACGAGGGCGTTGAGCACGACATCCGCGTCGGGGTGGACGGCGAGTGCCACGACGGCGGCGGCCCCGGTGGCACACTCGGCTCCTCGAGGCAGGTCGTCACCGCAGGGGGCGCACGTCGGGTCCGCGACGGCGAGATCCGTCACGTCGAACAGACGCGCCTGCTCGGCGAGAAGTGCTCCACTCCGGTTGGCGGCGAGCGCGACGATACGTACCCGCTCGGGGAAGCGAGCGGCCACGTCGAGCGCCTGCCGGCCGATGGAGCCGGTGGAACCCAGGACGGCCACTCGCAGTGGTGCGTTCACCGTCCGGCCCCGAAGAGCTGGAGCCCGAACGCGAGCATGTAGAAGGCCACGATCGAGACCATGATCATGCTGTCGAACCGGTCCAGGAACCCGCCGTGACCGGGGAGGAGCTTGCCTGAATCCTTCACGCCCGCCTCGCGCTTGAGCCTGGACTCGGCGAGGTCACCGAGGACGGCGGCCATGGACACGGCAGCCCCGGTGAGGCCCAGCCACCAGACCGGCAGCCCGGTCTGGACGCCCGCGAGCCCGATCCCGACCCATACGGCGATCGTGCCGAGCGAACCGGCGATGAGGCCCTCGACGGACTTCTTCGGCGATATCTGCGGGGCGAGCTTGTGGCGACCGAACGGCGAGCCGATGGCGTAGGCGAGCGAATCGTTGACCCACACGCTCACGAGCGTGGCCAGGAGCAGTTCGGT
>JAUSBS010000083.1 GCA_030651905.1 Coriobacteriia bacterium
TACATCTTCGAACGCTTCTACCGGGCCGACACCGCCCGGGCACGCGACACCGGCGGTAGCGGCGTCGGTCTGGCTGTTTCGCGGCGCATCGTGGAGGACCACGGGGGCGCGGTGTTCGCGTCGAACGCGGTCAGCGCCGGAGCCGTCGTCGGCTTCGAGGTCCCGCTCGCCGGCTGAGACGATCCCGCACGACCCCTTCCCACCGCGTTCACGTCCACTTCACAGGTCTCCGCCATCCTTCGAAGCGCAGGATCCACATGACTTCGAGGGAGGCACCAGACGTGTCAGACGAAACACCCACGCCGACAGGCGAAGAGGCCGCGGCGCCGGATACCGCGAGCAACACGCGCTCCGATCGGACCGCGCAGAAGACCAGCCGCGGCGTCCGCCTCGCTGTGCTGGTCGCCGGCCTGATCGCCATCACCGGCATCGGCTACATGCACCAGACCGGACTGCCGTTCAAGGTGGTGGGCGTGGATGCGCTCTGCCCCTTCGGAGGGATCGAGACGCTCTGGTCGCTGTTCGCGGGCGGCGCGCTCGTCACCAAGATAGCGGCATCCAGCGTCATCCTGCTCGTGGTCACGCTGGTCACTGCGCTGGTCTTCCGGCGCTCGTTCTGCGGCTACATATGCCCGCTCGGCGCGCTGCAGGAGCTGTTCGGCAGGCTCGGCAAGGCCATCTGGGGCAAGGGCAAGCGGCCCGAGCTCCCTGTGGCGCTCGACCGGCCCGCGCGCTGGTTGAAGTACCTCGTGCTCATCGTCTTCACAGGCTGGACGTGGACGACCGCGACGCTCGTCATCCGCCCGTACGACCCGTGGGTCGCATGGATGCACCTGACCACGGCAGAGGTCTGGACCGAGTTCACCGTCGGCGTGGCCGTGCTGGTGATCTCACTGCTCGGCTCGATCGTCTACGAGCGGTTCTTCTGCAAGTACCTGTGCCCGATGGGCGGCTTCTTGGGAGCGATCTCGCGCTTCTCGCTCTTCAAGGTCCGCCGCGTTGAGAGTACCTGCATCGACTGCAAGCTCTGCGACAAGGCGTGCCCGGTCAACCTCAAGGTCTCCGAGGCCGAGACGGTCGAGAGCCCTGAGTGCATCAACTGCAACGAGTGCGTGAACGCCTGTCCCGTGAAAGACACGCTGGTCGTCTCGACGACGGGCCCGACGAGCTCCCGGAAGTCTCTGAGCCCGAACAAGGTGCTCGTCTCGGTGCTCGCCATCATCGCCGTCTCGCTGGCAGCGACCACAGCCGCCGGAGCGTTCGCTTGGACGATGCCTGGCCTGGCGCCGGCCACTCCCGCCGGAAGCGCGCCTGTCGTGCCGGACGTCAACGTCGAGGACATCAAGGGTTCGATGACGCTCGATGAGGTCATCGCCGCCACGACCATCCCCGCGAAGGACTTCGAGGCGAAGTTCGGCGTCTCGACATCCGAGACGGGCGAGAAGATCAAGGACCTCGCCGCGAAGTACGGCTTCGACGTCCACACGGACTTCCGGACCTTCGTGCAAGAGCGACTCGACGCAATGAAGCTCCAAAGCACCGCGCCGGCCTCCGCTGAGACGTCAGGGGATTGAACCACCTGCGTGACTGCTCCGTAGGAGCGGTACACCGCACCACGGTACGGCGAAGGGCCCGCGCTCGCGGGTCCTTCGCTTCACCGCCCCTCGCGTGCGTCGTATACTGGCGCCCGCGCCCTCGTAGCTCAGGGGATAGAGCAATGGTTTCCTAAACCATGTGCCGCAGGTTCGAATCCTGCCGGGGGCACCACACGCGCATCCACGAAGACCGGATCCTCACGGGTCCGGCCTTCGTCGTTTGCGCACCAGCAGACGTCCTACGTCCGCCCGGCGCGAGTCCAGCGGCAGAGCCGCAGCTCGAGCGCCTCGATGAACTCGTAGAGCACGACGCCGAGCAGGGCCATGGCGATGATCCCGGCGAACATCTCGCCGTAGGCCACACGACCCCACGCATCGATGATGTAGTAGCCGAGACCCGAGCTGCCGGCTACCGACTCCGAGAAGAAGAGCACGGCTATGGCGGTGCCGGTGCTGATGCGCAGCGCGGTGAAGATCTCCGGCAGCGCCGCGGGGACGACGACGTGTCGGAACACCTGCCACCGGTCCGCACCGAGCGAACGCACGGACAGCACCGACGCCACGGGTATCGCCCGTGCTGCGTCGCGCGCGGTGACGAGGACCTGGAAGAAGACGATCAGTGAGATGAGCGCGATCTTCGATGCGTCACCGATACCGAGCAGCACGAGCAGGACCGGCAGGAAGACGACCTTCGGGACCGGGTAGGACAAGAACACGATCGGCGCGAACACGGCGTCGGCGCGCGGGGCGCGTCCAAGCGCGAGCCCCAGGGGCGCCCCGATGGCGATGCCGAGGAGAACCGACGCGGTGACCCGCCACGCGCTCACGCCCGTCTCCGACAGGAGCTCGGAGCGCAGCCGCCACAGGTCACTCAGCGCGACGAAGGGTCCCGGCAGCGCCGGCGACGCGATGAGCCACGAGGCGGCCTGCCAACCGATCAGCAGCAGGGCGATGGCGCCCGCGTAGCCGATGACCCTGCGGATTACGGCGCTCACGACGCGCCCACGGCCGGGGGCGCCGCGACACGTGCGCCGTGCACAGCGCCCTCGTCGGCCAGAAACCGCCGGAGTTCCGCGCACCGGGCGTAGAACTCCTCCGTGGCGCGGTAGCCGTGCTCTCCCATCCGTGGGTTCTCGACCACCGCATGCACCCGCCCCGGCCGGGGTGTCATGACGACGATGCGGCGGCCGAGGAAGACCGCCTCCTCGATCGAGTGTGTGACGAGGACCGACGTGTGCCCGCGCTGACGCCACAGCTCCAGGAGCAGGTCCTGCAAGTCCTCGCGGGTCAGCGCGTCGAGCGCCGAGAGCGGCTCGTCCATGAGAAGCAGGTCCGCATCGAGCGCGAGCGCCCGCGCAAGGCCGAGCCGCTGCCGCATCCCGCCCGAGAGCTCGGCCGGATACGAGTCCAGGAACTCGCCCAGCCCGACGCGCTCCAGCGCCTCGGTGGCCCTGCGCGTCCGATCGACCAGCGGCTGGTGCCGGATCTCCAGGCCCAGCGCGGCGTTGTGCAGCGCATCCTTCCATGGAAGCAGACCGAAGTCCTGGAGGATGAGCGCGGTGCGCAGCCGCGCGGCGGTGACGCCGTGGCCGTCGATGACGATCGAGCCGCCCGATAGCCCGACGAGACCCGCCATCGCCAGCAGCAGCGTCGACTTCCCGCAGCCCGACGGCCCGATGATGGCGACGGCCTCGCCGGCGCCGAGTGCTAGATCGAGTGAGTCCAGCGCGCGGACGTCACGCTCGACGCCCGTGTACGTGACGCTCGCCGAATCGATGAGGACGTCGGTCATCTTGAGCTACTTAGCGGCAGGCTTCCACGTGAGGTCCGCGTACGTGACCGGCTTCGTGAGCAGCCCCGCACCCTTCATCCACTCGAGGACGTCGGAGACCTGTTCCGTCGTCGGAAGCTGGTGCATCGGATAGGTGTTGACCGCGTAGGTCGACTCCAACGGCTTGGGGATGCGCGCCTTTTCGACCAACAGCGTACGGAAGGACCCCGGGTCCTTGTTCACGATCGCGGCGGCCTCGTCCCACACGCCGAGCAGCGTCCCGACCGCGGCGGCGCCGGCCGTCTCGCCCAGGTACTTCTCGGAGAACACGAGCACGGTCTGCGAGAGGTTCGCGCCCTCGGTGTCGTCGGCGATGAGAGCTGCGCCCTGCTTCTCAGCCAGCGAGAGGAAGGGCTCCGGCAGTGCGGCCGCCTGCAGCTTGCCGGTCATGAGCAGCTCGAAGCGGACCGGGACCTTCTTGACCTCTTCCTTCTTCACCTGGTCCAGTGCGATACCGACCTGGCCCATGAGGCCGTCGAGCACGTACTCCTGGATCGTCCCGCTCGAGGTGCCAACCGGCACGCCCTTGAGCTCCTCCAGTGTGGTGATCTTCGAACCCGGCGCGGCCACGATGCCGAAGCGCCCCTCGGCCGGCGTCGCCCCGAGCATGATCGTCGTGATCTTGACCGGCACGCCGCCCGCGCGCAGAGCAGCGACCGCGATGATGTCGCCCATGACCCCGTCGATGGCCCCCGCGGTCAGTGCCGCGTCGCGCTCCTGAGCCGACTGGAACACGGTGATCGCCACATCGAGACCGGCCTTCTTGAACAGGCCGTCGCGCTCAGCGACCCACAGCGGCAAGGCGTCCTCGGTGGTCAGGGTCCCGATACGCACCTTCGCGGCGGCCGGCGCGCTGTCGCCGGACGTCTTCGGAGGCGCGCATCCGGCGAGCGCGGCCACAGCCAGCAGGGCGACGACAGTCGACGCGATCAGGGTGCGGAGCGAGCGCATGGGTTCTCCTTCGATACGGGTGTCAGCAGGCAGACCGGCGGAGCCGGATCTCGTCACGGATGGGGATGCCCGCGAAGCCCGACAGGACCTCGCCGTGGTGGTCTACGACGGTACCGCAGTCGACCTCGTAGACCACGAAACCGAGCCGCTGGTAGAAGTAGAAGGCGGGGATGTCGTCGTTCGTCGTCGCGACCTTGACGAAGGGCAGCCCGGCCCGCTCGGTGCGCGCGATCGCCTCGCGGACCAGTGCGCCTCCGATGCCTGCGCCCTGGTGCTCGGGGTAGACGGACAGCATGACGATCGCCTGCTCGCCCCGGTCGATCGCGAGCGAGACGATACCTGCGAGCTCGCCGCCGACCTCGGCCACGAGGTTCTCGCCGGCCAGAACGTCGAACGCCTTGCCGAAGCAATCGATGTCGGTCTCGCCCCACACGCGGTCACAGATGAGCTCGATGGCCTTGCGATCCGCCGACGTGGCCTCCCGGACGGTGAACACAGGTGGCTCTTCATGCGGACGGTGCCGTTCGCACGTCACGGTGATGCGCGCCTCGGTCAGCGGCAGGTCCTCACCGTCGACCGGGCAGCGATATTGGGGGTAGGGGGCCTGGACCTCGCCCGATTCGAACATGGGACTCGCCTCCATCACGCGCGTGCCCGCGCGGGAGCGCGCGGGCCGTTGCCTACATTAACGCATCAGGGAGTCAGAACAGAAGCACCGACCCGCGCTCGCACGCGGTGCGCTACCCTACAGGGTAAGGATTCGACCCGTTCCCGCGGAGGCCACCCATCATGCCCGAGGCCATCCCGTTCATCGACGCTCTACCCGACCTGAGCTCGCGTCTTGCACGCGCCAAGGTCCTCTACACCGACCTCGACGGTACGCTCCTGGGCCGCGGCGCTTCGCTGCTCAAGGACGGGAGCGGCCAGCCCTGTCTCGACGCCGCCACGGCCGTCATGGAGTTGAACCGTGCGGGCCTCAAGGTCGTGATCTGCTCCGGACGCAACGCACGGCAACTCATGGAGGTCTCCCGCATGCTCGGGTGGGATGACTTCATCGCGGAGCTGGGCTGCGTTCGCAGCTACGGACGCGGTGCGCGCAGGGTCTACGACATCGGAGTCTGGCCCGCGGATGCGACATCGGACGACGAGACGCCGTACGAGGCGATCGTTCGGGTCGGAGCCTTGGACCTCCTGCGCGCGGCGTTCCCGGGGCTCATCGAGTACCACGACCCATGGCACGTCGACCGCGAGGTCACGCACGTCCTTCGCGGCAACGTCCCGGTCGCCGAGGCGCAGGTACTCCTCGATGCGCTCCCCTTGCCGGTGAGCCTCGTGGACAACGGCATCATCCACCCGCCGCGCCATACGCTCGTCGGCGTCGAAGAGGTACATGCGTATCACCTGGTGCCCTTCGGCGTCTCGAAGCCGCGCGCGATCCTCGCCGACCTCGCCGAGCGCGGCATCACGCCGGACGAGGCCATCGCCATCGGCGACTCGGCGGCCGACGTCGCCATGGCCGACGCCGTGAGCCTCATGGTCACGGTGCGCAACGGGCTCGACGACCCGGTGCTCGCGGCCCACGCACTCGCGCGCCCGGAAGGGGCCGTCGCGTCCACTCGCGGCTCCCACGGCACAGGCTGGCGGGAACTGGCCGAGGCCTGGCTCGCTGCCACCGGTCACGCGCGCGCATAGAGGCGTTGCGCTACCGCATATCGGGCTCTACAATCGACCGTGCCCGTCGAGCGTGAGCCCGGCGCGTTGACAACACGAAGATGCACGGCTCCATCCGTTAGGTGCGGCTCCTGTCCGAACACAGGCCACTGCCCGGAAATGTCGAGAGACGCCAATGGGTAGAACAGCCCTCGCCGGCTTAAGGCGAAGGATAAAGTGGCTTGCCGGGGGAAACCTCGGCATCACGTCGGACAGTGCTCAAACCGAAGACGAGGGACGGGGCACCACGCGGGCCGCTGTGTTGATGGCCTGCGTTTCGGACGCTATGCGTCCACGCCCGACCCCTCGCCGCTTGAACAGACGATGGGGTCTTTTCGTGTGGTCAGGAATGTAACCGAGTGAAGAAGGACCTAGTGACACCATCAAGTCCTTAGGTCCCGGCTCCCGCTGGTGCGGAGGTCCCGGGACCCGCACATGACCCCCCAGGGCGCATCAGGTCTGCCATGCGGGGGGAGGGAGCAGCCATGATCTACCTGACCCGCATGCTGGGCAAGCCGGTCGTCGACGCCGCGGGCGACGAGATCGGCATCATCAGCGACATCGCCATCGCCACCGGTGAGGTCTTCCCCCGCGTCACGGCGCTCGCCTTCAAGGGCCCGGACAAGACGCCGCTCATGCTGTCGTGGCGCAAGTACGTCGCGGAGTTCGACAACGAGCGGATCGTGCTCAATGCCGCGCGTCCCGACCTGCGCTTCTCGTACCTCCAGCCCGACGAGGTCTTGCTCCACCGCGACCTGCTCAACAAGCAGATCGTCGACACGCAAGGCATGAAGGTCGTGCGCGTCAACGACCTCAAGCTGTCCGAGTCCCGCAACCAGCTTCGCCTGCTCGGCGCCGAGGTGGGTGCGCGCGGCCTGCTCCGCGGGATCTCCCCGGCGCTCGAGCGCGCGGTCGAACGGGTGGCCGGCCTCTTCGGCCGTACGGTGCCCGAAGACATCATCGCCTGGAACTACATGGACCTACTCGAGCGCGACCTCTCCTCGGTCAAGCTGTCCGTGACCCACAAGCGGCTCCACGAGCTGCACCCGGCCGACATGGCCGACATCCTCGAGAAGCTCACACCGGCCCAACGGGCCAAGGTCTTCGAGCACCTCGACGACGATCAGGTCGCCGAGACGATCTCCGAGATGGAAGACGACATCCAGGCCGACGTCGTCGAGGACTTCTCCGACCAGCGCGCCTCCGACATCCTCGAGATCATGGACCCGGACGACGCCGCCGACATCATCGGCGACCTCCCGTACGACAAGGCTGAGGCGCTCTTGCGGCTCATGGGGGTCAAAGAGGCCCGGCAGGTCCGCAAGCTGCTCGGCTACAAGGAGAAGACGGCCGGCGGCATCATGACGCCCGAGGTCACGACGGTCACGGAGGAGGCGACCGTCCAGGAGGTCATAGAGCATCTTCGGGGCGCGGCGGCGGAGAACGAGAACATCTACTACATCTACGTCGTGGGGCCCAAGCGGGTCCTCGAAGGCGTCATCTCACTGCGCGACCTCATCGTGTCGGCTCCCGACACGCGCATCGCGGACATCGTGGAGCGCGAGCTGTTCACCGCCGGCGTCGACGACGACCAGGAACAGGTCGCGGACATGATGTCCAAGTACGACCTGCTCGCACTTCCTGTCGTGGACGAGGCAGGCCGCCTTCTCGGCATGGTCACCGTCGACGATGCGCTCGACGTGCTCGACGAGGAAGCCGCCGAGGACCTCGCTCTGGCGACCGGCTCTGCTCCCGCCGAGGTCAGCGCCCTGCGCGGCTGGCTCGGCCGCGGACCGCAGTGGATCATCGCTTGGGCCGTGTACGGCGTCGCGGTGGCCGGTCTTCTGCGCCTGTTCTGGGATCGACCTGCTCTGTTCCTCGTTGCCGCAGCCTTCCTGCCCTTGGCCGTCCGGCTCTCCGAGGAGGTCGCGTCCCACGCGCTCGGGCGGTTGATCGAGCGGGGCAGCGACGAGGCCGTCGGTGTCTTCCTTCGCAGATTCATGGTCGACGTCGCCGCCGGCGCCGCACTCGGCGTCATCAGCGGGCTCGTGGCGCTCGCTGTGCTCCAAGCGATGCGGCAGCCCATCGCCGTCTCCAGCGCGCTGTCGCTATCTGTCGGCCTCACCGTGCTCGCCCTCGCCATCGTCGGCGCGATCCTCCCCAGCGTGCTCACCATCGGCGACACCGGCCGCTGGCGCGCGTCCTCCCCGCTCGTGACGGCCCTCATGGGAGCGGGCGGCGCCATGGTGTTCATGTCGCTGACCGCACTCCTGCAGAACGCGTTCGGGAAGTAGCACCCCCGTGGATATGACGAAGCGGAACAAGCTGCGAGTTCGGCTCGGCTTGTTCTTCGCCGTGGTCGGACCCGGGATCATCACCGCGATGGTCGACAACGACGCCGGCGGCGTCACCACGTACTCGATCGCCGGTGCGAGCTTCGGCTATTCCCTGCTTTGGGCGCTCGTCCCCATCACCGTCGCGCTCATCGTGGTCCAGGAGATGGCGTCGCGCCTCGGCGTCTTCACCGGCAAGGGGCTCGCGGACCTCATCCGCGAGAAGTGGGGCATCCGAGTCACCTTCTACCTGATGATCGCCCTGCTGGTCGTGAACTTCGCCAACACGCTTGCCGAGTTCGCCGGGTGGGCGGCCTCGCTGGAACTGTTCGGTATCAACCGATACGTGTCGGTCCCGATCGGCGCGTTCATCGTCTGGATCATGGTGGCGCGCGGCAACTACAAGGTGGTCGAGAAGCTCTTCCTCATCGCAAGCACGATCTACATCACCTACATCCTCTCGGGATGGATGGCCGGCCCGGACTGGGGTCAGGCGGTCAAGGAGATCCTCGTGCCGCCCATCGCGGGTCAGCCGACCCAGTATTGGATCACCATGGTGGGCGTCATCGGCACCACGATCGCCCCGTGGATGCAGTTCTACCAGCAGTCTTCGATCGTGGAGAAGGGCATCAAGCCCAAGGAGTACAAACTGGCCGCGATCGACACGGTCATCGGCTGCGTGCTGGCGGTCGTCGTCGCCACTTTCATCACGCTCGCGTGCGCGGCGACGCTGCACCCGGCGGGGATCAACATCCAGTTCGCCGAACAGGCCGCCAAGGCGCTCGAGCCGCTGGCCGGCAAGTACGCCTCCGTGCTGTTCGCCATCGGCTTGGCCAACGCCTCGCTCTTCGCGGCCTCGATCCTGCCGCTGTCGACCGCGTACACGATCTCCGAAGGCATGGGCTGGGAAGGCGGCGTCTCCAAGACTCGCAAGCAGGCGCCCGGCTTCCATGCGATCTACACCGGCATGATCGTGGTCGCCGCGGCGATCATCCTGATCCCGGGCGTCCCGCTCATACCGGTCATCTTCGGGTCGCAGGTCATGAACGGCGTGCTCATGCCGATCACGGCCTACTTCGCGCTGCAGCTCGTGAACGACCGGAGGCTCATCGGGGACGCCGTGAACTCGAAGCGCTACAACGTGCTGGCGTGGGGATGCGTGGCGTTCGGCGGGCTCGGCTCCGCGATCATGGTGACGAGCATGGTCTTCCCGGCGCTGCTGGGAGGCTAGCGGGCTAGCACCGCGCCTCTTCGCCGGGAGCCCTGTACACGCGAGGGATGCACAGCCGGAACGTCGATCCCTCGCCTACGACGCTCGTCGCGGACAACGTGCCCCCCAGCAGGTCGGCCAGCCGACGAGAGATGGCCAGACCAAGACCGGTCCCCTCGGGTTTGCCGCCGTCCAGGTGGACTTGCACGAACTCGTCGAAGATGGCTGCGAGGTCCTCTGGTGCGATGCCTACCCCGGTGTCCCGGACCTCGAAGGCGACACGGTCTCCGTCCACTTCCTCCGCGCATATCGTGACACCGCCGCTGTCCGTGAACTTGACCGCGTTCGCGAGCAGGTTCACGAGTACCTGATGCAGCTTCTGCTCGTCGGTGACGAGTGCCGTGTCCTCCGGCAACGTCTCGATCGAGATATCCAGCCCACGCGCGGTGGACAGCGGCCTCACGGTCTCCACGCACGCACGGACGACGACGGCCAGATCGGTCTCGGCTGCCTTCACCGCGACGCGGCCCGCCTCGATGCGGGACAGGTCCAGGATGTCGTTGATGAGCGCGAGGAGTCGGTCGCCCGAGCGTCTGACCATGAGGAGCTGGGCAGTCTGTTCCTGGGTGAGCTGCCCCGTGAGGCCCTGGAGCATGACGCCCGTGAATCCGATGATGGAGTTCAGCGGCGTCCTGAGTTCGTGGCTCATG
>JAUSBS010000079.1 GCA_030651905.1 Coriobacteriia bacterium
CGAAGACACCCGTGAGCAAGGCGCCGATCGTGCCGCCCACGCCGTGCACGCCCACGACATCGAGCGCGTCGTCGAAGCCGAACCGCGTCTTGAGCTTCAGTCCGAAGTAGCACGCCGCGCCGACGATGGTGCCGATCGCGAGGGCGGCCATGGGCCCGACGTAGCCCGCGGCGGGCGTGATGCCGACGAGGCCGGCCACAGCGCCGGACGCTGCCCCGAGCACCGTCGGCTTGCCTTCGGTGAGCACCTCGGCGAGGTTCCACGCGAGCAGGCCGGCGGCCGCTGAAAGGTTGGTGGCGAGGAAGGCGGAACCGGCGAGTTGACCGGAGGCCAGGGCCGAACCGGCGTTGAAGCCGAACCAGCCGAACCACAGGATCCCGGCGCCCAGCACCGACATCGGGATGTTGTGCGGACGCAGCTCGTCGGTGCCGTAACCCTTGCGCTTGCCGAGGAAGAGCGCGCAGGCCAGCGCCGCGGCGGCGGACGCGATGTGCACGACGGTGCCTCCCGCGAAATCGAGCGCACCGAGCTTCATCAGCCAGCCGCCGCCCCAGACCCAGTGCGCGAGCGGGCTGTAGACGAGCACCGCCCACAGCGCGGCGAAGATCACGTAGGCCTTGAACTTCATGCGCTCCGCTATCGCGCCGGTGATGAGGCCGACCGTGATGACCGCGAACATGCCCTGGTACATCGCGAAGACGCTCGTCGGTATCGCGGCGCTTCCCGTGCCGGTCACGGCGCCGAGCACCCCGGACAGCCCAGCGAAGTCGAGTCCGCCGATGAGGCCGCCCTTGTCCGGGCCGAACGCGAGCGTGTAGCCGATCACGGCCCAGATGACGCTCACCAGACCCATAGCGAAGAAGCTGTGCATGGTCGAGGAGAGCACGTTCTTGCGACGGACCATGCCCGCGTAGAAGAGCGCGAGTCCCGGCGTCATGAACAAGACGAGCGCAGTGGCGATGAGCATCCACGCGGTGGATCCGGTATCGATGGCTGTCATTGCAGTCCCCCTCGTCGTCGGCGGTCGCGTCCGTTGGTGCTCGGACCGGCCGTCACGGCCTATAGGCGAAGGCTACGGGCGCCATGTTTCGCCGTCGTTTCCAGGTCGTGAAACCGCAAAGAATGCTCGAAACGCATGAGCAACACGCGACGTTGCGTGTGGGGTGGTGCGCGGTGGCATACTACGTCCAGGATGCAGCGCGCCCGTCGGGCGCGCGGACCGCGAAAGGGGAGTCGATGAAACCGTCCACAAGGATCGTACTGGTAGTGCTGCTCGCCATCGCCACCATCTCCATGGCCACGGGCTGTGAGGCCATCATCGGTCAGGCGGTCAAGTCCGGCGTCGAGTCGGCGACGGGCGTCAAGGTCGACGAGTCAGGCAACTCCGTCACCATGACAGGCCAGGACGGTTCCTCGGTGTCTGTCGGCGAGGACGGCAAGCTGCCCGAGGGCTTCCCGACCGACGTCCCTGTCTACGAGGGCACGATCAAGACCGCTATCGCCACCGACTCCGACAAGGGCAAGGCGTTCATGGTCAACGTCGAGACGCCGGACGCTCCCACCGACGTCTTCAGGTGGTACGAGGATGAACTCGCGTCGGGAGGCTGGACCGTCAAGTCGACCATGAAGACCGGCGACGGCGGCTTGCTCGGTGCGGAGAAGGACACCACCGGGCTCACGGTGACCGTCACTCCCGCAGGTACCAGCACCAACACCAACGTCTCGCTGAGCGTGACTCCGAAGTAGAGCGCCACACTCCACCATCGAGTGACCGGGCACCCTCGCCGCACGCAGGCGGGGGTGCCCTCGCGTCTCCCTCGTGACGTGTTAGGATACGAACACGTGTTCGATTGCGCGCCCGGGGTATGATTAAGGTTCGGCCAGAAACGGTGTGCCGCGCGCGGCGGATCCGCGGCTCCAGAAAGGGACGACGAGCAACCATGCCATTCGACTACATCTCCGTGCGCGGTGCGCGCGAGCACAACCTGCGCGACGTGGACATAGACCTGCCGCGCGACCAGCTGGTCGTCATCACCGGCCTTTCGGGCTCGGGGAAGTCCTCACTCGCGTTCGATACCATCTACGCGGAAGGCCAACGCCGCTACGTGGAGTCGCTCTCCGCGTACGCCCGACAGTTCCTCGGCCAGATGCAGAAGCCCGACGTCGACCACATCGAGGGCCTGTCACCGGCCGTCTCGATCGACCAGAAGACGACCTCGCGAAACCCCAGGTCCACCGTCGGCACCGTCACCGAGATCTACGACTACCTGCGACTGCTCTTCGCCCGGGTCGGGATCCCGCACTGCCCCATCTGCGGTCGCGTGATCGAGCGCCAGACGCCCCAACAGATCGTCGATCGCGTCCGCGAGCTGCCGGACGGGACCAAGTTCATCGTGCTGGCGCCGGTCGTGAAGAGCCGCAAGGGTGAGTTCGGCAAGCTCCTGGAGGACCTCAAGAAGGAGGGCTTCACGCGCGTCCGCATCGACGGACAGGTGCACGGACTGGACGAGGACATCCCGCTCGACAAGAAGTACCGGCACGACATCGAGGTCGTCGTGGACCGGCTCGTCATCAAGGACGGTATCGAGCAGCGCCTCGCCGAGTCCGTGGAGATGGCCCTCAAGCTCGCCGGCGGCACGCTGGTCGTCGCGCCCGAAGGCGCCGACGAGCTGTCGTTCTCACAGGCGTTCGCCTGCCCCGTGCACGGCGTGTCGATGGATGAGCCGCAGCCGCGTGACTTCTCGTTCAACAGCCCGTACGGCGCGTGCCCCGAGTGCACCGGCCTCGGCAGCCGCCTCGAACCCGACCCCGACCTCATCGTCCCGGACCAGACCCGATCCCTGGCCGACGGGGCCATCAAGCCGTTCTCGGGCGGGATGACCTACTATCCGCAACTCGTCGCGGCGCTCGCGAAGCACTTCGGCATCTCCGAGGACGCCTCGTGGCAGGACCTGCCGGGCAACGTGCGCGACGCCTTCCTCTACGGTCTGGGTGACGAGCGGCTGCGTATCGACTACGTTTCGCGCGAGGGGCGCGAGACGCATTGGTTCTCGCGCTATGAGGGCGCCGTGAACTCGGTCAAGCGCAGGCATGAGGAGACCGAGTCCGAGGGCAGCCGCGAGAAGCTCGAGGAGTACATGTCGATCGTGCCGTGCGCCTCGTGCGGGGGCGCCCGCCTCAAGCCCGAGATACTCGCCGTCACGTTCGGCGACAAGAACGTGCACGAGGTCACGACGCTCTCGGCGAAGGACTCGCTCGCCTTCTTCGAGTCTGTCGAGCTCACCGAGCGCGAGGACGCCATCGCGCGCCGCGTGATCAAGGAGATCGTCGAGCGGTTGCGGTTCCTCGTCGACGTCGGTCTCGACTACCTCACGCTCGAGCGTGCGACGATGACGCTGTCCGGCGGGGAGGCGCAGCGGATCCGGCTCGCGACGCAGATCGGCAGCGGCCTCATGGGCGTCCTCTACATCCTGGACGAGCCGTCCATCGGGCTGCACCAGCGCGACAACGCCCGGCTCATCGGCACCCTGCTGCGGCTACGGGATCTCGGCAACACGGTCATCGTCGTCGAGCATGACGAGGAGACGATCCGCGCGGCGGACTACGTCGTGGACATGGGGCCGGGCGCGGGCGAGCACGGCGGTGCGGTGGTCTGCGCGGGCACACCCGATCACATGATCGCGTGCGAGGAGTCGCTCACCGGCAAGTACCTCTCCGGCGAGCGATCGATCCCCACGCCCGCGGTGCGCCGCGCGCCCGAGCGCGGACACATCCGCATCCTCGGAGCGCGCGAGAACAACCTCAAGGGCCTCGACATCGAGATCCCGCTCGGCTCGCTCACGGTCGTGACCGGCGTGTCGGGCTCGGGCAAGAGCTCGCTCGTGGCAGACACGCTCGCGCCTGCGCTCACCAACGCTGTCCACAGGACGCGCAAGCGGACCGGGCGCTACGACCGCATCGAGAACCTCCGCGAGATCGACAAGGTCATCGTCATCGACCAGTCACCCATCGGGCGGACCCCACGGTCGAACCCGGGCACCTACGTCGGGCTGTGGGACGACATCCGCTCTCTCTTCGCCTCGACGCACGAGTCGAAGGCCCGCGGGTATTCGCCGGGGAGGTTCTCGTTCAACGTCGCGGGAGGTCGCTGCGAGGCGTGCAAGGGCGACGGCCAGATCAAGATCGAGATGCACTTCCTGCCGGACGTCTACGTGCCGTGCGAGGTGTGCAAAGGCGCGCGCTACAACCGCGAGACACTCCAGGTCACGTACAAGGGGCGTACCGTGTCGGACGTCCTCGACATGGCGGTCGAGGAGGCGCTCCACTTCTTCGAGAACATCCCGCCGATCAAGCGCAAGCTCCAGACGCTCTACGACGTCGGTCTGGGCTATATCAAGCTCGGTCAGCCCGCCACGACTCTGTCGGGTGGCGAGGCCCAGCGCGTCAAGCTCTCGAGCGAACTCCAGAGGCGCAGCACCGGGCGCACCTTCTACATCCTGGACGAGCCCACGACAGGGCTGCACTTCGACGACGTGCGTCAGCTGCTCGTCGTGCTCCAGCGGCTGGCCGACGGCGGCAACACGGTGCTCGTCATCGAGCACAACCTCGACGTCGTGAAGTCGGCCGACCATGTCATCGACCTCGGCCCGGAGGGCGGGGACCGCGGCGGCGAGATCGTCGTCGTCGGCACGCCCGAGGAGGTCGCGGCGCATCCCACATCACATACCGGGAGATTCCTGAAGCCGGTCCTCGAGGGTCGCGGCGCGAGCGTCGCTCCGGAGGGCGGTCGGCGCCTCGGCGCGGTACAGTAGTGGCATGACCGAGAAGGACACTCCCGACCCTCGCCCGCGCGAGCCAAGGCGCCCGCGCGTGGACCCGCGCCCGCGTCCCGTCCTCGGACGTCGCGGATACCTCATCGCTGGAGCCGTCGCCGCCGTGCTGATCGCGGCGATCGGCACGGGAGTCTACTTCTACGCGCGGGGAGGCGGCCCGCTTCCGCAGTGGGCGGGCTTCCTCAGGTCGAGCACCAACGCCGTCCTGCAACCGTCGCCTCCCGCCGAGGTCGTCTTGCGTACGCTGCGCCTCGCAGGCTATCAACGTGCCGCGGTGGGAGAGAAGGACGGCACCGTCGTCGTGCGCGTCGAGTCGCCGTCGTTGGGTAGCTCCGCCGACGTCGCGCTCACGTGGCAGACCGGGATGGCCGCCGCCTCGGCGGCGTATCCGAAGGCCGCTGTCCTCGTCGTCCAGGTGTTCGTCCCCGCGCAACCGTTGCTCGAGGTCTCGGCGCCGGCGGCGGCGGTCACGGCGGCGGTGCGGGCCGACGACGCTGCACTGCTTCGCCGGGCATGCACCTTCCGCTACCTCTCGGAGGCCGGCGGTGGGTAGCTCGAGCGTGCAGCAGCGCGCGCGTGTGCTGGCGATGCTGGTCACGTTCGCGCTCGGGGTGTGGGCCCTGGCTGGTCCCGCGTACGCGGCGACCGGCCCATACGAGCACGCCTGGCGCGTACAGGGCGAGGTCGGCGGAGACCGGGGCGGCGCGTCGACGCTGGCCGTTCTGACCGACACGATGGCGCTGGAGAGCGTGGCCGGCGGGTATCGGGGCTCCGTCGTCTACGCCGACCGTCTGGCCGTCCGCGACGCGTCCGGGGCGATCCTGGTACAGCGCAGCGACATGAAGCTTCTCCTGGTGGGGGCTCCCGCATCGGGCGGCGCAGCGCTCGGCGGGACGTTCTCCGGCACGGCGCGTCTCGACTACTTCACCGTCGCCTCCTGGGCGGACGCTGCGGCGGGCCGTCTACCGGCCAGGCCGAGCGGCACGGTGACCTACGATGTCCTCGGACACTGGGGCGCGCGGATGGTCGGCTCGACCGCTCGCGGCGAACTCGAGTTCGGCTCGGCGACGCCGCGCACACAGAGCGGGACGGCGATGACGCGTGACGCGTCCTGGTTCGTCCCGGCCGACGCCAGCGCCCAGCTCTTCACGGTCGAGGTCGTCGGCGCCGTCTCGCAGCCCGACGGGACGGGCGACTCAGTGCGGCGGCCCGCGACCGCGACGACGCTTCTCGACTACATGCGCCGCGGGATCAGCGGCGAGTGGTCGCCGGTTGTGGCGGTCCCGGCCGAGTCGGCGGTCGCCGCGCGGATCCTCCGTGACGCCAAGCCGGTCGGTGCGACCCTGCTGCCCCCCGACGCGCTCACGATCGACCTCGATGTGGCCGGCCACGTGCTGGACGCGAAGAATCGCGCGGCCGGCACGCTGCCGACCTCTGCGGCGGGAAAGCGCGCCGCCGACCTCTGGGCCGCGGACCGCGAGCGAACCGACGCGGGCGCGCTCACACCCCGGGAGATGGCGCGCGTGCTCGACGGCCTGCTGGCGACCCAGACCGAGACAGGTGGAGCGCGGGAGCTGCGTGCCCAGGTCGGCGGTGCCATGGCGTCCTCGTCAGCCGGCCCGCTTGCGAGCGCCGCCCGCATCGCGGAGTGGTACCACGTCGCGCGGGCGCTCGGCGACACCGGCCCGTCACGCGGCGTGCTCGCGACGACCTTCGAGGCGGCTCGTGCGGTGGCCGACTCCCGCGTGAAGGCGGGCACGCCCCTCGCCGACGCGGTGCTCGCGGCGGCCGATGCCCTCGACGCGCCGGAGGCCGCGCGCAACGTCCGGGCCTTCGCTCGCGTGAAGGCGAGCGACCTGACGGCGGCCGGTCCGTCGGCCGGAGCGGTCTCCGAGGCGATCAGCGCGGCCGGTCTCACCGAGCAGGGGAGGCCCGCCGTCTCGTGGACCTCGGCCGACGGTACGCAGCGTGTGGCGCCCGAGTCATGGCTCGCGTACCGCCGGGCGGACGCAGAGACCTTCTTCCTCCCGGGCGACGCCGGCACGGTCGCGCTCACGGACGGGACCCTGAGCGGGTGGGCGTTCGGACAGCGTCGCGCGTACGTGGTCGAGGCCGGCCGCGTCGGGCGGCTCCTCGCGATCCTGCCGACCACCGTCAGGCCGTAGGCGCCTCCCGTGCCCGCACCGGACATCCGCCAGCAGCTGGCACGGGTACCCGAGTCGCCGGGCGTCTACCTGTGGAAGGACGCCACCGGCCGCATCCTCTACGTGGGCAAAGCGAAGTCGTTGCGCTCCCGCATGCGCCAGTACACCGGCGGCCACGATGGACGCGCGATGGTGCCGCTCATGATGGCGAGAGTCACAACCTTCGACTACTACGTGACCAAGTCCGAGGTCGACAGCCTGGTCCTCGAGGCGAACCTCATCAAGGAGACGCGTCCGCCGTACAACGTCGACTACCGGGACGACAAGACGTTCCCGTTCATCGCATTGACCACATCCGACCCGTTCCCCGCCATCAAGTACACGCGCGAGAAGCACCGCCCCGGCACGCGCTACTTCGGTCCGTACACCGATGCGAAGGCCGCCCGCGCCACCGTCGAGATCGTCCGGCGCGTCTACCCCATCTGCCGCGCCGACTGTGTCGAGTGGAAGCGTGTCACCGCGAGGGGCGGCGAGCCCACCGGCAAGCCTTGCTTCGACCACCACGTGGGCAAGGGTCCGGGCCCGTGTGTGGGCGCGATCACGCGCGAGGAGTACGCCGTCACCGTGGGCAAGGTCGCAGCGTTCCTCGACGGCAGGCGCAGCCGCATCGTGAGCGAGCTCGAGAGTTCGATGCGCGACGCTGCGGCCGAACTCGACTACGAACGCGCGGCCCGCTTCCGCAACCGGCTCGACGCGGTGCGCTCGGTCCTCGAGCGACAGACGATCGTGAGCGAGAGCGGCCTCGACGCGGACGTCGTGGGCGTCTTTCGCGAGGAGACGATCGCCGCGGCCCATGTCTTCCAGGTCCGCGAGGGGCGCGTGCTGACCGGCGCCGAGTTCGTTCTCGATCAGGGGCTCGACATCTCGGACGCCGAACTCGTCGAAGGGTTCCTCCTGCGCTACTACGGGCAGACGAGCCGGGTGCCGAAGCAGGTCCTCGTCGCGCAGCTGCCCCAGGACCCCGACGCCTTCGAAGGCTGGCTCACGGGCCTTCGCGGATCGAAGGTACGTCTCGCGGTGCCCAGCCGTGGCGAGAAGCGCAGCCTGCTCGAGCTTGCGAACACCAACGCGCGTCATGCACTCGCGAGGTACTCCTTCCGTACGCGCTACGACGAGTCGCGCACGAACGCGGCGCTTCTGGAGCTCGAGAGCGCGCTGGCGCTGCCCGCGCCGCCGCTGCGCATCGAGGCGTTCGACATCTCGACGCTGCACGGGCGCTTCTCGGTCGGGTCGATGGTCGTCTTCGACGGTGGGCGCCCCGAGCCGTCCGCATACCGGCACTTCCGCGTGCGGCTCGATGCGGGCGAAAGCAACGACGTCGCGATGATGCGGGAGGTCCTCTCGCGACGGTTCATCCGCGAGATGAAGGACGGTGCGCGGTTCGCCAAGCGTCCGGACCTCCTCGTCGTGGACGGTGGCCGCGCGCAGCTCTCCGCTGCGGTCGGGGTGCTTGCTGAGCTCGGCCTCGCGGGCATACCGGTTGTCGCATTGGCCAAGCGGGAAGAGGAGCTGTTCGTTCCCGGCTGGGACGACCCCGTGGTCCTGCCCGCCGGTTCGCCGTCGCTCTACCTCGCCAAACGCGTGCGCGACGAAGCGCACCGCTTCGCCATCGCCTACCATCGCGATCTGAGGAGCCGCGCGATGACGGCGTCGATACTCGATGAGGTCCCCGGCGTCGGACCGACGCGGAAGAAGGCCCTGATCAAGGCGTTCGGCTCGGTGAGGAAGCTGCGGACGGCGAGCGTCGAGGAGGTCGCCGCGGTCAAGGGCGTCGGTCGCGAAGTCGCCTCCGACGTCGTGGAGTATCTTGGGAGCCGGGCCGCGAGCGGGCTGGATGAGACAGCTCCGGAGCGCACCTGACGATCGCATCTGGAGGGGGGACGATGGGCGCGCCGGATCCGGTATGGGACGAACTCGGCAGGATCGACTACCTCCTCGACCAACTCGCGCGGGCTGTCGAGCGCGGCGAGCTCGGGCGCGACGTCTGGGACCGGCTGTCGCCGCGCTACCACGACCGGCGCGCGGAGTTGGCGGCTATCCTGAGCGGCCGGGCGGCCCGTGCCGCTACGACTCCGGTGGCGACGCCTGCCCCGCTGCCCGCGCCTGTGGCCTCCACGTCCGTCCGGCCGCAGCCCACCCCCACGGTGGTGACGCCGGTCGCGGCGCATCGCTCGTCCGCGGGCGCGTGGATGTCGTACGCAGGCGCACTGCTCGTCGTCATCGCCGTCGCGATCTTCACCGTCTACGCGTGGGCGACGTTTGCCCCACTGCTCAAGCTCATGGTGCTTCTCGGGGTCACCGCCGCGTTCTACGTGGGCGGCGAGGTCGTCCGGCGCAAGCTCGAGCTGCCGGCGGTGGGTGTCGCGCTGATCTCGGTCGGTTCGGCGATGCTGCTGTTCGACGGCTGGTCCGTCATCCGCGCGACCGGCGCGACCGGACCGCTGCCCTGGGCGGCCATGTTGCTCGTGTGCTCGCTCGGCTACTGGGCCACGGAATGGCGCATCGCGGGTGGCTGGTTCGGCGCGATCGGCGCGGCGGCGCAGGTCGGCTGGTGGTGGATGCTCGGTTCTGCGCTCGGATGGGAGTCCTACTGGGTGGCGGCCGGCGTCTCTGTCGTCGCTGTCGCATGGGCGTTCGCATCGGAGCGCGTGCTCCGCGAGGGGCCGCTCGGCATGCTGGGGACCGTGCTGCGTGTGGGCTCGGTGGTCCTTGCGGCGTGCACAGGGCTGGCGGCCTTCGCCTACGGCGTGACGGCGCAGCTCGGCGGCGCGCCGGCCTACTGGCCGGTCGCGGCCGCCGCTCTCTCCGCGCTGTCGTTCAGCTTCGTCGTCGAGCGGCTCATCCCGCGACCTCGCGGTCTGTCCGCTCTCGGTCACCTGCCGCTGTTCGCGGTCGCCGGGGCCTACTGGGTGGCACTGGCCGCGGCGGGCCGACCGGGACCCGGGTGGGCGCTGCTCGCCACCTTCTTGGCGATGGCT
Organism: Coriobacteriia bacterium; assembly: GCA_030651905.1. Taxonomy (GTDB): domain Bacteria; phylum Actinomycetota; class Coriobacteriia; order Anaerosomatales; family PALSA-660; genus JANYAK01. Next base: position 10,015 of record JAUSBS010000079.1, read on the forward strand.
GTGGCGTATGACGCCTACGCGCCCTGGCGCGGTTCGGCGACCTACGCGATCGCGGGGCTGGCTGCCGAAGGGTTGTTCTGGCTCGGTCTGGCGGATCACTACGCGTGGAGGAGCGACGTCACCGTCGGCGTCGTGCTGGCGTTCGGGCTGTCAGCGATCCTGGCCGGGCGGCTGCTGCGTCGCGCGGAGCCCGAGGCTGCCCGGTGGCCGGGTGCTCTGTGGGCGGCCCGGGTATGGGGGTACGGCGGGGTCGCCGTGATGGCGCTCGCGACGCTGCTCGTACCCGCGGTCGGCGGCGTGCCGCTCTCGGGTTCACGCATCGCCGGCGGCACGGCGCTTCTCGCACTCGGGGTCCTGGCTGCCTGGGTCGCGGGCAGTCTCCTGCGTCGTTCTGCCGCGCTCGGACGAGTGGCCTTCGCCTGGTCGTTCTACACGCTCGCGGCCGCGCTGGCATGGGCGTATCCGTCGTGGCACAGTGCGTGGTACGGCGCCGCCCTGCTCGGTCTGGCAGCGCTTCTGTCGCAGTCGAGGACGCTCCTGGCGCGACTCCTGCGCATACCCGGAGACGAGATCGGCCTGTGGTGTCGGCTCCTCTACCTGATGGTGCCGGTACTCGCCGCTGTCGGGTCGCTGGCGTTCTTCCGGGTCGACGCGTATCCGGTCGCCGCGCTCCTGGCGTTGGCAGGCGTCGCGTGGCTGGCCGAGGCGGTCCGGACGCGTGAGTGGTGGGCGCTCGCGCCTTCCACGGCCGCTTTCGCCGCCGCCGCGGCTGTGGCGGCGTGGGTCGCGAGCGGGCCGGCCGACGCTGCGATCGCGGCCGGAGCAGCGGCGCTGGCGATCGCCGCCGTCGGTGCGCTCGGACCGCGGGCGCTCCGGTCGTGGGGCGCGTTCGCGGCTGCCGGCGGGACCATGGCTGCTACAGTCATCGCGGTCGCCGGCGCGGCGGACGCGTGGCGCCTGGCGGTTGCGCTGCTGCTGGTCGCGGGCGCATGGGCGCTCACCGCGGTCGCCGCTTCGCTGCCCGAGCTCGCAGGCCTCGCCGGGGTGTTCGCATCCTTCTCGCTCATCGCGGTGCTGTCATGGCGCGATGCCTCACCGTGGATGACGGTGGTCGCGCTCACGCTGCTTGCCGGTTCGCTGCTCGCGCCTCGGGTCGTATCCAGGTCCGGCAAGGGGTCGAAGTCGCTTCGGTCGGTCCGTGCGCTGGCGTTCGCGGGAGGCTTCGCGCTCGCGGAGCTGTGCGTGATCGCGCTGCTCTCGTACGCCTCGGGCGGTGAGGCCGCACCCGCGCGGTGGCTCGACCTCGGAGCCACCGGCGCGGCGGTCGCGCTCGCTCTGAGCGGCGGCTACCTCATCAGCTGGACGGCCGTCGAACGCATCGAGGCGGGCCTCTATCCGGGCATCGGCATCGTCGTGCTCGGCGCCATGGTGCAGATCGACGGGTGGGGGACGACCGACGTCGAGTGGTTCCTCGTGCTGGCCGCGCTCTACTTCGCGGGCATGGGTGTCCTGTGGGCGTCCCGGAAGGCGGAGCGACGCGTCCCGGTCGGGACGGACGTCGCCGCCTTCGCCATCGGAGTCGCATTGCCCTTCGCGCTCGCCGTCACCGGGCTGGACGCCGACACCGCCCTTCGTCATGGACTGTGGGCTCTCGGACTGGCCGCAGCCTCCACCACCGCCGGTCTGCTGTTGCGTACACGGGTCTACTTCCAGGGCGGCCTCACGATCCTCGTGCTCGACGCGCTGTGGCTCAGTCGCAGCGTGTTGTTCGCGCTGCCCTCGTGGGTGTGGATCGGGACCGTCGGACTCGCGCTCATCGGTGGCGGCGTTGTCTACGCGCGTCGCGAGATGCTCGGTGGAGTGGGGCGGCGCCTCCGCGAGGGCTTCGCCGCGTGGCGCTGACGCGCTTCGCGACCCTGCCGGCTCCACACACGGAGCCGGGCGTTGCTATACTGGGAACACACGACAGGACGCCGGTCCCTCCGTCGAAGCAAAGGGGTGCGAACATGCTCCGGTTCGCGTTGCGCCTGCTCATCGCTGGTGCTGTCATCTTCGGTGTCTCGTACTACTCGGGCGGCACACTGCTCCAGGTCGACAGTTTCGTCTGGGCGCTCGTCATGGCGTTCGTTCTCGGCATCGTGAACGCGGTCATCAAGCCGGTGATCCAGTTCTTCGCGTTGCCGGTCACGATCGTCACGCTCGGGCTCTTCTCGCTGCTCATCAACGCAGGCATGCTCGCGCTTTCTGCCGCATTCGTGCCGGGCGTGAGGACCACCGGCTTCTGGGCGACCGTGCTGGCGGCGGTCATCATCTCCATCGTCACGGCGGTCACGACCAGTTGGCTCGAGCGGGACGAGAAGTGAACGAGCTCGTCGTCATCACGGGACTGTCGGGCGCCGGGCGCTCCGAGGCCATCCACACGTTCGAGGACCTCGGCTACTTCTGCATCGACAACCTGCCTCCGTCGTTCCTGAGCCAGCTCGTGGACCTCGCGGAGCTCCCGGGAAGCAGCATCGGCAAGGTGGCCGTCGTCTGCGATATGCGGGCGATGTCGTTCTTCGACACGCTGCTCGACGAGATCGAGCGGCTGGAGCAGGCGGGTCACCCGCTGCGCGTCCTCTACCTCGAGGCGGCCGAGAAGGTCTTGGTCAACCGCTTCAAGGAGACGCGCCGCCGCCACCCGTTGGCCGAGTCCGGCTCGATCATCGACGGCATCAAGCGTGAGCAGGAGGGTCTGCGCCGCGTCCGCGAGCGCGCGGACCTCATCGTCGACACGAGCGACGTGCTCCCGCAACAACTGCGCACCGTCATCAGGCAGAAGTTCCTCGCCGAGGACACGAAGGACTCGCTCGCCGTGACGGTGAGCTCCTTCGGCTTCAAATACGGATCGCCGATCGATGCCGACATCGTGATGGACGTCCGGTTCCTCCCCAACCCGTACTACATCTCCAAGCTCCGCCACCGCTCCGGACAGGACCGCGCGGTGCGCGACTACGTGCTCGAGCGACCCGAGACGAAGTCCTTCCTCGACAAGTGGGAGCCGCTGCTGACCGAGCTCGCGCCGAACTACCTGGCCGAGGGCAAGCACCACCTCTCGATCGCGCTGGGCTGCACGGGCGGCATGCATCGCAGCGTCGCACTGGCCGAGGAGACCGCGAAGCACCTGCGCGGTCTCGGCTATCACGTCGCGATCCGACATCGCGACATCAGCAAGGACCAGGAGTGGCTGTGACTCCTCGCGTGTGCCGGGCCGTCGCCATCGGCGGCGGGACCGGCCTCCCCAACGTGCTGGACTGCCTCCTGCGCCTCGGCTGTGAGACCACCGCAGTGGTCACTGTCGCCGACGACGGCGGCTCGTCCGGGCACCTGCGCCGCGAGATCGGGATGCTGCCGCCGGGCGATGCGCGCAACTGCCTCGTCGCCATGGCCGACCCGGACAACCCGGTCGCGCGACTCTTCCAGTACCGGTTCCCGCTCGGCGAGGGGCTTGCCGGCCACGCGCTCGGCAACCTCATCATCGCGGCGCTCGCGGACATCGAAGGGTCTTTTCCGCGCGCGCTGGAAGACGCCGCGAACCTGCTGGGCGCCCGAGGCCGCGTGCTGCCATCGACGCTCGACGACGTCGTGCTGGTGGCCCTCGACGTCGAAGGCACGCGGATCGTCGGCCAGGTCAAGGTCGCCGAGAACGAGACGCCCATCGCGAAGGTCTGCTACGAGGGTCCTGAGCCGGACGTCTACCCGCCGGTCGTCGAGGCGCTGGCAGCAGCTGACCTCGTCGTCATCGGGCCGGGCAGTCTGTACACATCGATACTCCCGAACTTCCTGGTGCACGGCGTGACCGAGGCGCTGCGCGCCACGCCCGCGAAAGTGGTCTACGTCTGCAATGTGGCCAACCAGCGCGGCGAGACGGGCGGGATGGACGCGGCCGATCACGTCGCCGCACTCGTCGATCACGGCCTCGATGGCGTCATCAACACCGCCGTCGTCCACGACACCGATGCGCACCCGCTCGGTGGCGGAGGCGTCCAGCCGGTCGCGGGGGGTCACGCTGAGGTCGCGCGCATCCGTGGACTCGGGGTCGAGGTGCTCTTCGCGGACCTCGTCGACACTGACGACCCGCGTCACCACTCACGCACGCGACTCCTCACCGTCCTCGAGAGGCTGGTGTAGCGCATGTCGTTCACCTCCGAGGTCAAGGACGAGCTCTCCCGGGTCGTACCGAAACGGGACTGTTGTCCGAAAGCAGAGCTCGCTGCGCTCGTCCGTGTCGAGGGAACGCTCCACATCACCGGCAACGAGCGGTTCCGTCTCGAGGTCGCTACCGAGACCGCACCGGTCGCACGCAAGGTGATCAAGCTTCTCCACGAACTGTACGGGCTCAAGACGGAGCTCACCGTCCGTCGTTCGGTCCTCCACAAGACGAATAACTACCTCATCACCATCCCGAGCCAGCCGCCGCTGACCGCCGCTCTGACCGATCTCGGCGTGCTGGACGACACCCTCGGCATCGTCTACGGGGTACCGTCGCGTCTCACGCGGAGAGACTGCTGCGCGATCGCGTACCTGCGCGGCGCCTTCCTCGGCGGCGGCTTCGTCGCCGACCCGCATGGCGACTTCCACTTCGAGCTCACCGCGGAGTCGGAGGTACTCTCCCGCGACCTCGTGAAGCTCATGAAGCGGTTCGGCATCGACGCGCGGGTGACCCGGCGCCGCGGCCTCTACGCGGTCTACCTCAAGGGTGCCGAGCCGATCGTGACGTTCCTCGCGCTCGTCGGCGCTCACCGCGCGCTCCTTCGAACGGAGGACGTCCGGATCCTCAAGTCGATGCGCAACCAGGTCAACCGGCTCGTCAACGCCGAGACCGCCAACCTGCAGAAGTCCACCGAGGCGGCGCTGTCACAGGTCGAGGACATCCGGAGTCTGGCGGAGGGCAGCGGGCTCGACTTGCTGCCGCCGGCGCTGCGGGAGCTCGCGGAGCTCCGTCTCGAGCATCCGGACGTCAGCTTGCGGGAACTCGGCGAGCTGGCCGATCCGCCACTGTCCAAGTCGGCGGTCTATCATCGGATCCGCCGCCTTGAGGCGCTCGCGGCCGAGATCGTGAACGGTGACGCCGGGACGAGCGCTCCGGCGGGGGAACTTGACGCGGGCGACCGCGCCGGAGAAGGTAGCTGATGTAGCACCATGGGGAGTCGCCGCGCGGCCGATGACGTCAGGCCGCGCGTTGCACGCACAACGAGGATGTCCGAAGTAGAGTCCGTGCGGGGGCCGCTCGTGGCCGCAGCCCGCACAAGCGAAAGGGGAGTCGCATGACGATCAGAGTCGGCATCAACGGGTTCGGGCGCATCGGCCGTCTGGTACTCCGGGCAGCGTACGGGAACCCGGACATCGAGATCGTGGCCGTCAACGATCTGACCGACGCGGGAACACTCGCGCATCTGCTCAAGTACGACTCGGTCCACAAGAAGTTCGCGGGCCATGTGGAGGCGGGCGAGAGCTCGTTCTTCGTCGACGGCCGTGAGATCAAGGTCACCGCCGAGAAGGATCCCGCGGCCCTGCCGTGGAAGGCCCTGGGTGTCGACATCGTCGTCGAGTCGACGGGTCACTTCACCGATGCCACGAAGGCCGCCGCGCACATCGCAGCCGGCGCCAAGAAGGTCATCATCTCCGCGCCCGCCAAGAACGAGGACATCACCATCGTTCTCGGGGTCAACGACAAGGACTACGATCCGGCGAAGCACCACATCATCAGCAACGCGTCGTGCACGACCAACTGCCTCGCGCCGTTCGCCAAGGTCCTGCGCGACAGCTTCGGTCTCGAGAGCGGCTTCATGAACACGATCCATAGCTACACCAACGACCAGGTCATCCTCGACTTCCCGCACAAGGACCTGCGCCGCGCCCGCGCGGCCGCGTGCTCGATCATCCCGACCTCGACCGGTGCCGCCAAGGCGATCGGGCTGGTCATGCCGGACATCAAGGGCTGCCTTGACGGTATGTCGATGCGCGTTCCGACCCCGGACGGCTCGGTCGTCGACCTCGTGGCCAATCTCAAGACGCCGGTCACCCGTGACGACATCAACGCCGCCATGGAGGCCGCCGCCGACGGTCCGATGAAGGGCATCCTCGAGTACTGCACCGACCCGATCGTCTCCATCGACGTCGTCGGCAACCCGGCGAGCTGTGTGTTCGACTCGCTCCAGACGATGGTCATGGGCGGCAACGGCACGTTCGTGAAGTGCATCGCCTGGTACGACAACGAGTGGGGCTACAGCAACCGCGTCATCGATCTCATCAAGATGGTCGGCTAGGCGCACCCATGTTCAAGAAGAAGACCGTCAAGGACGTCGACGTCCGCGGCAAGCGCGTGCTCGTCCGCGTGGACTTCAACGTGCCGCTGTCCGACGGGACCGTCACGGACGACACCCGCGTGCGGGCCGCACTTCCGACCCTGCGCTACCTTGTCGACCACGGCGCCCGTGTCATCGTGATGAGCCATCTCGGACGGCCCAAGGGCGCTCCCGACCCGGCGTTCTCACTGCGTCCGGTCCGCCGTGTCCTGCAGCGGCTGATGGGCCGCAACGTCGTGTTCGTGGACGACATCGTGGGTGCGGAGGCGCAGGAGGCTGTCCAGCGCATGGTCGACGGCGAGATCGTGATGCTCGAGAACCTCCGGTTCGAGCCGGGCGAGAAGGCCAACGACCCCGGGTTCGCCAAGCAGCTGGCCGCGCTGGCCGACATCTACGTCGACGACGCGTTCGGCGCGGCGCACCGTGCGCACGCTTCCACCGAGGGCGTCACGCATCTGCTGCCCGCCTACGCGGGGCTCCTGCTGGCGCGCGAGGTCGAGACGCTCACCGACATGCTCACCGATCCACAGAGGCCCTTCGTCGCCATCCTCGGCGGCAGCAAGGTCTCCGAGAAGCTCGGCGTCATCGACCGGTTGCTGGGCAGCGTCGACTCGCTCATCGTCGGCGGCGGGATGTGCTTCACGTTCCTGGTCGCCAAAGGTGTCGACGTCGGCACGTCGCTCGTCGAGCCCGACTGGGTCGAGCCGTGCAAAGCACTGCTCGC
>JAUSBS010000096.1 GCA_030651905.1 Coriobacteriia bacterium
AGGCGTCCAGTCCCGGATTCTGCAGTCCGATGGAGTTCAGCATCCCGCTCGCCGTCTCGGCGATCCGGGGCGAGTCGTTGCCCGCCCAGGGTTCGAGCGAGACTGCCTTGGTCACGACGGCGCCAAGACGGGACACGTCGACGAAGTCCGCATACTCACGCCCCGAGGCGAACGTGCCCGACGCGGTCACGACCGGGTTGCGCAGGGTGAGACCCGCGAACTCGACACCCAGATCCACGCGGGGACCGTCAGTGCCGGAGAGGTGTTTCGGACTCATCCCAGACCACCTCCCTGGCGTCGAAGACGGGACCGTCCACGCAGGCGCGCTTCCGTCCGCGCACGGTGGTGACCACACACGACAGGCACGCGCCGATGCCGCACGCCATGAGGCGCTCCAAGGAGACCTGACACGGCACGCCGGCCGCTTCGGCCTGCGCGGCCACCGAGCGGGACATGACCTCGGGCCCGCAGACGCACACGAGCGACGGCCGCCCTTCGGCGATGAGCCGCCCTGAGGGCCCGGTCACGAACCCCTGCTCGCCTGCGGATCCGTCGTCGGTGGTCAACGTGACCTGCCTCGCGACCCGCTCGAAGAGGTCCCGCGCGACAAGCCGTTCGGCCGTCGGGGCGCCCAGCGCCACGCTCACCGCAACGCCTCGCTCGGCGAGCCGTTCGGCGAGCATCCCCAGCGGGGCCGCCCCGAGCCCGCCTGCGACGAGCAGGACGTGCGCGGCGCCGTCCGGGACGTTCCAGCCGGTCCCGAGCGGGCCGATGGCGTCCATCATGTCGCCCCGCGTCTTGTCCGCCAGCTCGCGCGTACCGCACCCGAGCACCTGATAGAGGAGCTCGATGTGGTCGCCATACGCACGGTGGACCGAGAAGGGCCGGCGAAGGATGAAGTCCGCCCCCGTGGAGATACGGAGATGAACGAACTGCCCCGGCCTGACGGCCGCGGCGATCCGCGGCGCGCTCAGCGCGATCAGGCCGACGCCCGGAGCCAAGCGCTCGTTGGCGACCACCTCGACCCGCTCGAGCAGCGGATGGGTCGCGTCGCTGCCGCCGGCGCAGGTCACGAGATCGCCTCTGCTGCTGCCGGCCGCCCGCGCGGCGCCGGTGGGACCCATTGCGGGACGTCCTGGAGCGGGCTGACGCCCAGACGGTCCTCTAAGATCGCCTCGATGGCCCCGACGGCGGCCTGCGCGGCCTCCATCGTCGTGATGTTCGTGACGCCGTGGTGGATGGCCGCCGCGCGGATGTGGTAGCCGTCGCTGCGGGTCTCGCGCCCGAACGGCGTGTTGATGACGATGTGCACCTCACCGTTCGTGATGGCGTCCACGATGTTGGGGCGGCCCTCGTGCACCTTGAGCACCTCGGTGACGGGGATCCCGGCGGCCCGCAGGGCCCTGGCGGTGCCACGGGTGGAGAGCACGCGGAAGCCGAGCTGGTTCAGGTGCCGTGCGACGCCGACGATCGCACGCTTGTCGCGGTCGCACACCGACACGAACGCGGCCCCGTCACGCGGAAGCGAGTAGTCGATGGCCAGCTGGCTCTTCGCATAGGCCGCGGGGAAGTCGGTGGCCGAGCCCATGACCTCCCCGGTCGACTTCATCTCCGGACCGAGCACCGAGTCCGCACCCGGGAAGCGGCCGAACGGCATGACGGCCTCCTTGACGCAGAACCGCCCGAGTTCCCTGCCCTCGTCCGGCAGTGCGAGGTCGGCCAGCATCTCACCGGCCATGACGCGCGCCGCGACCTTCGCGAGCGGGACGCCGGTCGCCTTGCTGACGAAAGGCACGGTGCGGCTCGCCCGCGGGTTCACCTCGAGCACGTACACGCTCGAGTCCTTCACGGCGAACTGGATGTTGATGAGGCCGTGGGTGCCTATCTCGAGCGCGATCCGTCGTGTGTAGCCGCGGATCTCCTCGACCGTGGAGTCCCCGAGGGTGAAGTGCGGGATACAGCACGCCGAGTCGCCGGAATGGATGCCGGCCTCCTCGATATGCTCCATGACCCCGCCGATGTAGACCTCCCGGCCGTCGCAGACCGCGTCCACGTCGACCTCGATAGCCCCCTCAAGGAAACGGTCGAGCAGAACGGGGTGGTCCGGAGATACGACCACCGCGTCGGCGACGTGCTTGAGCAGGTACTCCTCGTTGTACGCGATGACCATGCCCCGACCGCCGAGTACATACGACGGGCGCACGAGCAGCGGGTAGCCGATCCGCGCGGCGACCTCGACGGCCTCCGCGGACGAGCGCGCGGTGCCCGCGGGCGGGTATGCGATGCCGAGACGGTCGAGCACTTCAGCGAACCGCTCGCGGTCCTCGGCGAGGTCGATCGCCTCGGGCTTCGTGCCGAGGATGGGCACGCCGGCCGCCTCGAGCGCCTTGGCCAACTTCAGCGGCGTCTGGCCGCCGAACGTCACGAGCACGCCCTCGGGCTTCTCCACCTCGACGATGTCCATGACGTCCTCGAAGGTCAACGGCTCGAAGTAGAGGCGGTCCGAGGTGTCGTAGTCGGTCGAGACGGTCTCCGGATTGCAGTTGACCATGACCGTCTCGAATCCCGCGTCGTGCAGAGCGTAGCTGGCATGTACGCAGCAGTAGTCGAACTCGATGCCCTGGCCGATGCGGTTCGGACCGGCGCCGAGGATCATGACGCGCGGGCGCGTCGCCGGCGCCACCTCGTCCTCTTCCTCGTACGTCTTGTAGTAGTACGGCGTCGTCGCAAGGAACTCGCCCGCGCACGTGTCGACCGACTTGAACGTGGCCTTCACCCCGAGCTCGAGCCTGCGCGCACGCACGGAGAGCTCGTTCGTGCGGGTGAGGTAGCCCAGCTGGACGTCGGAGAGCCCGTGCTGCTTCGCAGTCCTCATGAGTTCGGATGTCATACCCTCGAGGGACACTTGACGTACCATACCCTCGACTTCGACTATAGCCTTGATGCGATCGAGGAACCACGGGTCGATGTGCGTGAGTGCCGCGACCTCCTCGACGCTGCGCCCGCGCCACAGCGCGTCCGCGACGTAGAACATGCGGTTCTCGTTCGGGACGGTCAGTCCACGATCGAACTTCAGCTCATCGAACGTGTCGCGTCCGTCGGCACCGAGACCATACCTGCCGTTCTCCAGGCTGCGGAAGGCCTTGCCCAGCGCCTCCGTGAACGTGCGACCGATCGCCATGGCCTCGCCCACCGACTTCATGCGCGTGGTGAGTGTCGTGTCCGTCCCCTTGAACTTCTCGAACGCCCAGCGCGGCACCTTCACCACCGTGTAGTCGATACTGGGCTCGAAGCACGCGGGCGTCTCACGCGTGATGTCGTTGGAGATCTCGTCGAGCGTATAGCCCACGGCGAGTTTCGCCGCGATCTTCGCTATCGGGAAGCCGGTGGCCTTGCTGGCCAGCGCGCTGCTGCGCGAGACGCGGGGGTTCATCTCGATGACGACCATGCGTCCGTCCGCCGGATTCACGGCGAACTGCACGTTGGAGCCGCCGGTCTCGACACCGATCTCGCGCAGGATGGCCAGCGAGGCGTCCCGCATCGTCTGATACTCGCGGTCGGAGAGCGTCTGTGCGGGCGCGACGGTGATGCTGTCGCCGGTGTGCACCCCCATGGCGTCGATGTTCTCGATCGAGCACACGATCACCGCGTTGTCATGCACATCGCGCATGACTTCCATCTCGTACTCTTTCCAGCCGATCACGCTCTCCTCGATCAGCACCTCCGTGATCGGCGAGAGCGACAGCCCGTGCGCGACCTGGTCGCGCAGCTCGTCCACGTTGTAGACGATGCCGCCGCCGGCACCGCCCATCGTGAACGACGGCCGGATGACGAGCGGGAAGCCGAACTCGCCCGCGAACTGCTCGGCGTCGCCCACCGCGTGAGCGTAGCCGCCGCGCGGCACCTCGAGCCCGATGCGCACCATCGCCTCGGCGAAGAGCCTGCGGTCCTCGCCCTTCTTGATCACGTCGAGCTTGGCCCCGATGAGCTCGACGCCGTAGCGCTCGAGCACGCCGGACTCCGCGAGGGCCACCGCGCAGTTCAGCCCCGTCTGCCCGCCCAGCGTCGGGAGCAGCGCGTCGGGGCGCTCGGCGGCGATGACCTTCTCCACGAACTCGGGCGTGACCGGCTCCACGTATGTGCGGTCCGCGAACTCCGGATCGGTCATGATCGTCGCCGGATTGCTGTTGACCAGCACGACACGGAACCCGTCGTCGCGCAGGACCTTGCACGCCTGTGCCCCGGAGTAGTCGAACTCGCAGGCCTGACCGATGACGATCGGGCCGGAGCCTATGACGAGGATGGTCTGTATGTCGCTGCGCCGCGGCATGCGATCCCTTTCTGCTTCTCTTCGTGCTAGCTGACGATCATCACGGGACACGACGCCTGCCGGACCAATGTCATCGACACTGAGCCTATGACCCCTGGTGCGAGGAGGCCGCGTCCACGCGTCCCGACGACGACACCGGTGATCCGGCGCTCATCGATCTCCGCGAGGATCGCGCGCTCGGGCGCCCCGCGGCCGATCGTCGCCTGGGCGGCGATGCCGCTCTCCTTTGCCACCGCGACCAGGTTGCGCAGCTGGAACTCCGCGCCGGACTCGGTACGCTCGGCACGCTCGCCGGTCTCGTCCGGGAGGACGTACATCACGCGTAGTGCGCCGATCGCCGAGGCGGGCAGGGCTGTCGCCACATCGAACGCGCGCTGGGCGGTCGCCGAGAAGTCGGTCGGCACGAGCAGCTTGTGCGCGAACTCGCGCGCCAGCCGCCCCGGGTCCTCCTGCGTGCGCAGAAGGTCGTAGCGCGCCAGCAAGACGGGAACCCGAGCACCGAGCGCCACGCGCTCGGAGACCGATCCCCCCGCGAAGAACGTGTCGCTCGCACTGCCGCCACGGGTCCCGATGACGATAGCGTCGACGCACGCCTCGGTCGCCAGCGCGAGCAGCTCCGCTTCGGGCTCACCGGTCGGGATGCGTACTTCGGCGTCGATACCAGCCTCCCGAAGTGGAGCGACGAGAACCCCCATGCGATCGCGCGCCGCATCGACCGTGCCTGCGATTGCGGAGCCATCGGATCCGCTCCCGTCCACCACGTGGGCGACGATCGCCCGGGTGACGCCCGATCGTGCGAGCCCGGCCGCGAAGCGCACGACCAGCTCGCACTCCGGCGTGAAGTCCGCGGGGATCAGAACCGTCCGGATCATGCGCGCCCCTTCCCGAAGTCGGACAGGTAGTCGTCACGGCCGTCCATCAGCGCGGAGTAGGCCTCGAAGAGGTACCGGGCGTCGTGCGGGCCCGGCGCCGCCTCGGGGTGGTACTGGACCGAGAACGCGCGCCGGTCGAGCGCGCGCAGACCCTCCACCGTCATGTCGTTCAGGTTCACGTGCGTGAGCTGCACCCGCCCGAAGGCCGCAGAGTCCACGACCGGTGCGGTCCTGGCCGCGACCCACGCGCCGATGTCGGCCGGATCGTGTTCGAGCCCCCCGCTGCACTCGCTGTTCAGCGAGCCTACGGATGCGAAGTCGACGCAGAACCCGTGGTTCTGGCTCGTGATCTCCACACGTCCGGTCAGCAGGTTGATGACCGGCTGGTTCCCGCCGCGATGGCCGTACTTGAGCTTGTACGTGGTCGCCCCGAGCGCGAGCGAGAGCATCTGGTGCCCAAGGCATATGCCGAAGACGGGGACTTCGCCCAGCAGCTCCCGAAGCGTCGAATAGAGGTAGTCGACCGCCGAGGGGTCCCCGGGGCCGTTGGCGAGGAACACGCCGTCGGGACGCATCGCCATGACGTCGGAGGCCGATGTCGTCGGTGGTACGACCGTGACGGCGCACCCTGCCCAGGCGAGCTGTCTCAGGATGTTGGACTTGACGCCCGAGTCGAAGGCCACGACGCGGTGACGCGGCTCGAGGGGCAGAACGCCCGTGTCCACCGGCAGGTAGCCTGTCGGGTCCTCGCTGCCCCACTCGTACGGCGAAGCGACCGCGACCTCGCGGACGAGGTCCCGCCCCACGAGCCCGGGAGAGCCCGCAGCCTTGGCGGCCAGCGAGACGGGATCCAGGTCCTCGGTCGAGATGACCGCGCGCATCGCTCCCCGCTCGCGGATGTGACGTGTCAGGCGCCGGGTGTCGACGCCCTCGATCGCCACGACCCCGTGCCTGGTGAGGAACTCGGGCAGACCCTCCTCGGCGCGCCAGCTGGAGCTGATGCGACTCATCTCGCGAACGACGAACCCGCGGGCGAACACGCCGCGCGACTCCATGTCGGCACGGTTGGCCCCGTAGTTCCCGATCTGCGGCATCGTCATGGTGACGATCTGCCCGGCGTAGCTCGGATCGGTCAGGATCTCCTGGTAGCCGGTCATGGACGTGTTGAACACGGCCTCGCCGTCGGCCGTGCCGGGAGCGCCGCACGACCACCCCGCGAATGCGGTCCCGTCCTCGAGCGCGAGCAGCGCCGGCCTTCTGTCGGTCACGCGACCACCTTCCCGTTGCGCAGCGCGAAGTACCCGCCCACAAGGACCTCGGATGCCCGTCCTAGGAGCTTCGCGCCGAGGAACGCCGAGTTGCGCGAACGGCTGACGAACCACTCGGGCGTGACCTCGACTCGAGCCTCAGGGTCGACGATCGTGATGTCGGCGACCTCGCCGGCAGCCAGCGTCACGGCGGGCAGTCCGAGCGCGCGTCGGGGCGCGATCGACATCCACTCCGCGACCTGGTCCCATGTCGCGCGGTTCTTCGACACGAGGTTGGTGATCACGAGCGGCAGCGCGGTCTCGAGCCCTGTCGTTCCGAACGGCGAGAGTTCGAACTCGAGCGACTTCTCGTGCGGGGCGTGGGGGGCGTGGTCCGTCGCGACGCAGTCGATGGTCCCGTCGAGCAACCCGGCCACGAGCGCCGCGGCGTCCTCGGCCGTTCGCAGTGGCGGGTTCATCTTCAGGTTCGTCTCGTAGTCGAGCGTGATCGCGTCCTCGGTCAGGAAGAGGTGGTGCGGGGTGACCTCGCACGTCACCGGCAGTCCCTTCGCCTTCGCCGCGCGCACGAGCTCCACGGAGCCCGCCGTCGAGAGGTGCGCTAGATGGAGCCTGCAGCCGGTGAGCTCGGCGAGCCGGATGTCGCGAGCCACCTGGACCTCCTCGCCCGCGGCGGGCCAGCCGGCCATGCCGAGGCGCGTGGAGACGACGCCCTCGTTGACGACGCCCTTCCCGACGAGCGCGGCGTCCTCGCAATGGCTGATGACAGGCACACCGAAGCGCTTCGTGTAGTCCATCGCGAGGCGCATCATGCCGGCATCGGCCACGCCGCGGCCGTCGTCCGAGAACGCGACGGCGCCTTCGGCCACCATGTCGCCGATCTCAGCGAGGGCTCGGCCTTCCTGACGCACGGTGATCGCACCGATCGGGTGAACGCGGACGGCCCCATCGCGGCCGGCGCGCTCGACGAGGAACCGCACCGCGGAGCCTTCGTCGGCCACCGGTTCGGTGTTCGGCATGGCGCACACGGCGGTGAACCCTCCGTGGGCGGCGGCCCTCGTACCGGACCAGACACTCTCTTCGTCCTCGCGCCCGGGCTCGCGCAGGTGCGTGTGCACATCCACGAGGCCCGGGAGGATCACCTTCTCCGAACACTCGACCGTCTCGCCTTTCGCGATCTTGAGATCGGTGCCTATCTCGACGATGAGCCCGTCGCGGATGACGACGTCCGCGACGAGGTCGAGCCCCGCGACCGGGTCGACGACGCGCCCTCCCTTAAGCAGCAGCGCCACTCTCTCCACCTCCCAGCAGCAGGTACATGACGGCCATGCGGACAGCGACGCCGGACTCGACCTGCTCGAGGATGAGCGACCTGTCAGAGTCCGCGACGTCCTGACTGATCTCGACGCCCCGGTTCATCGGACCGGGATGCATGACGATCGAGGAGCCGGGCATCTTCGCGAGACGGGCGGCGTTCATGCCGTAGAGGCGTGCGTACTCGCGCACAGAGGGGAACGGCATGCCCTCCGCGCGCTCCATCTGGATTCGTAGCATGTAGGCCACGTCCAGCTGGGGCAGGACCTCGTCAAGGTCGTAGGAGACTTCGGCGCCCAGAACGTCCGGGCGCGAGGGCAGAAGCGTCGGCGGCGCGATCACGATCGGTCGCGCTCCGACCATGCGCAGAGCCGGCACGAGCGATCCTGCGACACGCGAGTGGCAGATATCGCCCACGATGCCAACAGTGAGCCCCTCGAGGTGCCCGAGCCGCTGACGCATCGTGTAGAGGTCGAGAAGCGCTTGTGTGGGGTGCTGATGCATCCCGTCGCCGCCGTTGACGATCGAACAGTCCATCACCTCCGCCAGCATCCGCGGCGAGCCCGCGTACTTGTGGCGGACGATCACGAGGTCGCACGCCATCGCGGCCAGCGTCGCGGCGGTGTCGCGCAACGACTCGCCCTTGACCGTGGCGGACGCCGAGGCCGTGAAGTTGATGCCGTCCGCCGACAGGCGCTTCGCCGCGATCTCGAAGCTCGTGCGCGTCCGGGTGGAGGGCTCGAGGAAGAGATTGACCACGGTACGGCCGCGCAGCGTCGGAAGCTTCTTGATGCGCCGCTCGTTGATCTCGGCGAACGACTCGGCCGTGTCGAGGATGTGGACGATGTCGTCGGTCGTGAGGTCGTCCAT
>JAUSBS010000103.1 GCA_030651905.1 Coriobacteriia bacterium
GCGGCGCCGAGGGCGATCCAGAGGATGCGGGCGCGCGGGACGCGCGCGGCGGGGGTGTTGTCGGGCGACATGTGCAGCCGGGGTTCCCTGGCGTAGTGGGGCGGTGTGGCGAGCGTGTCCGATTGTACGGCATCGGGAGGGTCGACGGCCACGGGGGAGCGGCGGAGCGCGGGATCCGGCGACGGTCGCCGGTCGGTGTTGGCGCCCCCGGGCGCGGGGCAGTCAGACACGAGACAGGTTCGAGTCAGGCTCCGGTCAGGTCGGAGGTGCATGGTGGGGTCATGTTCATGAGGCGTCGTACGCGGCATATGCGCTGCCGTTGAGGAGAGTTAGCGAATATGCTAACATCGGGAACACCATACTCGATCGACTACTTCAATCGCCGAGTGCTCGATGAGATCGAGTCATGGCCGGTCGGGATCTTGGCGGACTACATGCGGCTGATCGAGCTGCTCGCGGAATTCGGGCCGGGTCTTCGCATGCCGCACTCTCGTGCGATGGGAGACGGACTCTTTGAACTCCGACCGAGGGGCTGCGAGGGCATCGGGCGCGCACTGTACTGCTACGCGACCGGACGACGCGTCGTCGTCCTGCACGCGTTCACGAAGAAGAGGCAGGCGATCTCGGACCGCGATGTCGTCATGGCGCGCAAGCGGATGAGAGAGGTGGACAATGGCTGATCTCGAGTACCGTCCCGTCGCCCATGATCATGCGACGCTCCTCGAGAGGGCTCTCAAGCGCAAGGGCTTCGCCCAGGCCTACGAGGGTCTCGAAGCCGAGTACCGGCTCGTGCGCGAACTCTTGGGCGCGCGCGTGCGCGCGGGGCTGACCCAGGCGGAGGTCGCTGAGTCGATGGGGACCACTAAGAGCGCGGTCTCGCGCCTCGAGACAGTGGGGAAGCATTCACCGTCGGTCGCGACGCTCAAGAAGTACGCGAAAGCCTTGGAGTGCGAGGTTGAGATCCGGCTGGTCCCTGCCCCTCACCGAGCGGGACGATCAGCCTGACGTCGCACCCGAAGTCGCCAGAACAGCACTCCCAGCCCTGCGGCAGCCACGGCCACCAGGTAGGGCGCCAGAAGCGCCGCCGCGGTCGTGACGACGGCCACCACGTCCTCGATCGCGCTCACGACCGGTGCGCCGAAGCCGGCGGTCGTCGTGTTGACCACCGGGCGGGTCGTCGCCTTCGCCGCATGCACCGTGCCGGCCACGATGACGCCCGCGGCGATGAGCAAGGCCGGGTGCACGTCCACAGCCTGGGCCGACACCGCCACGAACAGCAGTCCGCCGGCGGTGGGTCGCACGAACGTCTGCACGATGTCGTTGACGTGGTCGACGGCGGGGACCTTGTCGGCCACCAACTCGACGATGAGCAGGACCGCGATGAGTGCGATCGACCACCACTCGCCGAGCAGCGCGTAGGGCTCCTTCAGCTGCAGCCAGCCGGCTCTCTGTGACACGGCGACGGCGAGCAGGGGGATGTAGGCGTTGAGCCCCGCCGGGATGGCCAGCCCGAGTGAGGTGAGCAGCTCCACCTATCGTCCCTCCACTACGCGCGATCCGCGCTCCGGCCGCGCTCACGCTCCATGCTACACTAGGCGCCGTCGCTCGCAGGGCCGCTCGTGCCGCAGTGGAGCCCTTGAGCGGACGGAAAGGACCCCGCGGATGTCGAAGGTCGACCTCGTTCTTCTCCACGCTCCCAGCGTGTACGACTTCAGAGAGCGCTCCATCATGTTCGGGCCGGTCTCGGACATGGTTCCCTCGACGCCTGTGTTCGAGATGTACCCGCTCGGCTTCACCACGATGGCCGAGTACCTCGAGCGCAACGGTCTCAACGTGCGCATCGTGAATCTGGCCGTGCTCATGCTCAACCGGCCGGACTTCGATGTGGACAAGGCCATCCGCGAGATGGACCCGGTGGCCTTCGGCATCGATCTGCACTGGCTGCCGCACGCCCACGGTTCCATCGAGATCGCGAAGATCTGCAAGCGCCACCATCCCAACACGCCGGTCATCTTCGGCGGGCTCTCGTCGAGCTACTTCCACGAGGAACTCGCTGCGTACGAGTGCGTGGACTACGTCTTGCGCGGCGACTCCACCGAGGAGCCCCTCCGGCGGCTCGTGATGGCGATCCGCGGCAAGGGCAGCCTCGACGACGTCCCCAACCTCACCTACCAGGACATGACCGGCGCGCTCAACGTCAACGAGCTGTCCTGGGTGCCCGCGGACATGAACGACGTGTCGCTCGACTACTCGTTCAACATGCGGGCCGTCATCCGCTACCGCGACATGATGGGCTTCGTCCCCTTCCGTGACTGGTTGAAGTACCCCGTGTGCGCCTCGCTCACATGCCGCGGCTGCACGCACAACTGTGTGACGTGCGGCGGGAGCGCCTACGCGTTTCGTGAGCACTTCGGCCGGGACCGGATCGCGTTTCGCGACCCGGAGCTCCTCGTTCGCGACATCCAGCACATGCAGCGCTACATCCCGGGCCCGATCTTCGTTCTCAACGACTTCCTGCAGGCCGGGCCCGACTACATCGAGGCGTTCGTGAAGGGCCTCGGCCGCATCAACATGCGCAACCCCATCGGCTTCGAGTTCTTCACCCCGCCGAAGGAGGAGTTCTACGAGTTCCTCAACGAGCACCTCACCGACTACTCGGTCGAGATCTCTGCCGAGAGCCACGACGACGATGTGCGCGCGGCCTTCGGCAAGAAGCACTACACGACCGAGCAGGTGGAGGAGTCGATCCGCGCCGCGCTTCGCCACGGCTGCAAGAGGTTCGACCTCTACTTCATGACCGGCATCCCGACGCAGACGGCCGCCTCGGTCCTCGAGACGCCGGACTACGTGAAGGGCCTCTACGAGCGCACCGGCAACGACTGCCGGCTGCTGCCGTTCATCTCGCCGATGGC
>JAUSBS010000107.1 GCA_030651905.1 Coriobacteriia bacterium
TGGAGCGCGAACGGCAAGCAGAGCGCGTCGATCCCCTGCCTCACCGCCAACGTCGGCCGGGGGCTCGCACGACTCGGCTTCGAGCGGGACGAGCGCGTGGTCGCTGCCCTGCGCTCGTGCGTCGAGCTCTACCGCAGGCTCGGGATCGTCGACTGCCTTGAGGGCCGCGACTACCAGCTCAACGGCTACTGCCACATGCTGACGCCGAAGCTGCTCCTGTTCCTCGCCGCAGTCCCGCGCGACCTGTGGCCCGACGGCGCCGAGGCGCTGAAGGACGAGTGCGTCGCTCAGCTTCGCGACAAGCAGGTCATGCGCTGCCTGCCGGCGGAGTCGCGGGAGTTCGGCGACACGATCTGGTCACTGCCCGCGTCCCAGCGCACCGGCGTCCGCGACCGGTTCCTTGCCGAGCATCCGCAGCTCCACTACAAGGACAAGCCCGGCTGGCTGCGATTCGGCTTCCCGCTGTCCTACAACTCGGACGCACTCGAGGCGCTTCTGGCGTTGGCGGCGATCGGTGAGCCGCGCCGACCGGAGTACGAGGCCGCCATCGCGGTCGTGGAGTCGGCGGCGGACACGCAGTCGCGCTGGTCGATGCGCAACAGCCACAACGGCAAGATGATCGCGGACGTGGAGGAGAAGGGGCGACCCAGCAAGTGGGTGACGCTTCGCGCACTCACGGTGCTGGAGCATTTCGCGTAGAGGTACACCGCTTACTACACTCGCGTTGTATTCTACTACTCATGCTGCTATGCTCGCGCCATGGATCCGCACACGGACATCGGCGCCGCACTCGTCCGCGCCCGTCGCGCTCAGGGGTTGTCCCAGCGTGAGCTCGGCGTGCGCATCGGTGTGCGCCAGCAGCAGATCGCCCGCTGGGAGGCATCGGCTTACCGGACCGCACCACTCGCGAGAGTGGAGGCGGTGGCCCGCGATCTCGGGATAGGCCTCACGTTCGCCGGCAAGGCCGCCGACGGCACGCTCCTCGCCGCGGAGTCCACAGCAACCTACGGTGCAGCGACCGCAACAGGCGTCGTCCCGGTCCGTGATCTCGGCGAGATAGCGGCCCGCATCCGAGCGAACGGTGATGTGTTCCGGGACCGCTACCACCTCGATCGGATCGGCGTCTTCGGCTCGTTCGTCCACGGAGAGCAGACTCCCGAGAGTGACGTCGACCTGCTGGTCGAGACGCAGGACCCGGGTGGCTTCCGCTTCATCGAAGCCGCGGACCTCGCCGAGACCATCCTGGGCCGCCGCGTCGACTTCATCCGACCGCACCTCTTGAAGGAACGGCTCCGCGACCGCGTTCTGAGGGAGGCTCTCTATGTCTGGACGGCGTGATGATTCACTCCTGCTGGGCGACATGCTCGACGCCGCCGAACGCTTGATCGAGTTGGCGTCCGGTGTCCCCGACGGCTGGTTGGGTCAGGATCAGGACACGAACGAGAAGATGCTATGGAACCTCGTGGTGCTCGGGGAGGCCGTGAAGCGCATGCGCCCGCTCACGCGACAGCGCTTCTCGGATGTGCCCTGGAAGCTGATCGCGGACACCCGTGATTGGGTCATCGACCACTATGACGGTGTCGACTGGCAGGTGGTCACCCTCATCGTGACGAGGGAGCTCCCCCGGCTCCTTCCCCGTCTGCGCGAGATCCGCGACATCGTCCGGGCGGAGTTCGACGCCGGCGGCGCCTGACGCTACTGCGTCCGGAACTCCGACGTCACGTCCCTGCCCTTCGCGTCGGTGAACCGCAGCTTGACGCTGACGATGCCGTCGTTGGTCGCGTCGAGGCGATCGTAGTAGATGTAGGACGCGAGGAGGAACTCTCCTCCGCCCCAGCGCACGGGTCGTGGGCCTTCGGTCGTCACGACGTCGAGCCGCACCGCGCCGGCCTTGCGGTTCGTCCCATAGGCGATCACCCGCGGCACGTCCGTGTCGACCTTCACCGGGGTCATGCTCCAGCCCCAGCAGTCCTCGCCGCCCGTCCCCAACTCCGCATCGGCCCCGTGCGAGTACCGACCGGGCAGGACCTCGAGATAGTCATGGAGCGCAATGACCTCGCCCGGGCCGGTTCCCCTCACCGTGAGGATGTATGCGCACTTCTCCCACTCCGCCCGGGCGACCACCCGCCCGCCGCCAGCGGACGAGATCGCGTCGGCGCTGATGGAGCCCGGTCCCGTTCCCGCGCTCATCGTCTCCGACATCACCGGCATGACGGCGAACGGCAGCGTGAGGGCGGCTATCAGCGTGACCGGGAGCGCAGCCTTGATCAGCGGCGACCGTCCGCCCTCGTCGACGATCCGCGCGAGCCACCCCTGCGCCCGCTCGCCTCGACCGACGAGCCGCACTGCGATGTGATAGAGACCCAGCCCCACTAGCGCGCCCGCCGTGTTCAGCACCAGGTCGTCGATGTCGAAGATGCGCGAGCGGCTGAGCCACTGGACGGATTCGATGAGCGCGGTGACCACGAACGCCTGGGCCGCCAGCGCGAGCGGACGGCGAGAAGCGGCGAAGAGGAGCGGCATCAGCACGCCGAACGGAACGAACATCGCCAGGTTCCCGCCGACGTTCGTGATGCTCGTTCTCAGGGTCGCTCCGTGCCACATCCTCACTGTCTCGACCAACGGGACGAGGTTCGCGTGGAAGCCCCAGTCGTACAGGATGATCATCATGGGGAACAGCGTGAGCGCGACGACGGCGAGCGCCCACGCGAACAGGACCGCTACGACACGCTCGCGATCGCGATTCTTCTCTCCCCGGCGCCAGAGCACGACCCGCCACGGCACCCAGACGAGAAGCGCCGCGCCGAGGACAGGCAGAAAGCTCACCTGGATCAACCGTCTTCCCCCTCCGTGGCGGTGCGGCCGGACCGCCGCTCCATCAGAGTGTGTCGATGGAAGCGCGCGCCTGCCCAAGATGTTGCCGTTCGGCTACCCGCGACGACGCGGTCGCCCCCTGCTACGCTTCGGGTGACGGCACGCGTGGAGTGCCGGGGCCGATGCGGAAGCCGGACACATGCGACTCGGACTGAGGAGCTACAACCCGCTCGTGTGGGCGCTGGAGGCCTTCGGCGTCCTGCCCGCCCCGCTCGTCGTCGCGTTCTGGGGCATGGAGTCGAGCCGCGCGCTCATCGCCGCCGTCGAACTCGGCCTCTTCGACGCCTTGCTCGACCGGCCCCGCACCGCTGCCGCGCTGGCCGCGGACCTCGGCTACGACGAGTCCGGGGTCGAGGCGCTGCTCGATGCGCTGAACGGCTTCGGGTACCTGAAACGCCGTGATGGCGTCTATTCGCTGCGGCGGTCCGCGAAGCGCTGGCTGACGACCCGGGCGCGGTTCAGCATGGTCCGACCGTTCGGACTGTTCGGCGTGCTGTGGGGAGAGCTCGACGACATCGAGGAGCGCGTGCGCTCGGGGGGCGCGAGGGACTTCCACGCGGACCGGACCCCCGAGTTCTGGCGGCGCTACGAGATCGGACTCGGCGAGGCCGCGCGGCTCACCGCCTCATCGATCGCCCGCTCCGTCAAGCTGGACTCCCCGCCGGCACGGCTACTCGACGTCGGCGGCGGGCATGGCGCGTTCACCGCTGCGTTCTGCGAGCGTCACCCCGGCCTGACGGCGACCGTACTCGACCTGCCCGGCGCCGCGGCGGTCGGACGCGAGCTCACAGCCGCGCGCGGTCTCACCGACCGCGTTACCTACGTCGAGGGCGATCTCACTGCGGACGACTGGGGCTCGGGCTACGACGTCGTGCTCGTCTTCAACGTCCTCCATGTGCTGACGCCCGAGAAGGCGGCGGACGCAGTGGCGAAGGCCCACTCCGCACTGGTTCCCGGCGGTACGCTCGCGATCGTGGACGCCGTCCATGCAGAGGGACGTCGCGGCGATGTGGGCGCCGTGGCTGGCGGCAGCGAACTGCTCTTCTACGTCATCAACGGCACGCGCGCCTACCCCGAGGCGACGATCCTGGAATGGGTGCGCAGCGCGGGATTCGAGAACGTACGGCGCAAGCGGCTGCTCGCCATGCCCGAAGCGCTCATCACCGCACGGAAGGCGGACGGCGACGCGTAGTGCTAGGGTGTGGAACCACATTCCCCGAGCACGGGCAGTGAGATGACAGCGATCCTTGAAGCGTGGCGCGCGGGACTCCTGCGGCGCGACAACCTCATCGGCAACATCGTCGCTGGCATCGTCGTCGGCGTCGTCGCCATACCGCTGGCGATGGCGTTCGCGATCGCCTCGGGGGCGAAGCCCGAGCAAGGCCTCTACACCGCACTCGTCGCCGGCCTCATCGTCACCCTCTTCGGCGGAAGCCGGGTGCAGATCGCAGGGCCCACCGGCGCCTTCGCCGTCCTGCTGATAGGCATCACGGCGAAGTACGGCTTCGCCGGGCTCCAGATAGTCACGCTCATGGCAGGCGTCATGCTCGTGGCGTTCGGCCTGGCGAAGCTCGGCAGCGTCATCCGCTTCATCCCTGAGTCGGTGAT
>JAUSBS010000108.1 GCA_030651905.1 Coriobacteriia bacterium
GGTGAGGGTGGCCTGTTCGTCTTGTTGTTGGGCGTCCCGTTGCTGGGCGTAGTACCGCCAGGCGAGTACGGCGATCAGGGTGGCCACCGCCAGGAAGACGACGACAAGCAGGGTCCGGGACCGACGCCCCCCGGCCATCCCTTCGCGTGCATCCCGCCAGCGCCCGTTCATGCATCTCACCGTTCCGGCGACGCAACGACTCCCCACACGCCAGATTAGCACGCACGTCTCACTCGCCGCGCGGCTGAGCCGTCGGGCGGTATACTCGGCGCCACGGCCCTGAACGGCGGATGCGAGACCCGATGGAGTCCAGCGAGCGCAAGACCGAACTGCGTGCGACGACGCGTGCCGCGAGGGGCGCGCTGCCGCAGGAGACGCGCGACGCCGCCACCGCAGCAGCAGCTGCGCGCGCGCTCGCGCTGCCTGCCGTCGCTCGAGCTCGCTCCGTGCTCGCCTACGCCGCACTCCCCGAGGAGATCGACCCCGCGCCGCTCGTCGCCGCGCTCCGCGCGCGCGGTGCGCGTATCGCACTCCCGCGCGTGTGCGGACCGGGCGCGCTCGCGCTCCACTGGGTCGACGACGGCGCGGCGCTCACACCGAGCACCATGGGGATCCCGGAGCCGGACGCGACATGTGCCTGGGCCGGGCCTGATGACTTCGATCTGGTCGTCGTGCCCGGGGTGGCCTTCGACGGGTCGTGCGCGCGTCTCGGCTTCGGCGGAGGCTTCTACGACGCGCTGCTTCCGGTCCTGCCGGCGACGGCGCTCACCGTTGCGCTCGCCTTCGACGAGCAGCTCGTGGACGCCGTTCCCTGCGAGGACCACGACGCTCGCGTGGATATCGTGGTCACGCCGTCCACCACGTACCGACGCGGCGAGTGAGCCTACGGCAGCATCTCGTCCAGTGTCACGAAGCGATATCCTCGAGCCTTGAGTGTGGTGATGATCCCGGGTAGCGCGGCGATCGTCTGGTTCCTCTCGCCGCCGCCGTCGTGGAGCAGCACGATCGCCCCGGGTCTGACCGCTCCGACGACCCGTCGGACGATGACGCCCGCCGGTGGCCTGCGCCAGTCGGCGGGGTCCACCGTCCAGCCGGCGACGCGTTCGCCCAGTATTGCAGCCTGAGCGGTGACCAGCGGTGTCACAGCGCCCGACGGGGCACGGAACCAACGGCTCTCGACCCCAGTCGCCCTTCGCAGCTCCTCCTTGCCCGCGGTCATCTGGAAGTCGACCTGTCGGGGCGTCGAACTCCTCGTCATCTGGTGCGTCAGCGTGTGGTTCCCCACGAGGTGTCCCTCGGCGACCACGCGCCGCGCCAGATCAGGTGTGAGCCGCAGCCGCACTCCGACCATGAAGAACGTCGCTCTCACGTTCTCCGCCGAAAGGATCTCGAGTATTCGCTGTGTCTGACCGGGCCACGGCCCGTCGTCGAAGGTGAGCGCGACGGTCTTCGTCCCGGGCGGGAATGGCGCTCTGGTGACGAGCATCGACGTGGCCGGGCGAACCAGGAAGGCGTCCTCGATCTCGCGCGATACGGCTCCCCATGTGACCCTCTGGAGCCCCGCGGCTCCCAGCCGGCTCACGAGCACGTCGGGGCCGGCGCCGGACTCCTCGCGTGGCACCGGGATCGCGACGAATGCCGTCACCGTGCGCTCGCGCACGTCAGGCCCCCGGCTGGTCAGGAGCGTGTCGCCCTGAGAGAGCCTCCGCCCCGCGCCCGCAGGCCTTCCGTCGACTGTCACGCGAGGCGCGCCGCCCTTCCCGGGTGATGCGACTCCCCCGTTCAGGCTCAACACGTCTCCGCTCGGAGACCGCACAAGACCCGAATCGATCAGGTCGGCTACGGTACTTCCCGCCGCGACGGTCTCGGCACGTCCATCGACACTCACGGTCATCGGGACCAGCGTCCAGACCGCCACGGCCCAGATCGCGCCGACGACCAGAGCACAGGAGACGGCGGTCACCGCCCTCGCCGGGCCCCGAAGTGCTCCATCCGTGTAGTGGGGGTACATCTCGCTGCTGACCCGCCGCTCTACTCCTCGTACGTACGCGTCGCTATCGCGAGATCCGTGCCACGCGGCCGCCCGCGATGGCGAGCAGCCGCTCCCGGTCCATCCGCACCATGGAACTCGGTGTGCCGCCGGCCGTGTAGACCTCGTCGAAGCGCACGAGCGAGTCGTCCACGAGCACGATGAGCGCCGCGGGCAGGTCGAACGGCGAGACGCCGCCGATCGCGAAGCCTGTGGCGGAGCGCACGGTGTCGGCATCGGCAAAGGACGCCGACGTCGCCCCCACCTCGTGCGCGATGGCACCCGCGTCGCCGCGGCGGTCGCCGGCGACGAGCGCGAGCACCGGCGTCCCGTCCGCGACGAACACGAGCGACTTCACGATCTGACCCAGCTCGCACCCGACAGCGTCGGCCGCGAGCTGGGATGTCTTGGTGGAGCGGTCATCGAAGTGGATGACCCGATCCGCCAGGCCGTGGCCGGCCAGATAGGCGGTCACTCGTTCGAGCGAACCCGCCTTCCTGGCCCCGGTGTCCGTGCTGTCAGTCACGCGCCCTCCGTCTCACCTTGAACCTGCCAGCGGCGCCGGAGCCGGTTCCCGGCGCAGGAGCGGCAGCTGGAGCGACTCCAGCACCGCCTCGATGTTGTCCGTCCACGCGGCGAGTGACTTGAGCTCCAGGCGCATGAGCGGGTAGCGCGGGTGGGGGCGCACGACGGTGAAGCCTTGGCGCAGCAGGAACTCGACCGTGATCATGGGGCTGGAGCGGCGGTCGAGCATCTCGGTCGAGGCGTAGGCCTCCACGGTCCGCTCACCGCGAGACGCCAGATCCCGCAGCACGGCCTGGAGCAGCACCTTCCCGACTCCCGCATGACGCACCTCGGAGTCGACATGCAGACACGCGAGCAGTACGGCGTCCTCCGACGGAGGACCCGCTGCCATCGACACCACCTGCGGGAAGAAGCGGGCGGGGGCGTACTTCGCAAAGCCGATCGCCGCGCCGTCCATGTAGATGACGCGCCCGCAGTCGCCCCACTCCTGGAGCACCGTCTCGACCCACACTTCGAGACGGCCCGGGTCGCAGACGGCTCCGCATCGCGGCTGAGCATGGTCCGGCGACTCCCAGAACCCGCAGCAGCCGCATGCGTCCGGCAGCTCCGCGACTCGCTGTGGTGTGAGCGGTCTGATCCTGCGCGCCATGATCCCGACTTCCGTGATCCGTGCCGCCAAGAGCGCCTACTCCGGCGGCGAGTCCTTGTAGCCTTCGCGGAACGCATCAGCGATGCCTTTGAGTGTCGCCTTCGTCCGCTTGACCGGCTCCGAGCCGGCAGCCGAGCGGATCGCGCGACCCGTGATGTAGCTGGCGTCGACGATCGCGTCTCCCGTCGCACCCGCCATCGTGGATGCCTTCGCCTTCACGGCCTCGGATGTCTCGGCCGCCTTGCGCGCCAGCCCGCCCGACGTGACGAGTGCTGACTCGGGGACGCTCAGCCGCACCACACTCCCGTCGAAGCCGGTCACCGCATCGCCTGACGCCTCAGCGCGGCCGTTGGCGACGTCTCCGATGGCGCCGCCGGACACCTCGAGCCGCTCGACCGAGCCGTCAGCCGCCAGGGTGACACCGGCGACCGAGCCGAGCGTGGCACCATCCGACGCCGTGACGGGCATGCCGCGCCAGATGACGGTCAGGTCCATGTCGTGTCCGACCAGGGCCTCCGTGGCCCGCCGGGAAGGGAGTTTCTTGCCTTCGATGCGCACGGCGGGACCGACGAGGCGCGCCGCTGACCAGGCCACGTAGGCGACGGGCATCTTCACCACGCTGAACGCCGGGTCCGGACGCACCATGAGCGCCACGGCGCACGGCTCGCTCGGGTGGAACAGCACCCGCTCGACCGTGCCGAGGTGGGCCCCGTCGGCGCCGTAGAGCTCCGCGTCCTCGATCTCGTTCAGACGTGCCATGTCGCGCACCGCATCCTGACTGCGAAAACGAGGGCCGGCGCCCGAGTGGGACCGGCCCTCGCTGATGTGTGATGCCCTGGCGGTCTCCGGCCGGGGTGCGCCCTAGGCGCCCGCGGACGACTCCGCGCCTGCCGGAGCCTTGACCCCGGAGCCGGCTGCGGCCGTCTCGGCGCCCTTGGCTTCGGCTTCGTCCTTCTTGGTCTTCTCGGCCACGAAGTCGAGAGCCGCCTGCGTCTTGTCCTCGGCCACGTCGAGACCCTTCTTGGCAGCCTCGGCGCCCTTGTCGATGCCCTTCTCGGCCTCGGTCTTGAACTCGGCGACCTTGGCCTTTGCGGTCACGGATGCGTCGCCGACCTGGTCCTTGAGACGCTCCCGAACCTCCTCGACCTTCGTGCGAAGCTCAGCGGTGCGCTCGTCGGCAACGACCTTGCCCGACTCGTAGGCCTCGACGATACGCTCGCGACCGTTCTCATAGATGTCCTTGCTCTGGTCGAGGAGCTCCTCGCCCTTCTCCATGAGCATCTCGCGGGTCTCCCGGCCGGCGCGCGGCGCGAACAGCAGGCCCAGGGCCGCGCCGATCAACCCGCCGAGGAGGAACGCACCGAACAGACCGCCACCACGCCTGTCGTCATACATAGCGGCACACCTCCGTAGCACGTGTGGTCCAGACAGATGCGAACGGCTCAGGGATGAGACCGTCCGTGCTCTCCAGTTGCACTGGTTACTCTACCCTATCGAGAGCGACCCTCACCATCCGCCCGACGAGGCTCGCGAAGTCGGTACCGGCCGCAGCGGCGGCCATCGGGAGCAGAGACGTCTCGGTCATCCCCGGGCTCGTGTTGACCTCGAGGACCAGCGGCCGTCCCGCCTCGTCGACGACCATGTCGGTGCGACTCACTCCGCGGCACCCCAGCAAGGTATGACACTCGCGCGCCAGGCGTTCGACCTCGAGCGTGACATCGTCGGGCAGGCGCGCGGGGCAGTAGTAGTCGGTCGCTCCGGCCGTGTAGGCCGCTGTGTAATCGAAGACGCCGGACTTGGCCACCATCTCCACGGGCGGGAAGACCTCGGGGCCGTCAGCTCCATCCACGACGGACACCGCCAGTTCGGTACCGTCCACCCACTTCTCCACGAGCGCCGCATCGCCGTACGACAGCGCGGTGAGAAGCGCGTCCGGCAGATGGGCCGCGTCCTCGACGCGCGTCAGTCCGAGCGCCGAACCCTGCTTCGACGGCTTCACGCAGACGGGGAAGCCCCCGACCGCCCCGGGCACGAGATCGAGCGCGCTGGCGGCGCCCATCTCCTTGAACGCGTCGGAAGTGAACGTCACCCACGGCGGCGTCGGGATCCCCGCCTGCGCGAACAGGCGCTTGGACAGCGCCTTGTCCCACGCGAGCGCGGACGCGATCACTCCGGGACCCGTGTAGCGGATGCCGAGGAAGTCCAGCGCCTCCTGCACGGTGCCGTCCTCACCGAACTTGCCGTGCAGCGCGATGTAGACGGCGTCGGGCTTCTCACGTCGCAGCGTGTCGACGAGCTCCGGCGTGACGTCGAGCGCGAGTGCCCTGTAGCCGAGCTGCGTGAGTGCGGTGAACACCCTCTCACCACTGCGCAGAGACACCTCGCGCTCCAGCGAACGGCCGCCCATGAGGACCGCTATCTTCTCCTTCACCGCAAAACTCCTTCCTCGACGCGAGCCGCCGCGGGCACCGCGCCCGCCGCGACGAACGCGCGATACAGTTCCAGTTTGTCCTCGCACACCTCGGCCAGGCGGCGCACGCCCTCCGTGATCTGCTCGGGCGACTCGTAGCAGAACGCCAGCCGCATGCAGTTCGCACCGCGTCCGTCCGGGAAGAAGTCACTCCCCGGTACGAACGTCACGCCGTGCTCGACCGCCTCCGCAAGCAGCGCCTTCGTGTCGAGGTGCGCCGGCAACGTCACCCACACGAAGAAGCCGCCCTCGGGGTGCGTCCATGTCACGTCGTCGGGGAAGAACTCGCCAAGCGCCGCGAGCATCGCGTCCCTGCGTGCCCCGTACGTCGCGGTGAGATCGGCCAGAACGCGCCGCCAGCCGGTGCCGGTCATGTAGTGCTCCGCGACCGACTGTGAGAAGGCGCTGCCGCATAGGTCCGCCGCCTGCTTCGCGAGCAGTACACGGGCCAGGATCGGCTTCGGGGCGGACATCCAGCCGAGCCGCAGACCCGGCGCGAGGATCTTGCTGAACGTGCCGAGGTAGATGACGTCGGGGTCCAGGGCGCGCAGCGGAAGGATGTGCCCGCCCTCGTAGCGGAGGCGGCCGTACGGGTCGTCCTCGACCACGGGGATGTCGTACTCGCGGGCGAGTTCGAGCAGACGGCGACGACGTTCGGGCACGAGTGTCACCCCGGCCGGATTCTGGAAGTTGGGGATCGTGTAGATGAACTTCGCGCCCTTCGGACCGAGGCGACGCAGCTCCTCTTCGAGCAGGTCGACCCGCATTCCGTCTTCGTCCATCGGGATGCAGTGGATATCAGGCTGGTAGACGGAGAACGCCTGAAGCGCGCCTACGTACGTCGGCCCCTCGGCGATCACGACATCCCCGGGGTCGAGGAAGACCCGCGCGAGCAGGTCGAGGCCCTGCTGGGCGCCGGCGGTGACGATGATGTCGTCGGGGCCGAGCCGCACCCCGGACTCGCCCATGAGCCCGACGATCGTCTCTCGCAGCGCGTAGCGGCCTTCGCTACCGCCGTACTGGAGCGCCGATGGGCCGTCGTGGCGCATCGCATCGCGGGTCGCGCGGGTCACGGCCTCGTGCGGCACGCGACGCACGTCGGGCATGCCGCCGGAGAGCGAGATCACGTCCGGGCGGGATGCGGCGGCGAACAGGTCGCGCACAGCGGAGGAGCGAACACCCGCCATCCGCGCGGCGTAGCGTCCGTCCCATCGGTCGAAGATCACTCGTGCACTGCCCATCGCTGCCCACCCGCCTCGTCGTCGGGGACCTGCCCCGGCAAACACAAAGACGACCCACCCGTATCGACAGGGCGAGGGTCGTCTCTCGCGGTACCACCTGTCTTCGCTCGCGATGGCGCAGGCGTGTTCCATGTCCGGCTCGAACATGACGACACCGCCACACTCGAAGGCGCGGTCGCGCTCGCCACCGAGGTCGTGCGGTGGGCGGCCGGACACACCGAGGCGCCGCCTGACGTCGAATCGACCGTGCGACGGATGCGTCGATCGCGCCGCCGCTGAGGCTTGACCCCCTCTCCGGCCCGGTGATACGGTACGCGGCAATCTTCGCCGCCGTTATGCGGGCAGGGAGCATAGAGTCACCACGGACGTGAGGGAAGAGGGC
>JAUSBS010000129.1 GCA_030651905.1 Coriobacteriia bacterium
GCGGCGATGGAGCCGGATGCGTTCGCGGGGCTCACGAGCGCGGTGGCGTCGCTGTCGAGCCGAAGACGCGCGACACCGGCGGCAGCCGCCCCCGCCACGATCGACGGCAGCTCCGGATGACCGAACGGCTCGGGCCCGTCCAGGGTCAGGTTCGGGCCGGGACCGGCCGCCCACGACTGCGCCGCCGTGGAGATGTCCGCGACGACGTCCGACGCGGCGCGGTACTCCGCGACCTGCGCAGCACCATGACAGCGCGTGCAGCGCGGAGGCTGGCCCGTCCCGAGCACGACACTCACGAATCCGAGCACAGCACCTCCCGATAGACGAGCGCGGTGCGCTCCAGCATGGTCTCTTGCGAGAACTCCTCGATGGCGCGCAGGCGGCCCGCCCTGCCCATCGCCAGCCGCACCGTCGGGTCGCGCGCCAGCCGCACCATCGCTTCAGTCAGGCTGGAGATGTCGCCGGGCGGGGCGAGGATCCCCGTCTCGCCATCGACCACGACCTCGGGAACGCCGCCCGTCCGCACGCTGACGACGGGCAGCCCCGCGGCCATCGCCTCGATCGCAGCGATCCCGAGCCCTTCGGAGACCGGCGCTGATGCGAACACGTCGAGGGCGGCCAGCATACCGCGCACATCGCTCTCGAAGCCCGGGAAGAGGATGCGTGATGCGACCGACGTCCGAGACGCGACGCGCTCGACACGCTCGAGCAGCGGCCCGTCACCAGCCAGCAGCAGGTACGCATTGGGGATCTTCTCGAGCACGGGTACCGCTGCGGTCACGAGTGCCTCGTGTCCCTTCTGCGGCGCGAACCGGGCGGCCTGACCGAACACGAACGCGTCGCGCGGGATGCCGTAGCGGTCACGCACGGGTCCGGGGTCGACCGAGGCGAGGAACGGCGCGAGGTCGATCCCGTTGTGCACGGTGACCGCGAGAGCCGGATCGAGGCCGATCGTCTCGATGAGTTCAGAGCGCAGCGCATCCGAGACCGCGATCATGCGTGAGGTGTGACGAGCGAGGAATCGCTCGATACGGACGACCGCGCGGTGCATGGCCGGGCGAACACTGCCCCCGAGCACGTCGTTGTGGACGGTGACCACACGGTTCCGCGAACGGGCCAGCATCGCGGCGATACGTCCGATGAGCCCCGCCTTCGATCCGTGAGCGTGCACGATGTCGAAAGCTCCGCGCCGGATGATGTCACTCAGCACGATGATGGCCTCTATGTCCCGGACCGGTGAGGGCGGCCCGACGATGGGGACAGGCCTGATCTCGATGCCGGCGGCGAACGCCGAGCGCACGATCTCCGTGTCCCCGGGACACGCGATCTGCGAGTCGAAGCCGTGCGCGACCATCCCGGTGGCGAGCTGCAGCACATGCTGGCGCATGCCGCCGGCGGCCGGGCGCAGGACGTGCAGGACCCGCACCGGCCTCTTGAGTTCAGAACCCACGAGTCCCCTCTCGAACTACTGCGTGCCGTCGCCCTCGAGGTCCTCGACGACCGGTATCGGATCGGTGCACTTCACCGTCACCTTGAAGACCTTCGCTGGCGAAGGACCGCGGTCCATGAAATCGATCGTCTCCTGATCCGGAGTCTTGCGATACGCCTCGAAGACATACCACATGTCGGCCGCGAGACCGGACATGTGCGATGCCGGCTCCACGACGAAGTACGACTGCACATCGCCGACCTGCGAGACGGTCTCGAGCGCGGCCTTCGTCGCGGCTGATTCGGTCTTCTCGGAGGCGACGACGAGTGCGAAGAGCGTCTCTCCCTTGTGGGATGTACCGAGGCTGCGGATGAACTCGAGGTCGCCGTCCGTGGCGAGCGCCACACCGGGGATGTCCTCCGTCGCGACGTCGCTGGCGGGTGGCGCCCCGTCGGTCGCGGACTTCGTGCCCCCGGTGCATCCGACTGCGGCAGTCGCAAGCGCTAGCAGCACAAGGACACACACGAAGCGCAGTCTCATCGGGCACTCTCCTTCTGACGGCGATACCACTTCAGCATTCTAGCGCCTCGGGGTTCCGTGGGCCGAGATGATGGAGACGACGATGGGGGCCCCGGAAGGGACCCCCATCGCCTGTGCCAACGGACGAGGCGTCGATCCGCCGTCCGCTCCTGTGATTCTCGGATCAGCGCACGAGGAACGTGTTGTAGATGGACCACGTGGCCGGCCCGTCCCAGTCGGCCGGGTGGTACGCACGAACACGATACCGACCGCGGAC
Source organism: Coriobacteriia bacterium (assembly GCA_030651905.1). GTDB lineage: Bacteria > Actinomycetota > Coriobacteriia > Anaerosomatales > PALSA-660 > JANYAK01. Next base: position 2,226 of record JAUSBS010000129.1, read on the forward strand.
ATACAGTCGTGTCCTCACGGCGTACTTCAGGGTGGGAGCTCCTATCGAGTAGCTCCTCGTGGTGACGCGCTTCACGACGCGCCATCCTCGGGACGTCTTGCGCTCGAACGACAGGACGACCCACTTCGACTTCGGGGTGTGCCCAGGCCGGAGTGCTCCAAAGACCACGAAGCGGCCTCCCCGACGGACGATCCACGGCAGCTTCGGCTCTCCGAGACGAAGCTCCACCCTCTCGAAGTTCGCGGTCACCGTCATGTCCCCGGAGACCACGGGGACGACGAGCGGGTTGGCGGTCGAGAAGAAGCCGTCTGTACCGGTCCAGTTGACGAATCGGCATCCGGCAGCAGGAACCGCCGTGACGGCCGTGGTCGGTGCTCCAGCGCCTATTGTCTGGTCGATCGACCCGCTGACCGTGCCGTTCGGACCAGCGAGGAACTTGACGCGGCTAGCGAACACGACTTCGATCCAGCGACTCTGTTCGTTGAC